>VGVE01000065.1 GCA_016874135.1 Gammaproteobacteria bacterium | reverse complement strand
GTAGTCGGCGTGGACACCGGTTTGAGCCATGTTGCCGCAGCGCTGGATCGCCCCGTGATCGGCCTCTATGGTCCGACAGACCCGGCACTCACCGGGGTGCGCGGACGGCGTGTGCAGAATCTTGTTGCGAACCTTGATTGTGCACCCTGCCGGCGACCGACCTGCACCCGGACAGACCGTGACCGGTACGCTGTAGAACCGCCATGTTTCAGCCGGTTACCGCCTGAGCTCGTCTGGCGAACGGCGCGTCTGGCGCTCAACGGAATCTGAAGCCGTGAAGCTCGCGTTCTGCATCTTCAAGTACTTTCCTTTTGGTGGCATCCAGCGTGATCTGCGCAAACTTGCTTCTGCCTGCGTGTTGCGTGGCCACGAAGTACGGATTTATACCATTCGCTGGAATGGTCCAAAGCTCGAAGATCTTGAAGTGCGGATCGCGTCGGTCAAGGCGATCACCAATCACACCCTCTACGAGCGCTTCGCGGATTGGGTTCGCGACGATCTGCAACGGGATCCGGTGGACCTGGTGATAGGTATGAACAAAATGCCGGGTCTCGATGTCTACTACGCGGGGGATTCCTGTTTTGAGGAAAAGGCGCAGAACCAGCGTGGGGTCCTGTACCGGTTGATGCCCCGCTATCGCAGTTTTCGCAACGCCGAGAACGCGGTGTTTACCGCAGGCGCCGGTACACAAATACTGACCATCTCGGATACCTATACACCCCATTTTCGCCACTTCTATGGGACCGAACCGCAGAGATTCCATCGGCTGCCCCCGGGTATCGAGCGTGATCGCGCGGCAGCACCCGACGCCGAAGACCGGAGCCGGCGCCGTGCCGAGGTTCGCAGCCGCCTCGGCCTTACTGACGATCAGCTTCTGCTGCTGTTCATTGGTAGCGGGTTTATCAAGAAAGGGCTTGATCGGGTATTGTTGGCGCTCAAAGCCTGCCCGGAGGAACTGTCCTCCCACATTCTTCTGTATGTGGTTGGCAAAGATAACGCCGAGCCATTTCGCAGGATGGCCCTGCGGCTCGGAATTAGTTCACGGGTGCAGTTTTTCGCCGACGGCCGTGATGACGTCCCCGATCTGCTTGCAGCGGGAGATGCAGCGGTCCTTCCTGCCTATGACGAAAACGCCGGTATGGTGATCCTTGAAGCCATGGTGGCAGGGTTGCCGGTGCTCGCCACGGCGAACTGCGGTTATGCGCACTACATCAGCGAAGCCGGTGCCGGCATCGTGACACCCGTCCCCTTTCAGCAGGCGACCTTCGAGGCGGATCTGCATGCACTCCTGACAAGTGACAAGAGGGGGGCATGGCGGGAAGCTGGCATCCGCCTTTCGCAGCAGCAGGAAATTTACTCGCTGACCGACGTTGCGATTGCCTTGATCGAACGATTTGCCACGGCCAAGGCCGGCAAGCGGGATGAGGCACCAGGTCCATGCGCGTAGTTCATGGCGGCGGTTTAGCAGGCTTGCCGCGCGAGCCAGAACTGCCTTTCGAACTGGTACTTCCTGACGCGACGTTCAGGGTCACGGAAGTTCTGCGCCATCTTCCCGGGCGACGACTCACGGTGGGGGTGGATGATCCGGCGCGTGGCGCGGGTGTACTCAAACTGTTTTTCGGCAAGCACCATGAGCGGGACATCCGTCGTGCACTCCGCGGCCAGGACGCGTTTACCCGCGCCGGTGTGCGCACAACTCCCGTCATTGCGCGTGGATCAAACCCGGCGCCGGGGCCAGGTATCGAGTGGCTGCTCTTTGGGCGCCTGGCGAATGTCACCCATGCCAATGAAAACGATGCGCTGGCACTCGCGGATATTCTGGGTCGCCTGCACTTCAACGGTTTCTCCCATACCGATCTGCACCTCGGCAATTTCCTGAAAACGCCGCAGGGCGAAATCGTCGCCGTAGATGCGGATGCGATCGAGCCGGAGGTTCTTTCCGTTCTTGCCGGACTTGAGGAGCTGGCGATTCTTCTGGCGCAGTTCGATATTCCGGTGCAACCCGATACGATGGCGTGTCTCGACGCCTACCTCGCCGCTCGACAGGAAGAGAGGGGCACCTTCCGATCAGCACGCCTGCGCAGGTTGCTCGCAGCGGCGATCACCCGGCGCAGTGCGTACTACCTGCTGAAAACACTCCGCGATTGCTCGAACTTCGTGGTGCGAGAGGAAGGGCGTGGTGGTGCAGCCCGCAAGCTGTATTGCCGGCGAGAGGAAATTGTGACCTTCGAAGCGTTTGCGTCGGACCCGGAGCGCTTTTTCGGGGAATCAGCCGACGTGCTGAAACGGGGCAACAGTGCCACGGTTGTGAATGTCGATATCGGACGACGTGGGTTAGTTGCGAAGCGCTACAACATCACTGGTTTCTGGCATCGGATCAGACGCGTGTTCAGACGTCGGGCACGCGAGGCCTGGCAAAACGGATTACGCCTTGGCTTCCTCGGTATCCCCACGGCCGTGCCTCTTGGTCTGATCGAAACGGGATCGAGGTGGTGGCCAGGGCCTGCCTACGTGCTCATGGAGCGCCGGGACGGCAAAGATCTCGCGACGCTGACGCGATCAGGTCATATAGACAGCTTTACGCTGAAGGATCTGGTGCATGTCGTGTCCGCCCTGCAGAAGGCCGGCCTTGTGCACGGCGATCTCAAGTCGACCAATTTTCTGCTGCACCAGGGCAAGCTCTACTTGATCGATGTGGACTCCATCCGCGTCTCGAAACGTGGGCAGCGGCGGGATGTGGCGCGATTGCTCGCCAATTGGCCGGTTGATGCCCCGGCGCACAAGACGGTGAAGGATGCTTTTCGCCAAGCAAGGTTAAAAAGGTCGGGCTAAAAAGGCCAGGTTAGTCAGGCCGGGATAAGAAGTGTCTGCGTCTCGCGTGTTTGTCGGGCAAGCGGTGCTTGCCGACGCCGGTTGCGAAGTTATAGTGCCCGCACCTTCTCTCCCGGCAGACCCCGCTTGATCGTTCTCGGCCTTTCCGGCGCTCTTGGACATGACGCTTCCGCTGCACTGATCGCCGATGGCGAAGTGATTGCGGCCGCTGAAGAAGAGCGTTTCATCCGCGACAAACATGCCAAGGGCAGGATGCCCGTCGAGGCTGCGCGGTATTGCCTCACCGCAGGCGGAGTCAATCCCGCCGATGTGGATGTGGTGGCCTTTCCGTATGCGCCAATACCGTTGTCGAGTCCGGCGCGGTGGCACTACGCGAAGCGCTACTGGTACGCCCCGGATCGGGCACTCGACGCCATCTTTAATGGCAACCGACGCTATCGACGCAACCGCGACCGTGTACTAACGATGGGCCGCGAGCTCGGCATCGACTGGAAGCGTACGAAGTTCCGCGCTATTGAACACCACCTCGCCCACGCCTCGAGCGCCTATCACCTCTCGGGCTTTACCGAGCGCACCGCCATTCTCGGTGTTGATGGCAAAGGTGAATACGCGACGACGTTTTTCGGATATGGCGACAAGGGTCAGATTCACCGCATTCACGAGTTTTATGACCCGGATTCACTCGCAGGTGTGTACGGCGCCATCACCGAGTACCTCGGATTTGAAATGCTCGACGGTGAATACAAGGTCATGGGGATGGCACCCTACGGTGATCCTGACCGATATGATCTGTCGCGCATCCTGCCGCAGACGCCAGCCGGGTTTGAAGCCAATACGCAGCTCGTCAACACCGTTGGGCTCAGGCGCTACAAGGAAAACAAAACCGGTTTCTATTTCAGCCGGAAACTGATCGAGTGGCTGGGTCCGCGCCGTATCGGTGATTCTGCGGAAGAGCCGTGGACCCACTATGCCGCAGCGATGCAGAAGCTCTTTGAAGAGCGCTGCCTCGAGCTCCTGGAAAAATACCTCGGTGATGTGCTGCGCGAAACAGGTCTGCTCGCCTTTGCCGGTGGTGGAGCGCTGAACGTCAAACTCAATCAGCGCATCGTGGCGTTGCCGCAGGTGAAGGAGCTGTTTGTGCAGCCCGCCTCGGGGGATTCCGGTACGGCCCTCGGTGCAGCGACCTTCGTGGCTGCAGAGGCAGGTGAGTGTCCGCCACGCATGCGACATGCGTATCTCGGTCCTGCCTACGGCGATGATGAGATCCTTGATGCGGTAAAGACTGCAGGTCGCCGCGTTAAGACCGAACGGCTTGAAAACATCGTCATCGCAACCGCCGACCTCCTGGCAGCCGGCCATCCGGTTGCCTGGTTTCAGGGGCGAATGGAGTTTGGGCCACGCGCACTGGGCAATCGTTCGATCCTGGGCTGTCCGTCGGCGCCGGGAATTGCTGATCGGATCAATGAACAGATCAAGTTCCGCGAACGGTGGCGGCCATTCTGCCCCAGTGTGCTCGACCGCGTTGCACCATCGATCATCGGCACTGATCACCCCGCGCCGTTCATGACCATCACGTTTGACGTGGTTCCGGAGTGGAAACCGCGCATTCCTGAAGTGGTGCACGAAGACGGCACAGCGCGCGTACAGATCGTCGAGAAGGACACTAATCCACGCTACTACGCGCTGCTTGAAGCGCTGGAAACACGTACCGACAACGCCGTGGTGCTCAACACTTCTCTCAATCGCCGCGGCGAGCCGATGGTGTGTTCACCGGCGGATGCGCTCAACATGTTCCTCGGCTGCGATCTTGAGTACCTGGTACTTGGTGACTGGCTCGTCACCAAAAACCAGGATTGAAGAACGATGACTGACGACAACGCAGCTCGTGGGGAAGTGCTACAACTTTGTCCCCACGATCATCCGCCGTTTGCGGATCTCTGCGTGGTCTACGCCAAAGCGCTTCGCCAGCTGGGCCTGAAGTGCACGACAGTGTTCTTCTCACCACCGCTTGGAACTCCGGTGAAGAGTGCGATGTATTTGCACGCGAAGTCACTGCGCGACAGCAAGGCGCTTGCCCGGGACCTCGATGATCAACTGCCACGCCCTTCACAGTATCGCCTCGCGATCTGCCACCGTTACCGGAGCTGGCGCGTACTGAAGGCGAGTGCTATCGAAGCGCAACGCACGGTGGCGGTTGCCCATGAGTTCCACTTCTTCGACAAGACGATGCGCAAAATTCTGGTGCGATTTGATCGGCGCACAGTATTCGCGGGTATTTCTCCGGCAGTAGTCGAAGATCTCCGAAAGAGTGTGGCGCGCTGTATCTGCTTGCCAAACGCCGTAGATGTGGACCGCGAGAAGTCAGCAATGTTGAGCCGCGATGAAGCGCAGGAGCGACTTGGCCTCGAAGCCGGGCCGTTTACCATCGGCGTGGTCGGTCGCCTGCACCCGAAGAAACAACCGGAGCTGGCGCTCGAAGCGTTTCGCGCCGCAAAGCTCGAAGGCGCGAGGCTGGTTTTTGTTGGTGATGGCCCTCTGCGTGGCCGGCTCGAACAGGGCGATCCCGGTGTCGTGTTCAGCGGATTTGTCCCGGATGCGCGCCGCTGTTACCGCGGACTGGATGCCTTGCTGCTGACATCAGGGGATGTGGAAGCCTTCGGCATGGTTGCGCTTGAAGGATTGCTTGCCGGCATTCCGGTGATTTGCCAGAACGTAGCGGGACCTGCGGACGTGCTCGGTGACATGGGGTTCTACTACGAGAGGCCCGATCCAAACGCCATCGCTTTGGCACTGCGCGCAGTGCAGACAGCGCTGATTCCCCGGGAAGAATGGGCGCAGCGGGCGGAAGCGCGGGTGCGGGCGGAATACTCCGTTGAAGCGGTTGCCCGACGGATTGCGGCCGAGCTCAATTTAACTCCGATCAATTCGCCTCCTGCGAATTGATCAGGTCGGGGACCTCCTGGCCCCCTCGCATTTTCACAGCACATCGCGCTACAAAAATGGCGGTGTATCCCTACACCGTTAAGGAGTGTCTGATAAATCAGACACTCCTTAACCTCGACACCTCACCAGGCTAGATTCACGACTTCGAGTAGAAGCCCCGCTCATCATCAGGCCGCGTCTTGAAACGTCGATGCATCCACAGGTACTGGGCAGGCTGCTCCCGGATGAAGGACTCGATGTGCGCATTCAGACGGCTTGCGTCTTCTTGATCGTTCGTGCCAGGAAAGTCGCTGATCACCGGATGAAAGGTGATGGACCAGCGTTGTCTGACCAGGTCACGGGACGTGGTCATGAACAGTACCGGAGAGTGATTGAGGCGGGCAAAACGGCTCGTTGCAACGATGGTCGCTGCTGGTACGCCGAAAAACGGTGCAAACACCGAGTGCTTGCGCCCGTAGTCCTGATCGATCGCATACCAAATGGCGCGTCCAGCGCGTAACCGCTTCAGTGCGAGCCGTATCTCTTCGCGTTCGACCACCCCTTCGAAATACCGTTGGCGCCCGGTGATCTGCAACCATTGCCAGGCCGGATTCTTGTTGTAGCGGTACATCACGTCAAAACCGCCGAGACGCCCGAGCGGCGCTGATATCACATCCATCACCGTAAAGTGTGCAGCGAGCACCAGCACGCCGCGACCCTGAGCTCTGGCGTTGTGGTAGTGCTCGGCGCCGATGACATCGATGTGTGGCGAGAGATCTCTTGCCGGATTGAGCCATGGCAATAACGCTTCGAGCACACCGGATGCAGTGTGGCGGAAGTTCTCTCGTAATAGTGCTTCCGTCGCTTCAGGATCGAGGCTCGGAAAACAGAGGCGCAGGTTGATACGGACGATACGGCGACGGGATGCGACGAGGTAATAGAACGCGGTTCCGAGCAGCCGACCCAGTGCAAAAATCCACGGCAGCGGCAGTCGCGAGAGGCACCAACCAATGCCGATGGCGATCCAGGCAGGCCATGCAACTGGATGCCACAGGGGTTTCAGCGGCGCATGTCGTGACACGGGTGGCTCGTTCAGCCGCGGCGATTCAGAAATGTGGCAACCACTTCTTCACCCGCGTCTTCCTGGACGAAGTGCGTCGCGCCGGCGAGGAGATCGAGGGTTGATCCATGCATCTGCGCGGACCACTCGCGGGCCCAGTCCGCTGTGAACACCGGATCTGCGTCGCCAAAGATGAAATGCGTTTTGATGCCAAGCGTCTTCAGCGCTGCAAAACAGCGTGATTGATCCATCGCGTTGCCGGCTTCCGGTTCCCCAAACGGAATGCAAAAGGGGAAACGGCGAGCCCCGGCTTTCGCCTGGGGGCCGACGGCGAAAGGCGCTTCGTAGGCACGGTACAGCGCGATGCGGTCATGCCCGGGGCGACCGAGTGAACGTGCCACGATGGCGCCGCAGGGAATGTTTCCGTCGGTCCATGCCAACCACATGCGGTGGGTAGCAGCTTCGCGCCAGGCCCGAATTCCTGGGGAGTACACGAACTCCGGGTGATGCAACCAGGTGTTCATGATCGCGAGCCGTTCGAACCGTTGTGGTTGATCCACCACCTGCCGCAGTCCGATTGGCCCACCCCAGTCCTGGCAGAACAGCGTGATGCGTTTGAGGTTCAGCGTATCGATCAGATGACAAATGCAGTCAATGTGACGTTCGATCACGTACCAGTGATCGTCCACCGGTTTGTCGGAGCGCCCAAAACCCGGTAGATCCGGTGCGACACAGCGATAGCCAGCAGCGAGCAACGGCGGAATCATGCGTCGGTAGAGATAGCTCCATGTAGGCTCGCCGTGCAGCAACAGGGCCACCGGGGCATCCGCCGGGCCTTCGTCGATGCGGGCGATGCGCAGACCAGACCATTCCAGATAGCGGGGTGTCCAGGGAAAGGCGGAAAGGTTGGCAAAGGCTTTATCCGGCGTTCGCACGAAGGTAGGCGTATTGGGCATGTCAGGTCTTGTGAATCCGGTACAGCGGCACTGTATGCGAATGTGCGGATGCCGCCAAATCAGCACCCGTCAACGTAACGTGCGGATGCGACGCTGCAGGACGGATGTCGAGCAGGTACCATCGCCGCGATCTAATCACTGCCGCCGTCATTCATGCAGGATCTCAAGCTGCCCTCGCTTCGCGATACCCACGTGGTGGTGATCGGTGACGTCATGCTGGACCGCTACTGGTTCGGTGATGCGCGCCGTATCTCCCAGGAAGCGCCTGTGCCCGTCGTGGATATCACGCGGGAAGAGCACAGTCCGGGTGGTGCAGCGAATGTTGCGTTGAACGTCGCCAGTGTCGGCGCGAAGTGCACGCTGATCGGGGTGGTCGGTGATGATACGGCCGCGCGGTTGCTGCGTGGCAGTCTTGAAGCAGCGGGTATCCGCTGTGAGTTTGTGACCGCAGCGGAATTCAGCACCATCGTCAAACTGCGCATCGTCAGCCAACAACAACAGCTGCTGCGCGCCGACTTCGATCGGTTGGTGCCTGATGTTCAGGAAGCCTTGCGGGCGCGGTTGGCAGCAGTCCTGCCTGATGCTGATGCCTTGATTCTCGAAGACTATGATAAAGATACGCTGGCCGAACCGGAGCGTTTGATCGCGATGGCCAACGCGGCCAACGTCCCCGTGATTGTGGATCCCAAGGCGAAACCGTTCAGCCGTTACCGCGGCGCCACCATCATCAAACCGAACGAGCAGGAGTTTCGTGCGTCCGCCGGCAGCTGGGAGACAGAAGATCAGCTGGCTGATCTGGCACGCACGATCCGTAGCTCCAGTGCAGTGGGCTCGTTTGTCATCACGCGCGGCAGCAAAGGTATGACGGTTGTGAACAGCAATGGCGGAATGGAGCACATCCCGGCGCACGAAGTCGAAGTCTTCGATGTGACCGGGGCGGGTGATACGGTTGCAGCGCTGCTCGGGATCAGCTCGGCGCTTGGTCGGGAC
Organism: Gammaproteobacteria bacterium; assembly: GCA_016874135.1. GTDB lineage: Bacteria > Pseudomonadota > Gammaproteobacteria > Pseudomonadales > Azotimanducaceae > SYFY01. The sequence continues at coordinate 9,874 of VGVE01000065.1, read as the reverse complement.
GTTGTGCGCAGCGCGCGGCTTGCCAATCTCGCTGCAAGTCTCGTCGTCGCAAAAGTGGGTACAGCAACAGTGAATGGCCCCGAACTCGCCAATGCAGTGATGCGTCGTGGCGAGCGGGATCGCGGCATCTTGTCTCGTGAGCAACTCGCCGCTGTTGTGGCCCATGCGAAAGTGTCGGGTGAGCGGATTGTTTTTACCAACGGCTGTTTCGACATCCTGCATGCAGGCCATGTCACCTACCTTGAGGAAGCTCGGGCACTCGGTGACCGATTGATCGTTGCGGTCAATGATGATGCTTCAGTGCAGCGCCTGGAGAAAGGGCCAAACCGGCCCGTCAACCCGCTGGATCGGCGAATGCGCGTCCTTGCAGGCCTCGCGTCAGTGGACTGGGTGGTGAGCTTTCATGAGGACACACCCGAGCCGCTGCTCGAACGCTTGCGGCCAGATGTGCTGGTGAAAGGCGGTGACTACAGGCCCGAACAGGTGGTGGGCCACACCATCGTGCACGGTTACGGTGGTGAGGTCCGGGTGCTGTCGCTGGTTGAGGACACCTCAACTACGGCGATCATCGAGAAAATCCAGGCAGGTGGCTGAATGCAGCGCGCCTTGCTGCTTCAGATGTAATACGCCTTTAGCGGCGGAAAGCCGTTGAACTCGATGGCGCTGTAGCTCGTGGTATAGGCTCCCGTCGAGAACCAGTACAGGCGATCACCGATGGCGAGTGTCAGCGGCAACGGGTAGCGGTGGTCCTCATACATGATGTCGGCGCTGTCGCAGGTCGGCCCGGCGAGCACCGAGTCTTCCAGTTCGCCCTGCTTGTCGCTCCAGACCGGGTACTTGATGGATTCATCCATGGTCTCGATGAGGCCGGAGAATTTGCCGACGTCGAGATAGACCCAGCGGTGCAGGCTGGTGCGCGACTTGCGTGAGATCAGCACGACTTCGCTGACGAGAAGTCCGGCATTGCCGACGAGGGAGCGGCCCGGTTCGAGGATGATCTCCGGCAGATCATCCCCAAAGTCCTCGTGCAGGAAACGGATGATCTCTTCGGCGTAAGTGGCGAGATCGTGGGTGCGATTGATGTAGTTCGCCGGAAAGCCACCACCCAGGTTGATCATCTTGAGATGGATATTGTCCTCTTCCGACAGGCGCTCGAAGATCACCTTCACCTTAGCGATGGCGGCATCCCAGGCGCCGATGTCGCGCTGTTGCGATCCGACGTGAAACGACAGGCCATAGGGTACGAGACCGAGATCTCGGGCCAGCACCAGGAGATCGAGGGCCATGTCAGTCTGACAGCCGAATTTTCGTGACAACGGCCAGTCTGCAGTCTGGGTTCCTTCGGTCAGAAGACGCACATAGATCTTGGAGCCCGGAGCTGCCTTGGCGATGTTCCGAAGATCTGCTTCGGAATCGGTGGCAAACATTCGCACACCCTTTTCGAAGAAGTAACGGACGTCTTTCGCTTTCTTGATCGTATTGCCGAAACTGACCCGGTCGGGTGATACGCCGGCGGCAAGCACGCGATCCAGCTCATAGATGGATGCGATGTCGAAACTCGAACCTTTGTCCCGAAGGAGGTTGATGAGCCCCGGCGCCGGATTCGCCTTGACCGCGTAATAGATCTTGGCGAACGGAAAGAAGTGCAGAAGCTCATCGTACTGACGCGAGACGATGGAGGTGTCGAGTACGAGGAATGGCGTTTCCCTGGTCTCAGCGAACGCCTTCATCCGGTTGAAGGACTCGATGTCGTAGTAGTCGGAGATAGTCGGCGTCATTCGAACCCCCGGTGAAAACGGCGCGCATAGTAGGGCGCATGGGGGGCTGTGCAAAGTGGTTTTTTGCGCAAATGCGCGAGCTGATCACATCACTCCGGGAATCCCGGGTTTGCACCGTTGTCGATGGCGCATACCATCGCCACGTTCGCGCGCAGGTGAGTCGGATCCAGGGTCCCGGTGACGATGCTCGAAACCCCTCGCTGACGAGCCACCCAGGTAAGCCCGCCGGCATCGCCGTGACCGCTCTGCATGGCTTTTTTCACGAGCACGCCGAGACCTGCGCCGTGTGCCTCGGCAATCGCTGGCAACTCATCGTGATAACCCGGATTTACTGTCGCCATCACCACGTCGAGGCCGTATTCGATGGCCGCCAGCACGCCGTCAGGACTTTTTGCGGAGAGACCGATGGCGTGGATCACACCCTGTGATTTCAGGGCGCGCAGGGTGTCTAGAGCGGCTTCTGCCTGGAGGATCTGGCGATCCCTGCCGTCTGAGTGGATGCAAACGACATCAAGGGTCGAGCGGCGCAGCGCCCTCAGGGAACGTTCGATGCTGCGATGTGTATGGTCGGCGCTGAAATCGTACCGGGAGGTGTCGCAGTCGAACTCCTCGCCAACCTTGGTTGCCACCAGAAATGAGCCGCTGATCTGCGGCAGAAGGGAGCCAAGCCGGATCTCGCTGCTCCCGTAGGCTGGCGCGGTGTCGATGAGGTTGATGCCAAGTGCAGCGGCTTCTGCCAGCAGGGCGAGGGCCGACTCGTCATCCGGCAACGAGAATGCGCCGGGATACTTCACTCCTGTATTGCGACCGAGCTTCACCGCTCCAAGGGCGAGAATCGACACGCTGAGTCCGGTGCGGCCGAGTTCGCGAAGGATCATGCAAAGCCCCACGGGCTCTGGCCGAGCGCGGGAGTCGGCAATGGCAACCGGATCACCTCACTGCTCTGTGGAACTGGTGGAGGCAAAAGGGCGAGCACCCGGTCCGCAAGATCTGGAGCGAGTGTCAGCTTGGTTGGCCAGGCCTGAATGAAGTGGTCCGATTCAGTAACGAAAGCCTGGTCCGGTCTCAATCCACTCGCCTGTTGTGGCTCCGCACGATCGATGCGCAGGGTTTCGAACCGTGCATCCTCGAAACGTAACCACGGCAAACACTGCGCAAGCTCACGGCGTGCGAAGGCGATCTGTTCTTCGGTGCTGCGCGTGACCCCGTCGGTAGCGATCTGACCGCCCACGTACAACACCTCACCGGTCACGCCCGCACCCGTGCTGCGATGGGTGGTTAACGTCAAACGCGGTTCTGGACGCGTGATGCGCGTCAGGCAGTGGGCAAAGAGTGGTGCTGGCAGCTGCGTGTGTACGAGCACCTGATGCAGTGGTCTGAGCTGCATTGGGAACTGACCGGGGGCGAGTAATTCTGCCAGCGCGCCACCGCCGGCGCCGGCACAATTCACAAGCCGGTCCATGTGCAGCTCGGCGTCGCCAGCGCGGATGCAGAAGCCGTCGCTGACCCGGCGCACATTCGACGCATCGAGGCGAAGTGAGTACAGCCGGTTCCCAACCCCCTCGCAAAGACGGTGGATCAACGCTTCGGTATTGATCGCAAAATCATCGAGCGCGTAGATCGCGCCATCAAATCCGGCGAAGGCTGCGGGTCGTTCTGCCGCAGCAAGTTTGTGGATGCGCCCACGAAGGCTGCGACTTGCGAAAAATGTGGTCAGTCCGCCAATCGTGCCTGAATCGGCAAAGAGGTAGTACTTCGAACTCGCCACTTCGAGACCGCGCAAGTCCGGCTCACTGTCACCCGCAAGACACGCACGCCAACGATCCGGCATACCGGCGATCGCTTCCGAAGCGGGGTTGAGCAAACCACTCAAGGCGTATTTGAGACCGCCATGGATCATTCCCTGGCTCGCGAGCGTCTGTACTCCGCCGAGCGTGCCGGCTTCGAACAACACGGCGTTGTACCCTGCGGCAAGCGCGCAGCGCAGAACCCAGAGGCCGGCAATGCCGCCACCAGCAATTGCGAGATCGGCGTGAATACCTTTCATCGGCGGACGGGGCCAGGTGGTTCAAAGGAAGACATCGCAGCTAGTATGTTGTCGTACGAAGACCCGACGCAATGCAAAATCACCGAGCACCCTCGCTATCCCTAACCTTGTCGCGCGCCTTTTATTTCTGCGTGCTGGAACTCGCTCGGCCATTCATCCGGACACGACTCTGGTGGCGATCCCGGCGTGAACCCGGTTATGCCGATCGGGTGACAGAGCGTTACGGTGACGTGTCCTCCATGGCGCACCTGGCACCGCTCTGGATCCACGCGGTCTCTGCCGGTGAAACGATCGCCGCAGTACCGCTCATCGAAGCGATGCTGAGCCGGCATCCGGACGTTCCGATACTTGTGACATCAACCACGGCCACGGGTTCCAGTGAGATCAAACGCCGTTTGGGTAGCCGCGTGCTGCATGCCTTCGCGCCCTATGATTTTGAAGCTGCGGTCAAGCTGTACTTCCGTCGTGTCAAACCACGTGCGCTCGTGCTGATCGAAACGGAGCTGTGGCCGAATCTGTTGCGTACGGCGCGACAGGCCGGCATTCCCGTGGTGCTTGTGAATGGCCGGTTGTCAGAGCGTTCGGCAAAAGGTTACGGACGGATCGCCGCACTGTCCCGCGACATGCTGCAGTCGTTCAGCCTGATCGGCTGTCAGAGCGAAACACATCGCGAGAGATTCATCGCCCTCGGCGCCCCGAAGGAAAGGGTGCAATCTCTCGGCAGCGTAAAGTACGACGTGAAACTCGATGAAGCGGTGCGCCGGGAAGCGATACAGCTGCGCGAGCAGTACCAGTGGCAAAACCATCCGGTCTTTATCGCCGCGAGTACACATCCAGGCGAAGAAGAGCAGGTGCTGGATGCGTGGTCGCTGGTTCGCAGCCAACAGCCGGATGCGCGCCTGATGATTGTGCCGAGACATCCGCCGCGTGCGGATGAAGTTTGTGCACTCATCGCTGCGCGGGGATTGGAATCAGCCCGTCAGAGCCGGGTGTCCGGCGCGGCACCTGAGGTGGTGGTCGGTGATGTGATGGGCTCGCTGCTCAAGTTGTACGGCGTTGCGGATGCTGCATTCGTGGGGGGCAGCCTCGTACCACGTGGTGGCCACAATCCGATTGAACCGGCGCTCTGGGGCGTCCCGTTCGTGACAGGCCCGCACACGTTCAATTTTGCCGATGTGATGAACGACTTCCGTGATGCGAGTGCGGTGGTTGAAATCGGCAACGCCACAGAACTGAAGGTGCAGATTGCGGTGTGTTTGGCGGGTGAGGGGCAAGGAAAAGAGACGGGTGAGCGCGCTCGGGTACTGGTGGATCAGAAACGCGGCGCACTCGAACGAACGCTTGCCGCGCTCGAGCCAGTGCTCTTTGGCAGCGCTCGCGAGTGAGCTACTGCTTCGAGAGCAGAGCGAGACGTTTTACCGGCTTGTTCGGATCGGTATAGGTGTTCAGTTCCTGGAGGTCTTCAACGCTCAAAGTGCCTACAGCCTGCTTCAGGCGCATCAGATTGTTGACGTAGCTGTAACGTGAATCTGCGAACTCGAACTGTACCGCATAAAGACGTTGTTGGGCCTGCAGCACGTCCACGATGTTCCGGGTTCCGACTTCATAACCGGTCTGTGTTGCTTCCAGGGCAGATTGGCTGGACTTGATCGCCTTTTGCCTGGCTTTGACGCGGACCACATCGGTTGCCACGGCGCGAAACAGGTTGCGGGTATCGCGGCTGACGGTGAGTCGCTGATCCTGGAGTTGTTCCCGCGCCTGCTCGGCCAGGGCGCCGGCTTCACGGCGACGTGAACTGTTGAAGCCACCCAGGTAGACCGGCAACTGCAGTTCGAGCGCGTAGGTCGTCGTGTCGATCTTGTTGCCGAGGAATGATGCACCCCCGGTTGCGAAATGGCTGTGGCTGACGACCCCGTTGATGGTAGGCAGATGTGCGGCACGGCGTGCCGCGACAGTGCGTTCGGCGGCGCGCAGTTGCGCTTCGGAGGCGGCGATGGCGAGGTTTTCTGCGAGCGCGGCTGCAACCCATTCTTCTTCATCATCCGGTGCTGGATCGACGATGGGCAGTTTGCTCGCGATACGATTCAGCGCTTCATGGTTGATACCGGTCAGCGTGCGCAGAGTTTCGAAAAAGATCTCGTGATCGCCATCAGCCTGGATCCGGCGAACCACCGAAGAGTCGAATGCCGCCTGGGCTTCGAGCACATCTGTAATGGCCACCAGACCCACATCAAAACGCTGCTGTACCTGTTCAAGCTGGCGTTTCACCGCGGTTTCTTCAGCAACTGTGGAGTCGAGCAGATCCTGTGCCCGCAACACATTGAGATAGGCCTGTACCACGCGCACGACCAGATTCTGTTCGGTTGCTGCCAGCAGGTGCTTCGACTGTTCGACCGTCGCATAGGCACCACGCACTGAGTAGAAGGCTTCGAGGTCAAGGATGGGCTGGGTCAGGCGCGCCTGCCAGGCGTGTTCGTTGAACTCCTGATCGGGAATATCGACCAGCCGACCAAACGTCGGACTGGCTGAATTGGTGTCCTGGATCGGCGGAACCGGGAAGCTGCGTTCAGTCCAGGTGGTCGAAGCCCCCGCGGTAATGGAGGGCATCAGCTGCGAACGGGCCTGCGACACCACTTCCGAGCGCGCCTTGTGGCCGGCGCGGCTCGCGCCGAGCACAGGATCATGATCCAGCGCAGCGTTGTAAACCTGCATGAGGTCCTCGGCCGAGGCGCTGGCCGGGAGCAGAGATGTGGCAAAAAAAATGCAGGTCAGGGCGCAGAGCTGACGAAATCTGACTGTCATGGTGAGTGTCACGGTGCGAAGTATCCCCGTTCGAACAAGTTGCAGTTTATCAGAGGCTGTCCAACTCACGCCCTGTACGTTTTTGGATAGGCGCTGTGCGATGTGCACCAGTCCTCATTTGGCCATCGTCCGCTCGAGCCTTGTGGGGGATAGGCCAGCATGGCTGCAGCACAGTCATCGAATCCGGGCGGCTCGACCGAAGAGCGGTGTTATAGTGATTCGGACTGGTGATCCAGGAGAGCCTCAAGGCCCCAGGTAACAACCTCAACGGAACGGGCCAGGAAAGGACAAGGGATCGGGCAAAGGAATCAGCCACAAGAAGAGCGGGTTCGCCGGCAGCAAAGGAAGAAAATCACCGGCGCAAGGTTACAGAAGGCAGTGTTGGAAAAGCGGCGTTACAGCATCGATTTGCCAAGGCACATGGCGGTGTGCGACGCCAACTTCCTGCGCCTTGCAAAACTGTTCCCCGACATGCGCGACACCGCTGCCGTGGAGTTTGAAGTGAGTCCTGGCGCGCAATCGGTGCGAGTGCGTCTGCATGTACTCGAACGAGGCCCGTTCACATCGATCCTCGGGCTTACGCATCTCGCCGACGAAGCGAGCCTTGAGAAAGGCGGGACCGCGCAGCAAGACAGCACTGAGCCAACGTTCAAGATCCGCGTTTACCACGATGCGCGCAGTGCCGAAGTTATCGAATACCAACGGCAAACACGGTTCGCTGCAGTCTACGACTATCCCAATCCACGCATGCGCCAGCGTGATGAAAAAGCTCAGGTGAATCTGTTCCTCGGCGAAGTTCTCGCCCATTGCCTGCGATTCGGGGTTGCCTCCAGCAGCTCACTGATGACAAGCAGCGGCTGAGCCCCGCCGAAAAAAATCATGTTTGAAGTCCTGCATATCACTGATGTGCACCTGCTCGGCGAACCGTCGCGGCGACTCTTCAATGTGGACACACGCGCTTCGCTTGAAATGGTGCTGGCGGATGCACTTACCGGATCGGTGCCGGATGCGCTGATTGTGACAGGCGATATCGCACAGGATGGTGAGGAAGAAGTTTATTGCGCCTTCATGGAGATCGTCCGTCGCTCCTATTCCGGCCCCGTGCTTTGTACGCCCGGCAATCATGATCTGCTTGAGCCGATGCAACGGGCCGGTGTGCCGATGGATGGATTGCGGCTTGGCGACTGGCAGCTGCTGGCGCTCGACAGTCATGCTGATGGCGAGCTGACAGCGGCAGTGACGGACGCTTCCGTCGATGCGTGTTTTGTGCAGATATACGCACCGCATGTTCTGCTCTGTACCCATCACCCCCGGTTGTCGGTAGAGTGCCCATGGATCGACGGTGACCGGAAAATCAATCCGCAACTACACCGGTGCCTCGCAGCGCCATCGTCGGTACGGGCGCTGATCTTCGGTCATCTGCACCAGGAGGTAGCCACTCGCATCGGCGAGGCATCGCTGTATGGCACGCCGGCGACCTGTTTCCAGTCTGTGCCCAAAAGCGCGTGTTTTGCGCTCGACACAACAGCGCCCGGTTATCGGCAGATTCACTTGCATGATGACGGCACAATCTCCACAGTCGTGCGCCGCACCGCTGCCCTCCCCCAACCACCACGTATCGGGAGTTGAATAAACACAGTGTCTGAAGCCCGCTACTCCGCCGCCTCGTTGCAGGTGCTCACCGGTCTGGAACCGGTTCGCCGTCGCCCGGGGATGTATACCGATACCACCCGCCCCAATCATCTCGTTCAGGAAGTGGTCGACAACAGCGTCGATGAAGCCCTAGCCGGCTATGCCGCCAACATCGATGTACGGCTCTTCAAGGATGGTTCGGTTGAAGTGATCGATGATGGGCGAGGCATGCCGGTGGACAAACACCCGGAACACAAGGTGTCAGGTGTCGAGCTGATCCTCACGCGGTTGCATGCAGGCGGCAAGTTCGACAACCAGAACTACAAGTTTTCAGGCGGTTTGCATGGCGTCGGCGTTTCCGTCGTCAACGCGCTCTCGGAGAAATTGCAGGTCGAGGTCAAACGTGATGGCCTGATCTGGCAGCAGGACTACCGCAAGGGTGAGCCGCAAGCGCCACTCAAGCAAGTTGGCACCATTGGCAAACGCAACACCGGCACGCGCGTGTGGTTCCTCCCGGAAGTGTCCTTTTTTGATTCTCCAAACATCTCCGTCAGCCGGCTCAAACATCTGCTGCGCGCGAAAGCGGTGCTATGTGCCGGGTTGCGTCTGTCGTTGTCCATCGAAGGCCGCGATGAAGAGAATGAAACCTGGTTCTACGAAGACGGCCTGACGGGTTACCTCAACCGCGCGCTCGAAGGCCAGGAGTGTGCGCTGCCTGCGCCGTTCCAGCATTCCGCAGCAGGAAACAGCGAAGCCGTCGACTGGGCCATCAACTGGGTGGTGGAAGGTGGTGTTGAGCTCGTCGCCGAAAGTTATGTGAACCTCATTCCGACACCGCAAGGTGGAACTCATGTCAATGGCCTGCGTGCCGGGCTCATCGAAGCGCTCAAGGAGTTCTGCGAATTTCGCAACCTTCTACCGCGGGGCGTGAAACTCTCCGGTGAAGATCTCTGGGACCAATGTTGCTACGTGCTCTCCGCGAAGATGGCGGATCCGCAGTTCGCAGGCCAGACCAAGGAAAAACTCTCATCCCGCCAATCGGTGGCGTTCATCGGCGGGGTTGCCAAAGATGCGTTCAGCCTATGGCTGAATGAACATCCTGGTGACGGCGAAAAACTTGCTGAAGTCGCGATCAACAATGCACAGCGGCGAGCCAATGCGGCGAAGAAGATCGAACGTAAGAAGATCACCGCGGGGCCGGCGTTACCCGGCAAACTCGCCGACTGTTCCGGCCAGGATGCGAGTCGTGCCGAACTCTTCCTCGTTGAGGGCGATTCTGCCGGCGGCAGCGCCAAGCAGGCCCGGGATCGGGAATTCCAGGCAATCATGCCGCTGCGCGGCAAGATTCTGAACACCTGGGAAGTCGATGGTGACCAGGTACTCGCTTCTCAGGAAGTGCATGACATTGCAGTCGCACTCGGTGTTGATCCCGGCTCAGCCGATCTTTCCAACCTGCGTTATGACAAGGTCTGCATCCTTGCGGATGCGGATTCCGATGGTGCACACATCGCCACCCTTCTGTGTGCGCTCTTTCTACGCCACTTCCGCCCTCTCGTGGCCGCAGGTCATGTCTATGTAGCCATGCCCCCGCTGTTTCGCATCGACATCGGCAAAG
>VGVE01000064.1 GCA_016874135.1 Gammaproteobacteria bacterium | reverse complement strand
GAGCCCGGACGTCGATCTAGCCGGATACAGGCGCTACTGCGTTCCGGTTTTCGATTGCAGGAATCGCTGCCTCAGGAAGGACTGGAAGTCTTCGAGTGGCACCGGCATGGAGAGCAGATAACCCTGTACTTCGTTGCATCCCGCCTGCAGCAGCGCGTTGAGCTGGGCCTCCGTTTCCACCCCTACACCCACCGTACGCAGATTGAAGCGTCGTCCCAGGTTACAGAGTTCCGATGCGAGTTCGAGTGCCGAGCGATCCGTACCGAGTCGCGCCACCAGCGTCCGATCGAGTTTGAGAGTGTCGGCGGGACAACGCAGCAACATCTTTTCGGCGAGGCGCCGGCTGTTGGTGAAAAACAGGGTCGAGCGGTTGTGATGGATGATGTTGCGGAATTCGTGGGCGAGTGGTTCCCAGATCTTCTCGCCATTGTTGATCGCGGCCTGTGCTTCTTCCGGAAAAGAAACCGAGAGTGCGATCTGTTTTGATTGCCCCGCGTTGATGATCTCGATGGCACGGTTGGCGCCGGCTGCGTTCCGACCGGCGATCCAGTGCGCCACGGCATCAAGTGGATGCACGGTTGCGGAAAGGCTGACACGCTGAAACTCGCCTGCAACGTTGACCAGCCGCTCGAGTGCAACCGCAAGCTGCGCACCATGGCGGTTGTTCACCAGCGCATGGATTTCGTCAACGATCACACATTCGACGGTCGCCAGTGCCATACGACCTTTGGTGGTGGTCAGCATCAGGTGCAGGCTTTCCGGTGTAGTGATGAGTATGTCCGGCGGATGCCTGAGCAGACGTTGCCGGTCGCCAGAGTCAGTGTCTCCTGAGCGAAGACCTGTACGGACCGGGCGCATACCGTAGTTCGATCGCAGGGTATTGCGCGGTTCGGTGAGGTTGACGCGGATGTCATTGTTGAGTGCTTTGAGGGGAGAGATGTAGAGCGCCCGGATTCGACCGGTCTCCCAGTCGCCGCGGTAAAAACGGTTGATGCACCAGAGAAAGGCCGTCAGTATTTTGCCGCTCCCCGTCAGTGCGGTGATCAGGACGTATGCATCCGAAGCGATTCGTGGCCAGCTGGCGATCTGTACCTCGGTCGGCGCGGCGTAGGTATCTGCAAACCACCGCCGGATCTCCGGGTGGAAGATCGACAGCACCGGATTAGCGGCAGCTTGTGGTTCGACAGGATCGCGGTTCCTGACTGGATTATGGCGGGATCTTGACCGGATGATGAAGAGTGGCCGGATGATGAAGAGAAGCGGTTATAGTGCCCGCATGCTGCTTCTGCTCATGTTCATCCGAACGGCCATCGGTATCCTGGCCGCGGTTCTGGTGTGGTTCCTTTTGGTGCGGTTTGTACCGGTCCTAGCCGATCTGAAGCCTTTGGTGATTCCGTTTGTGGCCGGATTTTTCGGCGGGCTGGCCTGCATGTCGCTGACACCGGCGCAGGGGCTGTCCATCGCTGCGACCTGCGGGGTGATCCTCTGCATCGTTACGGGTGTCCCGATCGGTGGCAGCGGTATGTGGAATGTCTGGTCGCTAGTGTTGATCCCCGGTTATCTTTCCGGGGCAAGTGCCTGGCTGGCGATTGCGCGAACCATCCAGAACCGCTGATTTGAATGCCTGACAGGCCTCGCTGGATGGCCGCCGAAAAAAGAAAAAGAGGAGATGGAGGAGGAGAACAAATGTCACTGGCCTCACATCTGCGTGACGGCGATCGCATCTTTGTATCTGGCAGCTCGAATGAGCCAACGGGACTTCTGTCCGCGCTGAAGTCCGTGGCGCTGCCGGCGAACCTGCATTTCATCCAGTTCCCGATCGGGGGATTCAATCGCCACGACTTTACACAGTGGCCGGGACAGGCACACCACACCACGTTCTTCATGACACCGGATCTGCGCCAGGCGGATCGTAGCCGGCTGCACTTCACACCGATGCAGATGCGCCACGTCTATGACTGGCTGCAACAGGATGTGGATGTGGTGCTGACGCAAGCCGCTGCTGATCGCAACGGCACTCTGCGATTTGGCCCCAACGTCGACTTCCTGCAGGCAGCCATGCAGTCCGCCCGTGTGGTCCTGGTCGAAATCAACGACGGCCTCACGGCGCCCGCGGGCGGTCTCACCGTTGACCCGGACGTGATCACCGACAGTGCCCGGACGAACCGGCCGCTGTATGTGCCCCCTGTGGTCAATATCGACGATACGTCACGGACCATCGGCACGCTGGTGGCCGGGCTTGTCAAAGATGGTGATTGTCTACAGACCGGAATCGGTGCCATTCCGGCGGCGATTCTCTCCGCGCTCGGGGAACGTAATGACCTCGGGCTGCACGGCGGGTTGATCGATGACGGTGGCATGGCGCTGATTCGCAGCGGTGTCGTAACCGGCAAGCGCAAGGCGATCGACGCGGGGCTGCATGTCACCGGTATGGCGCTTGGCAGCGCCGAACTGCATACCTGGCTCGCCGACACGGGGACGGTGGTATTGCGCGGTGCGAACTATACGCACGAACTCAACGTGATCCGTGGTATCGATAACTTCGTGTCGGTGAACTCCGCAGTGGAAATCGATCTCTTCGGTCAGATCAATGCCGAATATGCAGCGGGGCGCCAGATTTCCGGCACCGGCGGTTCCATTGATTTCATGCGAGGTGCCCGGGCGAGCAAAGGCGGTCGATCCATCATCGCCATGCCGGCAACGGCGCGGGATGGTGCGGTGTCACGTATCGTTGACAAGGTGGAACTCGTCACAGCGGCACGTACGGACGTCGACATCGTCGTGACTGAATTTGGTGTGGCGCACCTGCGCGGGCAATCCGCCAGAACACGGGCGGAACTGCTTATCGAGCTCGCTGCACCTGTGTTCCGGGATGCCCTACGAGAACAGGCGCACGCAATTTTCTGAAGCGAAGGCACTTGATCACAATTCAGCCAGGCCTGGCCTTCACCGCCGGTTCCGCTTACCTACAATCGCGATCAATCAATCTGATGGGCATGACAGGGAGTCTGCTTCGCCATGGACTATATTGGCATCGATCCGGTCGTAGGGCTCGAGTGCGCCAGCTGCAAGGACATCACGCGGCTGCCGTACAGTGAACTCCTGCATCTCGTCAGCGGCAGTGAGCAGATCGAATGCAAATCCTGTGACCGGAAGATGCTCCACGACTGGACCACGATCAACGTGGTGCAGAACATCATCAAGAAACGCATGCGCCAGGCCAATGAGGCCAAAGAGCGGCGGCAGAAACAGAACACCGCCTGGTAACGGCGCGCCACTTCAATCCGGCAGTCCCAGCACCCGCTTGGCGATGATGTTGCGCTGGATCTCGTTTGAGCCCGAATAGATCGACGCAGCGCGGTTGCCGAGCCAGGTGCGGGTCCATTCGAGATCCATTTCCGAATACGGGCCATCGCCGAGTCCGAAGCCGCTGAATCCTTTCAGCTCACACATCAGCTCTGACTTCTGTTGCTGCAACTCGGTTCCATACATCTTGAAGATGGAAGTGGTGGCACCGGGTGTATGCCCGTCGGAGGCTTCCTGTACGGTACGCGTCTGGGTGAGCCGGAAAGCATGCTGATTGATGTTGTGACGCAGGATCTTCTCGCGCCATGCGGGGTCCGCAATGCGGCCGTTGGTTTCACCGATGTACTCACGTGCCGTTTCCAGCAGGGTGCCACTCGGCCCCTGGACGCGGCCGCCGACCAGTGACGCCATGCCGGACCGTTCGTGCTGCAGCAACCGCTTGCCCACCGTCCAGCCTTTGTTCAGACCACCGACCAGGTCTTCTTTTCTGGCGATCGCGTTGTCGAAAAAGGTCTCGCAGAACGGCGACACGCCATTGATGAGACGGATCGGCCTGACCCGGACGCCGGGTTGATTCATGGTGAGCAGGACGAAGCTGATGCCATCGTGTTTGGGCACGTCGTGATTGGTGCGCACCAGGCAGAACATCCAGTCGGCATACTGGGCGCCGGAGGTCCAGATTTTCTGGCCGTTGATGATGAAGTGATCACCGGCGTCATCGGCTCGGGTGCGCAGACTGGCGAGATCGGAACCGGCGCCGGGCTCGCTGTAGCCCTGGCACCAGGCAAACTCACCGCGCGCGATGGCCGGCAGATGCCTGGCTTTCTGCTCAGCCGTGCCGTGTTCGAGCAGCGTCGGGCCGATCATGATGACGCCCATCCCGGACAAAGGCGGGCGCGCATTGATGCGGCGCATTTCTTCGGTCAGCACCACGTATTCGGGGGTGGAGAGGCCAGCACCGCCGTACTCTTCGGGCCACGTCGGTACCGTCCAGCCTTTTTCCACCATGCGCGAAAGCCAGAGGCGGGTGTCTGCATCGTCGATGCGGATCTTGGTGCTCCCGGTCGGAATCGGTCCGTCTCCCCGGGCGCCGGGTGGGCAGTTGGCGGCAAGCCACTCACGGACTCCGGCGCGAAAAGCCTTCAGATCACTCATGCTGTTACCCCTTCCCCTCTTTGGTGTCTGCGACGGTGCCTGCATCGGTGGCAGCAACCGGATCGGGTTGCAGCATTCCGCAATGAAGCGCCTGCGTCAAACCTCTACAATCCGGAAAAACTTCGAGATGGCAGAGCGTCGCGGGTTTTCCCGCGCCGAGCTGATTGTCATGTGCGGCCGATTCAACATCACCTCCGATCCGCTCACCCGCCTCCTCATGGAACTGGTGAACATGCCGTATGAGGGGCGCGACAACTACAACGCCGCACCCACCGAGAAGATTCCGGTGGTACGCATCGTGCCATCGGGCCTGCCTCACGCCGGTGAACCGGAACTGGTGCCGATGCGCTGGTGGCTGACGCCGTACTGGGCCAAGGAGATGACCACGAAGTACTCGATGTTCAACGCCAAGAGCGAAACCGCCGCCACCAGCCCGGCGTTCCGTGAACCTTTTCGCAAGAGGCGTTGTGTGGTGCCGGTCACCGGATTCTATGAATGGTGCCGGGATGTCGAACCGAAATTGCCGTATCTCATCAAGGCGTCGAAACATGGCGGGCTCTTGCTGGCCGGTCTCTGGGATCGCTGGGTGAACGCGGAAACACAGGAGGAGGTACTCAGTTTCACGATTCTCACCGCACCGGCGCATCCGGATTTTGCGTTCGTGCACAACCGCCAGCCGGTGATGCTGTCCATTGCGGAAGCTCGCAAGTGGCTCGAGCCCGACATCCCGACAACCGAGATGACTGATCTGTTTGGAGCGCGCTTGCCGATGGCGCTTGATCTGTTGCCGGTGTCTGCGTACGTCAACAATGCCCGTAACAAGGGGCCGCAGGCAGCGGAACCAGTCGGTGCACCCATTCACCTCTCCGGACTTGAAGGTTGATGCTGCTCACAAAAGGTGATTGGCAAGGCAAGGGCAGTGTTCTCTTCGAAGGGCGCAGCCTCGGATTGCCGATCACGGCGGATGTTCACGTGGTCCATGAAGACGGCGCGGTGCAGATCACCGGCACGGTGTCCGTGGTTGGCCATGGCATCGATGAACTGTCGGCGCGACTCGTTGAAAATGAAACCGGCACCTATACGCTCGACGTGTTTCATCGCGGCGCGCGGCTCGATGGATCGGGCAAATTCGAGAGTGAGCCGAACCATGCGCTCCTGTGGAATGAGGCAGGCACCATCGTGACCTCGGTGTCGCTTTTTGCAACACAAGTCGCTTCCGGCCGTGGTATTGGCTGTCGCGGGTTCCTGCGGGAGCGGGGCGCGGTGCTGACCTGGGAGATTGCGTTTTCGCAGGCGCAGCCGGAGCGGAGTGGCAACAACGTGGTGTCGATGCTCCGCCGGCGGCGATAGATTTCCAGTAACAGTCAGCGTTCATCCACCTGCAGGTCGAGCCAACGGTGTTCTTCAGCCGACAGCGCGATCTGCAGCGCGTTGATACAACTGTCGAGTTCGTCGAGATTGCGGGGTCCCACCAGTGGAAAGACCGGAAAAGGCTGGTGCAGAACCCAGGCGAGTGCGATGTTGATGGCGCTCGTACCGCGTTCGTTCGCGAGAGCGAATGCCCGGCGGCGACGCTCGAAGTTGTCGTCTGCGAACCAGGTGTGGCGAAGCTCTTCCACGGTCGGTTCCACGCGCGTGAGACCGGAGCCGCGCTTGCCCTGTTCAGCTAGAACCGCGTCCACCCAGTGGGTGAAAAATCCACGCGCCTGGGAAGACCATGGCATGAGCGCGAGTTGTGATCCGGCGAGGTACTCGCGCCACTCTGGGGTGGAAGAGGCTTCCGTGCCTGGCCAGATCCGGTTCACCATTCGCGCCAGAGAAAAGTTGTTGGAGATGGCGGAAAACCCCTGCTTCCCGTGCGAGGCCGCCCAGGCGTTGGCTTCCCGCGTTCGTGCCAGAGTCCAGTTGGATCCACCGAACACACGGATACGGCCACGTGCCACCTCCGCATTCAGTGCGTCAATGAACTCGCCCACGGGAATGTCCGTGTTGTCGCGGTGCAGGAAGTAGATGTCCACCTGGTCGGTCTGCATGCGGTCGAGGGAGATGTCCAGTTGCTGCGCGACGTACTCCGGATAGCAGTGCGGTGTATGGGCGCCTTTGCCGATGATCACCATCTCTTCGCGGACGCCGCGTTGCCGGTGCCAGTGGCCGAGGAACTGTTCCATCAACCCGTTGCCGTAGACGAATCCGGTATCGAAGGTATTGCCGCCCTGTTCGAAGAAGTGGTCCCACATCACGGCGGCGTGGCTCGCATTGGGCTGGTTGTCGCAGCCCATGACAAGCGACGAAACGGGCTTATCCAGACCTGGAACACCGGCTCGACGAATGGTCCCTGCTGCGGCGGGTGTTCCCTGCGGCATCGTTCGAAGAGGCACGAGGGGGCCACGATGTGTGGGCGCCTTCTCCGCTATGTACTCGAGGCCGATGGACGCCCGCCAGCTGTCGAGGACACGCGCGTTGCCGAGTGAGTCCTGCCAGTTCATGTCTGCGCATTCACAGTCGCCGCGCCCAATGGCGCGGGCGACAGCCTCCACTTCGAATGTGTAGAGCGGCTTGTTACCGCCGTGGATGACATCCGTGCCGGATTGCGTGGTCAGGGAGAAACTCCAGTTGCCCTCCTTGTCGACCGGCAACCAGGGGCTCGGCAGGTGAATGAAACCGGAAGTGCCGGATATGCGGGCGGAATTGTCGAGGTTCACGCGCGTAGCGGTTGCAACCTGGGCGGAAACACCGCCGCTGAATCCGAGCAGGGCACTCGCCCATTCATCCACTCCCGTGGAGCCGAGATGCCCGGTCCCGTGTACCGACATGGGCTCGGCGCCAGTGACCAGCCGTGCCAGAGAAACGGGATAACAGCCCACATCAAGAATGCCACCACCTGCGAGTGCGTTGCTGAAGAGCCGCGAGGATTCCGCAAACGCCGTCCGGTAGCCGAAGTTCGCCGCGATGTGCCGCACTTCGCCGATGGCGCCCGAGTCGATCAGCCGTTTGACCATGCGGGTCTGCGGATGGCAACGATACATGAACGCTTCCATGAAGAACCGGCCGGAGCGCCGCGCGGCATGCACCATCGCCATGACTTCAGCGTGATTGAGCCCGGCGGGTTTTTCACACAACACGTGTTTGCCGGCCTCGAGTGCACGAATGGCCCAGGTCGCATGATCGGTGTGCGGCGTTGCCACGTAGATCACGTCCACATCCTTGTCAGCGAGCAGCGCCTCGTAACTTCCATGGGCACGGATGCCACCGAAGTCGGTGGCGAACCGGTCAGCAGCCGCCTGTGAGCGGCTGGCAACGGCCCGAAGTGTATTGCCTGGTGTTTTGAGGACGGCTGCGGCCAGTGTCCTGGCGATGGTTCCGGTAGCGAGGATTCCCCAATTGAGACTCATGACGACCCTGGACTTTGATGAGGTTGGATGGGCGCAGAGCCTGCCTGAGAATGCCTGTGTTCTCCATGATTTCTCGTGTTTCTTCCAGAGCTTTCCCAGTATCCGACCACTGCTGATCGGAAATCGGCGCGGAGACTGCATGTGTACCGAAAGACATTGCAAGGCAGTTGAATGCAATGAAACGAGGTTACTCCCCATCGGGCTCACCATGCCCTTTCCGGAAAGTCCTCCTGCTCCTCTGGTTTTCGCTGCTGCCGCTGGGCTCGGATGCGGCTGAATCGCCCGGCGGCCCGCTTGTGGACTTGCACAGCAGCTTCGGGCATCGGGCCGAAGACCCTGTCCTGGTACCACTCGAAGTGAGCAAATCACTCGCGCTCGGCGTACAGCGTTTTCAGCTGGATGGCCGCAACCAGGTGCTCGGCTGGAAACTGTCGGACCGGTGGTACTTCGGCCGGCAGCGCGGCGATGACTCCGGATTGGCGCTGGTCTGGCAGCATCAGCAGACGCGATTCAGCCTGACCCGCAGTGGCGTGCGGATTACCCGCAGTTTCTGACCTCCGTTCCTTCATGCATTCGCGCTGTGTCCGCAGCCCCCGCAGTCGCGCGATTGACCTAAACAGGCGCGGCCGGAGGTTGAACCATGTCACAATTCTGGTCCACAGACTGTAAAGGCCATACCAAGACGTTATTCGTGGCATATCCCGTAACGACGACCCACCGTACGATGCGATGGTCGCCGTGGATCGGCACACCGTGCCTCGTTGCAGCATGAGCAACCCCATCGTCAGGATCGCGTTGGCCAACCTCGTCCTTGCGGGCATTTTCGGCTCGCTGATCTCCATGGAAAAGCTGTGGTTTCCGACGTCCGCGGCGGTGCTGGCTCGGTGTGGATGCGACGGGCCGAACCATCACTGCCGGGACCGGTGCGCGGTTCTACGTGCGCTGGAACTGGTTTCCGCGCTTCGCCGGGTTCAATCAGAACTGACGGGCGCAAGGTGGATGATGTGCACGGTGTGCGCGTCGATCGCCGCATCACTCCAGAGCAGCGGAAAATCGCTGTCGTTCGCCCAGCCTTCGAGCAGATTGCCATAGAACGGTGACCTCGGATCTCCGGACTGGCCTGGTGCATTGGTCATGCGTGCGGCATCCCAGTCGCCGACGTCGAGCACCATTCGCCACGATGCCCCTGATCGCACCAGGAAATCGGCATTGCCGAATGTGGTGTTGTTGAGGGTATTGGTGGAGCCGCCACGTGGCAGCGATGGCAGGTTCATGTGCTTACACAGCTGCTGATCGGCGTGAGCATGCAGCGGATGGACAAAACTCGCGCGGTGCAGGTCCCCCCAGCGCCACTGCAACGGGTCCGCCCCCAGTTTCTGTTCGCAGGTTGCCCATGCGGCCTCGAGGCTCGAACGCAGGATCGTTCGCCTATCGAGCTTCGGGAACTTGCCGTCGAGTGCATCGATCACCGTCCACGGGTCGAGCGGTTCAAGCAGCGCGGCATTGTCACCACCCAGGGCTCGCGCCACAGCTGGCGTCAGGTGGTGATAGAACCACACCGCCCAGAGTGCACCGGCCGCTGAATCGCGGGCGAGGACACGGTCCCAGCCGGAGAGCAGTTCGCCCGCTGCGTCATAGGATTTGAGGTCAGGAATGCGTGCCAGCACTTCGTCAGCGAGCAGTTCATGGTAGTCACGCTGCATGCGGGTTGATGCATCGAGCGAGTGTCTGTTGTCAGCGGACAGTTCCTGCCACAGGCGCCGGTAACGCCACGGCGCACTCCACTCGAAGCCGAGCCGGAATCGGGCGATATCATAGGTATCGGGCAGGTTCATCGAGTTGGCCGTACCCGTGAATCCCCTTGCCGGGTTGAATTCCGTCGGCAGGTGATCCATGTCGATGAAACCTTCCCACTCGTGGCGGCCATCACCGGGTACCGGCAACAATCCATCCCACGTGGCTCGCCGCGGCGTGAGCCCTGCAGCCTTGTAGCCGATGTTGCCGTCCACATCGGCGTAAACCTGGTTTTCGGAAGGTGCGCCCCACCGATTGAGTGCGGCGCTGAAGGTGCGCCACTCCGTCGCCCGCATGTACTCCACTGATCCGAAGTAGGGTGCCATGCCCGGTTCGAGCCAGGCGGCACGCACTGCCCACAGAAGACCATCGTCAGCAAAGACCACAGGGCCATGACGGGTGAAGCGGTGTTCAACCTTCACGGCTGCCCGGCCGCGCACGGGAATGTGGTCCTCGATCACCTGGACTTTTTCGATGGCGCCGCGCCAGCGATAGCCGGCGCCTTCGCGCGGATAGAAGTACAGGTCTTCCTGGTCGACCGGGAAGATGGTGAGACCGAAGGCGATGCGGTCGTTGTGGCCGATGGAGATTCCGGGCAGGGCAGGTTCACCCGCACCGATGACATGGAGCCCGGGCGCCTTCAGGTGTGCGGCATAACGCAGTGACGGGACCCCGTGGGCGCGGTGTGGATCGTTGGCAAGAATCGGTCGACCGGTGGTGGTTCGCGATGGTGCAACCACCCAGTTGTTGCTGCCGGTATCCGCTGCCAGTGCGAGTGTCTGAGCGACCGCAACGGCCTGGTCGGGTTGTCTGAACGACACCGGGGCTGTCGCCAGAAGGTAGTCGTTCAGTACAGTGGCGGGAACCTTGCAGGGGTCAAGACCATCGGGAATGGCCATCTTCCAGTCGGGTTCGAGGCGCTTCCAGGCAGCGGCAAGCTCGAGTCCGCCCGCACAGATGAGCCTCGCACGCTGCACTTCCTGGACGACGTTGCGAAGCAGTCCGTGACTGCGGATTCGCACCACATCCTCTGCATGCCAGCGTGCAGGGCGGTAGTCGAGCAACCCGAATTCCGGTGGCAGGCGATCCGGTTCAGATTCGGTCAGCGCGACATACGCGTTGATGCCGGCGACAAAGGCTTCGGTGATCCGTTTCGCATCGTTGCCGTAGGCCAGCCACTCCCGGTACATGTCACCCCGGTAGAGGAAGAGCCGAGCCGCGCGGTCCTGTTCAACGTAACTTTCACCGAGGACTTCGGACAGCAGACCGAGCCCTCGCCGCCGCCACAGATCGATCTGCCAGAGGCGGTCGCGTGCGGCATTGAATCCTTGAATGAAAAAAGCGTCGTAGTGGGTGGATGCCGTAATGTGGGGTACGCCCCAGCGATCGATACGGATCTGCGCCGGACCTTCCAGTCCATCGAGCCGGAGGGTTTCGGTCCTGACGTCCGCGGATTTTGAATGTGCCCGTTCTGCCGCGGCTTCCAGCGGAAGGAGGGAGACAGATGCGAGTGAGAAAGAAAAAAGGAAGGCGCCACCCATACGGGATAGCGCCTTCGGAGGAAAGGCGGAGGGGTTCAGTTCAGGGTCTGCATTCAATCCCAAGTCAGGGCGCCACCGGTCTGGTACTCGGTGACCCGGGTTTCGAAGAAGTTCTTTTCCTTTTTGAGGTCCATGATCTCTGACATCCACGTGAAGGGGTTCTTCACGCCGGGGAACTGCTCTTGCAGGCCGATCTGCACCAGGCGACGGTTGGCGATGAACTGCAGGTACTCTTCCATCATGTTGGCATTCATGCCAAGCACACCGCGGGGCATGGTGTCGCGGGCATAGGCCACTTCGAGCGTCAAGCCTTCGAGGATCATGTCGCATGCCTGGGTCTGCATCTGAGCGTCCCACAGCCGGGGATTTTCCAGCTTGATCTGGTTGATCACATCAATGCCGAAGTTCACATGCATGGACTCATCACGCAGGATGTACTGGAACTGCTCGGCTGTGCCGGTCATTTTGTTGCGACGGCCCATGGACAGGATCTGCGTGAATCCACAGTAGAAGAACACCCCTTCCAGGACGCAGTAATAGGCGATCAGGTTGCGCAGCAGCTTGCGGTCGTTTTCCGTCGTGCCGGTACGGAACGTCGGGTCGGCAAGTTCCCGGGTGTAATTCACCGCCCACGAAGCCTTGGTGGCAACCGATGGTATCTCGTGGTACATGTTGAAGATCTCGCCCTCGTCCATGCCGAGGGATTCGATGCAGTACTGGTAGGCATGAGTGTGGATGGCTTCTTCAAACGCCTGGCGCAAGAGATACTGACGGCACTCGGGGTTGGTGATTTGCCTGTACACCGACAACACCAGGTTGTTGGCCACCAGTGAATCGGCGGTTGAGAAAAATCCGAGACTGCGTTTGACGATGGTGCGCTCATCGTCAGACAGCCCGTCTGCGGCTTTCCACAGGGCGATATCCGCCGTCATGTTGATTTCCTGCGGCATCCAGTGGTTCGCACAACCATCGAGATACTTCTGCCAGGCCCATTCGTACTTGAACGGCACCAGCTGGTTCAGGTCAGCCCGGCAGTTGATCATGGCCTTGCGGTCAACCGTCACCCGTTCGTACTGCTGACGATCATCTTCAGCGGCAGGCGGGGTCGATGGTGCTGCTGCTGGAACGGCGCGCAGCGGTTGTTTTTCAGCTTTTGTCGAAGCTTGCGAGGGTGCCTCTGCACCCGCAGCCGCCACAGGTCCCCGAACGGGTTCAAGCAGGACGATGCCCGTATCCGCCGTGAGCACCGATTTTGACCTGTTTTGTGTGTGCTGGCCTGTTTCACGTGGCTGTTCCCGCACCGGTGGAACCTCGTCGTTCAGCGCCAGCGCTGAAAGAGCCTGCTGCCGCGCAGCGGGCGTAACTGGCGACTTGGCCGGTGTGTCTTCAAAATCATCCCAACTGAGCATGTCCGTGTTCTCCTCGTGATCTCGTGTTCTTCGTTGACCCGTCCGATTCTGTGCCGAATCCCTGCCGTCTATTGGCAGGCTTCGCAGTCCGGGTTGTCGATAGAACAGGCGTTTGGTACTTCAGCCGCTTCACCGAATTCTTCACTGTTGCCGTCCGCCATCACCACCGGCGTATCCGCCCGCACGGCAGTCAGTGCATCCGAACGGGTCACTGTGGACTTTTCGGCACTGGTGGCGCCGAGGGCGCGCAGGTAGTACGTGGTCTTGAGGCCTCGCAACCACGCCATGCGATAGGTCACATCGAGTTTTTTGCCGTTGGCACCGGCGATATAAAGGTTCAGTGACTGCGCCTGATCGATCCACTTCTGTCGCCTGCTGGCGGCATCAACCAACCAGCGGGGCTCGACTTCGAAGGCGGTGGCATACAGTAGCTTGAGCTCTGCCGGAACCCGGTCGATCGAAAGCAGACTGCCCTCGTAGTACTTGAGATCGTTGACCATGACCTGGTCCCACAGGTCCAGCGCTTTGAGATCCCGCACCATGAACGGATTAACCACGGTGAACTCGCCTGAGAGGTTCGATTTCACGTAGAGGTTCTGATACGTCGGTTCGATCGACTGCGATACGCCTGTGATGTTGGCGATGGTCGCGGTGGGGGCAATGGCCATGACGTTGGAATTACGCATGCCATGTGTCTGTACCTTGCGACGGATCTTGTCCCAGTCCATCGACGTGTCGTAGTTCACGTCCAGGTACTGATCGCCCCGTTCCTGGCGCAGCTTCTGCAGAGAATCGATCGGCAGGATGCCGCGGCTCCACAGAGAGCCGGGATACGAGGCATAGGCGCCCCGTTCCTTGGCGAGTTTGCACGAGGCATCAATCGCGTAATAACTCACCGCCTCCATGGAGCGATCGGAAAACTCCACCGCAGCCTGCGAGCTGTACGGAATACGCAGCCGGTAGAGCGCATCCTGGAAACCCATGATGCCGAGGCCGACAGGACGATGCCGCAGGTTCGAGGTGCGCGCCTGTTCCACTGAGTAGTAGTTGATGTCGATGACGTTATCGAGCATGCGCACCGCGGTGCGGATGGTCTTCTTCAGCTTCTTGAGGTCCAGCTCGCCATCGACGACGTGCTGTGCCAGATTCACGGAACCTAAGTTGCAGACTGCTATCTCTTCCGCCGAGGTGTTGAGCGTGATCTCGGTACACAGGTTTGATGAATGCACCACACCGATGTGCTGCTGCGGCGATCGCAGGTTGCAGACGTCCTTGAAGGTAATCCATGGATGCCCGGTTTCGAACAGCATCGACAACATCTTGCGCCAGAGGTCGCGGGCCTTGAGACGCTTGAAGAGCCGGATTTCTCCGGAGCGAGTCATCTCTTCGTACGCTTCATAACGCTGATCGAAGGCACGGCCGTAGAGATCGTGCAGATCGCTGCAGACGCTCGGTGAAAAGAGCGTCCACTCGCCATCTTCACTGACCCGCTTCATGAAGAGGTCGGGTATCCAGTTGGCCGTATTCATGTCGTGGGTACGCCGGCGGTCATCACCGGTGTTCTTGCGCAGCTCAAGGAACTCCTCGATGTCGAGGTGCCAGGTTTCGAGATAGGCACACACGGCACCTTTGCGCTTGCCACCCTGGTTGACCGCGACAGCGGTGTCGTTCACCACTTTCAGGAACGGTACGACCCCCTGCGACTTGCCGTTGGTACCTTTGATGTAGGAGCCGAGCGCGCGCACCGGAGTCCAGTCGTTACCAAGGCCGCCCGCCCACTTGGACAACATCGCGTTGTCGTGAATGGCGCCGTAGATGCCATCGAGGGTATCCGGCACGGTGGTGAGGAAACACGACGACAGCTGCGGCCGCAAAGTACCTGCATTGAACAGCGTCGGCGTCGAACACATGTAGTCGAAGGACGACAGCAGGTTGTAGAACTCGATGGCACGATCATTGCGATCCAGCTCGTTCCAGGCGAGGCCCATGGCGACCCGCATGAAAAAGACCTGCGGCAATTCAAAGCGGACGTCATTGCTGTGAATGAAGTAGCGGTCGTACAGCGTCTGCAAGCCGAGGTAGGTGAATTGCTGGTCGCGTTCGGGCTTCAGCGCCGCGCCGAGGATGTCGAGGTCGAACGCTGCGAGCTCCGGCGCCAGGAGTTCAAGGTCGATCCCCTTGCGAACGAAAGCATTGAGTGCGTGCGGATAGACCTCTGCCATCTGTCCCTGGGTGGCGCAGAAATCGCCTTCCCGCGCAAACTCGCGGTGTACTCCGAGGAACGACAAGGCTTCGGTGCGCAGGTCGTCCATCAGCAGGCGCGCCGTGACGAACGTGTAGTTGGGCTCTTCTTCCACCAGTGTGCGCGCGGTGATCAGTGTCGAAGTGGCCACATCGCGCTGGGCGATGCCGTCGTACATGTTCTTCAGCGAGTCGCTGATGATGCGTTCCGGATCAACGTCACTCAGCCCTTCGCAGGCTTCCCAGACGAGCGTTCTGAGACGCTCGATATCGAGCGGTTGACGGGAACCGTCATCCAGCGTGACGTGGATGGACAGCACCGGCGCGGCTTTGTGACCTGCAGCTTTCTCTTCGCGCAGTTTGGAGCGCTCTTCCCGGTAGATGACGTAGGAGCGGGCGACTTTTTGTGCACCGGACCGCATGAGGGCGAGTTCAACCTGGTCCTGGATATCTTCGATATGCAGCGTGCCGCCACTCGGCAGGCGACGTTTGAACGCATCAGTCACCTGCCTGGTCAGAGCTGCGACCAGTTCACGGATGCGGGGTGACGCGGCGGCGGTGCCACCTTCGACGGCAAGGAAAGCCTTGGTGACGGCGACAGCGATCTTGTCGTCCGTGTAGGGCACGACGGTGCCGTTACGTTTGATGACCCGCAGCTCGCCTGGTGCGGTTGCGGTGATGGCGGCCGACAACACAGGCGCAACGCCAGTATTGCCAATGGGTACAGTTCTCGATGTGGAAACCTGGGTATCCGTTTGCATGGGGCTCCGTAGCATTTTGTTCTGACGTCCGGTTCGTGGGTACAGACGTGGCGGCGATCTTTCGTTGCCTTGGCCTGTTGACCTCTTTCACCGTTCGTCGGTGTTATTGGGTTAAGTCCTTGCGTACTGCTGGCTGCGTTCGCTCTATCCCTTACTTTCTCTCTCTCTTTCTCTCTTGCTCTCTCTTTTGCGCTCTCTCGACTCTCCAGCTCTGTCCTTGAGTTCTTCTCTCCCGAGTTCCCCCTGTCTCTTTCTCTCCCTGCTGCGTTCTCTCGTACCGTCTTGCCTTGTGGCTACACTCCGGGCTTCGGCTGAATCAGATCACCAATACTGTATATCCAGACAGTATTCGCGTCGATGCCGGAAGACTACGCGCCAGACCGATCCAGGGTGTGCTGTTCGTACTACTTTCCCTGGCGTTTTCCGGCGTCATCGAAATCAGCGTTTTTGCCGACGGATCGACGAACCGGCCATAAGTCCCGGCCGGCGTCCAGAATGTCTGTTGGATTGTTTTTTTGTCGTCAACTGACGGTCCCCACCGCTCAGTTGTCTATCGGAATTCCGTTTACCGATCTGGTGCCGCTTGCGTTCCAAAAACATGACTAACCACAACATATAGTGTTTTTTGGCGGCTGAACCACAAGATAGTGATGCGACAGGACCATTGCAAGGCAATTTCTGTGGATAACTTGTGGGTTCAATGGGATCAAGAAGTTATCCACAGGGTAGGCGCGAGGAATCGGAATTTTGGGCCGGATAACGCGAAATCGCGACCAGCGCAGCCAAATCGGGCGTTGTCATACACCCAACTCGGTGAGTCTGGCGCCGCGTCAGGACCGGGTCCGATGTTGTCGTCGGAAGATGTGTTCGGAAGACGTGGTTCGATGATGTCGTCCGTTGGCGTGTTGCACCAGTCTACCGATTCCTCCACATTCCGGCTCTGATTGAAGCGGCGCAGAACATGCCAGCAAAGCCCTGCGCATGCGCGAAGCGGCATGAAGGGGAACGAACAAGCTCGATGGGGAGGGCACCTGGATAACATATTGGCGCTTGATCAGGGAACGTCGAGTTCCCGGGCCTTTGTTTTCAATCGTCAAGGCCAGGTACTCGGTCAGGGCCAACAGGCTTTCGACCTGATCCTGCCGGCGAGTGGCTGGGTAGAGCAGGATCCTGAAGCGTTGTGGGAAACGATCCTCGCTTCGGCCCGTTCGGCTTTGTCCTCGCCGGTTTGTCCTCCCGAATCCATCTGCGGGGTGGGTATCACCAACCAGCGGGAAACCACACTGCTTTGGGACCGGCGATCCGGTCGCTGTATCCATAACGCCATCGTTTGGCAGGACAGGCGTACTGCCGATGTCTGTGCCGAGCTGAAGGACCGGGGGCTCGAACCGTTTGTGAAGGAGAGAACGGGCCTGGTGCTTGATCCATACTTCTCGGCCACGAAACTGGCGTGGTTGCTCGACCGTGATCCGCAACTGCGGCGGCGGGCCGAACGTGGTGAGGTCTGTGCAGGAACTGTCGACACCTGGCTGATCTATCGGCTGAGCCGCGGGCGGTCGTTTGTCACCGATGCCACGAATGCCTCGCGTACGCTGCTCTACGACATCCATCTCGGCGACTGGTCGCCCGATCTGCTTGCGCTTTTCGGAATTCCGCGTGCGCTTTTGCCCGACGTGGTCGACAGCTCAGGTGATTTTGGTGAGGTGCATCCGGACTGGTTTGGCAAGGCGATGCCGATTCGCGGGGTGGCCGGAGATCAGCAGGCCGCGCTGATCGGTCAAGGCTGTTTTGTGCCTGGCATGGTGAAGAGCACCTATGGCACGGGCTGTTTCGTGATGGCGAACGCCGGGCTCCAGGCGCCCGTTTCAAATCACAAGCTGCTCACCACCGTCGCCTGGCGCCTCGGGGGTTCCACGACCTATGCACTCGAAGGCAGCATTTTCGTGGCCGGACAGGCGGTGAAATGGTTGCGGGATTCGATGGGACTGATCACGCAACCGGCAGACACTGAAAAGTACTGCCGGCAAACAGAAGGCGATACGGGAGGGGTCTATCTGGTGCCTGCGTTTGTGGGCCTGGGGGCGCCGCACTGGCAGCCGGATACGCGTGCCATCCTGTCCGGGATGACCTTGTCCACTGGTGTCGCCGAAGTGGTTACTGCCACTGTCGCGAGTGTGGTGTTCCAGACGCATGATCTGCTGCAGGCCATGGCCGCTGATGGCACTCCGGTGGCCGCCCTGCGTGTGGATGGCGGCATGGTGGTCAACGACTGGCTGTGCCAGCACCTCGCGGACATTCTCGGCATTCCGGTCGAGCGCCCCGCTCTGGCAGAGACCACGGTGCTCGGTGCAGCCATGCTGGCCGGGGTCGGCTCGGGCCTTTACCCGGACCTGAAGGCGGCAGCCGATATGTGGCGATGCGAGCGCCGCTTTCATCCGGCAATGGATTCGGCGACAAAGGAATCACATCTGGCAGGCTGGGCCCGGGCTATGCGCCAGGCGCTTTGCATCTAGAAGACACAAAAATGCCCGCGCCGGGATGATGGGGCCGCCTCCATACAAGCCCTTACAACCGCCGGAAGAGTTTGCTTCGAAGCCCCCCTAGGATTCGCTTCATCACGAGACATCGATAGCACAACGCTGTCCTCATGCTCCCTTACATGCGATTCAGGGCAACCCGGGTCACCGTCTGGCTTTTCGGCTACACGGTGTATCTGACGCTGCTCTGCATTCTCATTACGCAGGGCATCCGCGAGTGGGTGCATCGGCTCGAAGTCACTCTGAACAAGCTGGCGGCAAAGGATCCTGAGTTCCTCGGCCACGAAACGGATCGTCCACACAGCGCCGTGCAGATGCTGAACCAGCTGGCGCGGCTCGGTAACGCCGGTGACGTGCAAGAGGGCATCGACCGCGAAGTCGGCACGCGGGTGGATGAGCTGTTGCAGAAAGTGGTGAAGGAGTACGACCAGAACCCAGATGTGTTCGAGGAGGTGGTCGACGAACTGCACCCGTTGGTGGATCGCCAAACCCAGTCCTGGCGCGGCAATGTCGAGCGCACCATCCGTGCGAGTGAGGGCCAACAGAAGCTCGCGCGGGCGCGTCGGGCCGTGCTCGAGGAGATTGCCAAGCGGCAACCTGCAAAACGCCTGCCGGTATTGTTGGTCGAGCTTCTCAATCCAGGCTGGCGCAACCTTCTGGTGCATACCCACCTGCGCAAA
>VGVE01000063.1 GCA_016874135.1 Gammaproteobacteria bacterium | reverse complement strand
ACTACCCGACGCTTCCAACAGACAGAATAAGGGGTGTTCGCGTGGTGCGCCAGGGCGCAGGTTTCCCTGTTAGCGGTCGGCTACTCAAACTTCGTTTTGCCTGCCCGCAGTGCGCCACGATCAAGGACGGCCAATACGCTGACGTCATGCTCGCTCCCGTACCGGATTCTGCCGGCTCGAGGCCCGGCACAGACTCCACCGCCTTCGCTGACGGCTACATCAGCATCGTACCCATCGAGGGGGATCACACCGCCAACGCCTGGAAGACCCTGCAAAAAGAGCTGAGATTCCTCGAACATCTTTCACCATGAGGTGTGAACAGCCGTCGATGCTGACCGGCTGTCTGGCAAACAGCTGGCTGCGCTCCATGGTCTCTTCAACCATGAAGTCATAGAGCGACTGAGCCACACGCAGCGGATGTCGGCCTTCCAAGGGCGCCGGGAAGTGGCGCTCATGCCAGACGAACATCACCTTGTCCCGCGTGTTATCGGCCACCTGTGGCGAGCGCTCCGGCGCTCTGGTTGCCGGTTCAGAGTCTATCCTCGCGTGTTCAACTGCAAGTTCCGGAAGGGCGACCTTCGACACAAGGGTATCGGTTTCACTCGAGTCGATTTGCGATTCGCCAGCGCCGGAGTCAGAGGCAGAGGTAGATCTGGGAAGGGCCGCTGCTGCAGGCTCACGCGGCAACTCGAGCTGGCCACTTCCTTTCCGCGCAGGCTCCACAGGCTGGCCGACACCGAGCTGATTCCGCAGCATAGCGAGTGTTTCGCTGGATGCTCGAAGTCCTGTTGCTACTCGTGACGGCACGGGAATGGAGGGTGTACTGAGGCCTGCGCGCCGTCTTGCGGCTGTAGCCTGCGGGCGGAGAGGATTGACCTGCAATTGTGCAATGACGATGTCTACTGGATCTTTGACGCGCCCGCGCAGGTGTACTGTAGTTGGTCCAGTGTCCTTCGCCGGTGATGTCTGTGCTTGCGTGGAGTCGGTGCCTTCATTTGGTGCTGGTTGTACCGAGGCGCTTGCCTCCGCTGCTGGATCAAGGCCCGCAATCGGTCGCGCCTGAGGTTCGGCATCGCCCATCAGATCAGCACCGAGTGCTGCGACGACATTGATCGGCGGCGGAGCGGCCGGCGTGGTAGCGGTTGCGACCGGCAAGGCAGCCGGGATCTCGATCACTGCTTCAGGTGCTTCCTGTGCCACCTCTAGGAGTCCCATCGCCTCCGCCACTGCATCATCGCTGGCTGCAGGTTGGGTGTCTTCAGTCCGGGCAATGGGCTCGGATCCGCCGAGCATGGATGAGCCGAGTTCGACCAGCGCATCCATCGTGGCGTCTGCTTCACCTTCGGCCTCAACGGCTTCGATGACCTGCTCGAGAGCCGCAACATCAGCGACCGGCTCCATTGTTTCAATCTCGACATCGACGATGTCGACCGCAAGCGCCGAGTGTTCGCTATGGGGAGATTCATCAACTTCTCTGATGGTGCGCGCGAGATGCGTGACCTGCCCGACGTCTTTACTGCCATGAGCATTGGGCTGCGAGCCCGCATTTTCCTGACCCTGTGCAAGATGCCGTACTTCGTCCATCGCATCTTCGCTGCCTGGAAGCAGATCGGATTCCTCAATGCGCGCGAGGGTTTGCTCCACTTCGGAGCGCTCGATGAAGTTGTTGTCGTCCGAGGAAGTACTGGACCCGCTTCTTAAGTCGAGTTCCGCAAGCGCGGCGTCTATCGCCGCGACCACATCGACCAAGGATTCATCCGCTGACTGCGATTCGAAGTGCAGCTCACCCGTTGGCGTGGGAACCGGCTGCGGCAGCTGCTCCTCTTCCCCGATGGCACCGAGTCGTTTAGACAGCGAGCCGCGATCGGCGGAGAACGATCTTCGCGACAGGTCGACGACAGTGTTTTCGGGCATTGTCGGTTGACTGGTTCGTTCGACTCGGGCGACGGCGCGACGCACGGTTCGCTGCTTCTGAATGGGTACCGATGCCGTCTGATAGGGTGCACTCAGCAAGAGTTCTGCAATGTTGTAACCGAGCCCAGCCAGCAGAGCTGC
Source organism: Gammaproteobacteria bacterium (assembly GCA_016874135.1). Taxonomy (GTDB): domain Bacteria; phylum Pseudomonadota; class Gammaproteobacteria; order Pseudomonadales; family Azotimanducaceae; genus SYFY01. The sequence continues at coordinate 16,829 of VGVE01000063.1, read as the reverse complement.
AATCAGCAACGGGTTGGGAGCGCCCACATCGGACAACAGTAGATGGTGTATCCGACAACAATGCACACGTTGAGTATGACCCGGAGCGCAACCCGGCTCCGCTGGCTTTCGCTGGTAATGGGCATGACAGCGCCAGAGTTAGACGTCTACCGAGCCTATCCCTTAACTTGTCAGTATTCTTTACTTTATTTGTATATTCGACTGTGTAATCTGAGGCGTGAACGTGCCGCGAACACGATCCTTCAACCGTCCGCGATCTCCAGCAGCTCTCTCGCCGCAAGGATTTGTTCGAGCCAGAACCAGCCGGCCGCAACCAGTATGAGGATACTGGCCACGATCGCGATAATTTCCAGTGTTCGCATGAGTTCGCTCAGGAAAAACCGATCCAGCGCCCGGAAGCTGCGACAGTGAACCAGGTGGTCATCGAGCTTAGGGCAATAAGATGGCGGGTTACGGGGCGCAGCTGCTCAGGGGTCTCACCCAGCAGCGGTCGGCGGATGAAGTAGACGAACAGAACGCCAACCAACAGCGCGATCATCTTCACCCAGTACATCTGGTTGTAATAAAGCTTCATGGCCACTGCGGAGCTCATGAATACGCCGGAAATCACTAGCGCCAGAAGTGCGAGATCAAAACCGCGCCGTGTCTCCCTGAGCACGAGCGTGAGCGGAACGTCGGTCAACAGCACGCCAAGCAAGCGCAGATCTGCAACCAGCACCATCCCTCCGAGTACCGCCAACGACACCAGGTGGAACATCTGCACGACCGCAAACACTCCTCCGTACGCCTTGGAGAGATCAGCCAGTAAGGAAGTATCGAGCCAGGTGAAAAAAGGCAGCAGATCCATCAATCCTTACTCCGCTGCCGAAGGGTCTATACAACCTGCAGCCCACTGCAGAAATTCAGGCAGAGGTTTGTGGCAGTCGTACCAGTCGTAGGCGATCGCGCGTCCGGTGAAGATCACGCCCGTCCAGAAAACCAGTGAACGTATCGCGCCGCGGCGGATATGGGCCGGTGGTGATGCATCCCTCGCCCAGGTGTGGATGGAAGCCTGCATCCGTTTACGGAACAACCAAGCGTTAACACCCGCAGCAATGAGCAACACCACTTTGATCCGGAACCAGATGCTCTGGGTGGTTCTCACTGGAATGGCGTAATAGAGAATGAAGCCGGTGATCACCATCACCACGAACCCGATGATCATCGGTTTATCTAACCTGGCCGCCAGATCGGCCGCGGACACATCACGGAATATCAGCCCAAGCATGCGCAGATCGATGACGATCAACATGCCCAGAAACAGCATGAGGGTGAGTACGTGGGTGGTCTCGATCAAGGCATAGGCGTAGATCGACTCGTGCAGCCCAATGCTCCAGTCCTGCGCGGCAAAATACTGCGCCAGATCCAGCAGCCATTGATTAAGCACTTCGATCAGCTCCCCGGCCAGTCACCCCGCATGTCGATGATGAGTTTACCCATGATTCGCCCAGCGAGCTGCTCCGAGAGCGCGGTGCGGACACCCGCGAGCACCCGCAACGTCACAGGCGATGGTGTGAGCCGCCCTGATTGCAACTTTTCAAACAGCCGCTTCGCAAGCGCCGGCGTGAGCGAAGCATCGGCTCGGGATGCACCACCCCAATCCACGCCGACGATGCTGCAACGCTTGAGTAGGACCAGATTGAGCGCGATCTGAGGAACCGGTCCGCCGGCGAAACCCACGACAAGGAAACGTCCGCCTGGAGAAAGACTGCGCAGCGCAGGTTCTGCCACATCACCGCCAACAGGATCGAACACCGCGTCGAGGGACCTGTCACCCAACACGTTTTTCAGTGCATCCCGCCAGCTCTTGTCGGCATAACAGATGCCGTGGTGCGCGCCGAACGCTTTCGCAGCCTCAACCTTCTGCACAGTTGATGCGGCCGCAATCACGTTGAGACCCATCGAGCGCGCGACGGCAATGGCAGCACTGCCGACACCGCCACTGGCGCCGAGCACGAGTACAGTTTCTCCCGGTTGCAGGTGTCCACAGTCATCAAGGCCGTAAAGCGCAGTTGCATAGTTCAGCAGAAACCCCGCCGCCTGAGCGCTCGAGAATATCTCGGGGACCCGATAGCAAGCCTTTTCAGGCACCACGATTTCTTCGGCGAAAACGCCTGACGAAAGACCAAAGACGCGCTCGCCTAGAATCAGCGATACCACCCCGCCGCCGACAGCTGAAACCACACCGGCGAACTCATTCCCAGGAATGAACGGCAGAGGCGGCTTTATCTGATATTTGCCCTGAATGAGCAGGCCATCGACGTAGCCGACACCGACGGCTTCCATTCGTACCCGGACCTTCCCCGGTCCGGGTGCGGGTAATGGGATCTCGCTGACCTCAAGATCTTTCGGTGGTCCGTAGACCTTGCAGGTCAGCGCGCGCACGGGAAAAGGCGACGGTCAGTCGTCGCCACCCATGAATCCCAGCAGATGCAGGAGGCTGGTGAAGAGGTTATAGATAGAAACAAACAGCGTAACGGTCGTGATGATGTAATTGGTCTCGCCGCCGTTAACGATCGCCTGTGTCTGCCACATGATGAGTCCACACATCAGGAGCACGAAGAGTCCGGATACTGCGAGGCTGAGTGCCGGCATCTGGAAGAAGAAGGCGACGAGCCCGAGTACGAAAGCGGTCAGGATGCCGATCGTCAGGAACGATCCAAATTTCATCATGTCCGGAGTCTTGGCACTGCGGGCATAAATCGACAATCCGACGAATGCAATTGCAGTCGTTCCGAACGCCGTGGCAATGATCTGGGAGCCGTTGGGCAACCCGGAGTAGAGGGCGAGAATCGGCCCGAGCGTATAGCCCATGAAGCCGGTCAAAGCGAATACGGACACCAGCCCCCAAGCGCTGTTGCGCAGGTATTGCGTGAGAAAGAGAAGACCAAAGAATCCACCCAGCGTCACCAGCAAACCTGGCCGAGGTAGCCCAAGAGTCATCGCAGTCACCGCAACTGCGGCGCTGAACAGCAGCGTCATCGCCAGCAGCTGATACGTCTGTCGCAGTACTTTCAGGCCGGAGCTCTGGTCCGTGGTGAGCCCGTCAGCCGCCCATTCGGCGCGCGCGGTATCCAGCACAACGGGGTTGTTTCGATCTGCCATGTCACACCTCGCTTTCAGGATGAGTGCGAAGAACAATATCACAGCAGAACGTGTTCTCTAGCGGAATTCTTCGAGTATTTCGTGCGCACAAAGGCGTTACGGGGGCAAATTCCTGATAACGGCGGGAGCGGCTTGCCGGCAACACTTCTTGGGAATAGGAGTGGTCGGAGTGAGAGGATTTGAACCTCCGGCCCCCACGTCCCGAACGTGGTGCTCTACCAAGCTGAGCTACACTCCGAGGGCTTTAGCCCGCCTGTCGCGCGGGCCAAGTAGTGTAGTGGCCGCTCTGCCACGTCTCAACCTGGAAACGCCCGTCTTTATTGAGGCAGGGGGTCATTCTCTTTAAGCTCCTTCGCTCCTATCCATTCCGGGCCACTCCGGGGCAGGCAATAACGTGGGTTCCTTTGATATCAGCGGCCGGCACGTTGCGATCACCGGCGCTTCTTCCGGATTCGGCCACCACTTCGCAGGGGTCCTCGCGAGCCGGGGAGCCAAAGTCTCATTGGGTGCCCGCCGGGTGGACAAACTTGACGTACGGGTGCAGGAGATTCGCAACAACGGGGGGCAAGCCGCACCTTTCGCGCTCGACGTTCGTAATAGCGACAGTATTCGAGCCTTCATTGATGCCGCCGAAGCAGCGCTTGGCCCCATTGACGTGCTGATCAACAACGCCGGCGTCGAAGCGGGCGCAAAAACCTACAACATGATCGATGAAGATGATTGGGACTTCGTCATGGAGACCAATCTGAAAGGCGCCTGGCTCACCTCCAAGGCTTACACGGAGAAAATCATCCAGGGGAAACGCAAGGGCGGGAACATCATCATGATCTCGTCGATCACCGATACCCGCACCATCAAGGGCCAGTTTCCCTACGCCGTCTCAAAAGGCGCGCTCACGCGCATGACCGAGGTGATGGCACTGGAAGGTGCCAAATGGAACATCCGCGTCAACGCACTGGCACCGGGTTATGTCCTCACCGACGTCAGCCGGATCCTGCTGGAAAGTGAACGGGCTCCGGAGTTCGTCAAAGGGATTCCGATGCGCCGGTTCGGTGAGTTCGAAGACCTTGACGGGCCGCTTCTGCTGCTCGCCTCGGACGCGAGCAGCTACATGACCGGCTCGGTCATTGCGGTCGACGGCGGCCACATCTGCGCTTCCCTCTAACCCTCTCTGTGACGCTGGCCCGGAGGCTACATGTCTGACATCCGACCATTTACTGTTTCGATTGCGGCCGATGCGATCACCGATCTGAAGGGCCGTCTGGCACGGACACGTTTTCCAGAAAAAGAAACGCCGGATGACTGGAGCCAGGGCATTCCCCTCGCCTACGTGCGTGAACTTGTTGCCTACTGGCAGAGCACCTACGACCACACCCGACTTGCCACCCGGCTCAACGCCTATCCTAATTTCGTCACCACCATTAATGGCCTCGATATCCACTTCCTGCACACAAAATCACCCCACTCGCAGGCGCGCCCGCTGATTCTCACCCACGGCTGGCCGGGTTCAGTGGTCGAATTCCTGAAGGTCATCGAACCGCTGACCCGCCCCGAACTGTTTGGCGGAACGCCAGCCGATGCCTACCACGTGGTCTGCCCTTCTCTCGCCGGCTATGGCTTTTCCGGCAAGCCCACTGCACCGGGTTGGAACGTGCAGAAGATGGGAAAGGCCTGGGGTGAATTGATGCGTCGTCTCGGCTACAGCGCGTTCTTCGCGCAGGGTGGTGACTGGGGCGCCATCGTCACGACGCATATTGCCTTGGAGAATCCGGAGACCTGCAAGGGTTTTCACCTCAACATGGTGGTGGCACCACCCGATCCGGAAACGATGCAGAGCCTGACACCACTCGAGCAGTCCGCTCTCGCCGGCTTCAAACACTACCAGGACCAGGACAGCGGCTACTCCAAGGAACAAAGCACACGACCGCAAACCCTGGGCTATGGTCTGGTGGATTCACCGGCCGGCCAACTCGCTTGGATCATGGAAAAGTTTTGGGCCTGGACGGATTGCAACGGCCACCCGGAAAACGTGCTCGGCCGCGATGAGATGCTCGACAACGTCATGGTGTACTGGCTGAGCGCTGCAGGGGCGTCCTCTGCCCGCCTCTACTGGGAGAGCTTTGGCGGCGGTACGGCAGGTGGTCCGATAAGCACGCCAATGGGCGGCAGCATCTTCCCGAAAGAGATCTTCCGTACGTCAAAACGGTGGGCTGCCCAGCGCTTCACCAACATCGTCTACTGGAATGAGCTGGACAAAGGCGGCCACTTTGCCGCTTTCGAACAACCGGCAGTCTTCGTCAACGAGCTGCGTAACTGCTTCGGATCAATGCGCCTGTGACCGAACTCTGGCGTCCTTCGCCTCAGGCAGCTGAACGCAGCCAACTCGCTGCGTTCACGCGGCTCGCGGAACAGAGATCTGATCGCCACTTCGCGTCCTACAACGACTTGCATCAGTGGTCCGTCGATGAGCGCCCACACTTCTGGCGTACGGTGATCGACAGCTGTGATATCCAGCTGAGGCACACGGAAGATACGGTTCTCGAAGAAGACCTCTTTCTCGAAGCGTCCTGGTTCCCGGGCACCACACTCAACTTCGCGGAGAACATGCTCAAGCGGCGTGATGACGGGATCGCCCTGGTCAGTCTGCTCGAAAACGGCGAGCGCCGTACCCTGACCTATCGAGATCTCGCTGTTCGCACGGCTCGCCTCGCACGAGTTTTGCGTCAGCTCGGTGTGGTCAAAGGCGACCGGGTCGCCGCATGGATGCCGAATATCCCCGAAACCATCATCACCATGCTCGCAGCCTCTTCCATCGGCGCGATTTTCTCTTCCTGCTCACCTGACTTCGGTATTGGCGGCGCCCTCGACCGCTTCGGTCAGATCGAACCCAAGGTCCTCATCGCCTGCGATGGTTACATGTACGGCGGCAAGACCTTCAACATCTCTGACAAAGTGCTGCACGTCGTTCGGGAAGTGCCCTCCATTCAGCACGTGCTGTGGACTTCACTCCTCGGAGCACTTCCGGATGGCGGCCACTCGCTGTACGAGCTTCTGAACACTGGCGATGACGACAACCCGGTATTCGAATCTCTTCCGTTCGACCACCCGCTCTACATCCTCTATTCTAGCGGCACAACCGGAAAACCGAAGTGCATCGTTCATGGAACTGGAGGGACACTTCTGCAACATGCCAAGGAACACCGGCTGCATCTCGATATCAGCGCAGCGGATACGCTGTTCTTCTTCACTACGGCCGGCTGGATGATGTGGAACTGGCTGGCATCGGCCCTCGCCACCGGTTGTACCATCGTCCTCTACGACGGCTCACCGTTTCATCCAGGCCCGGCCGCACTCTTCGACCTCGCGCAGCGCGAGGCGGTCACCGTCTTCGGCGTCAGCGCCAAATTCCTGCAGAGTGTTGAAAACAACGGTATCAAACCGCGAGAGACTCACGACCTCTCAAGAGTGCGCATGCTGATCAGCACTGGCTCGACGCTGCCGCAGGAAGGCTTCCAGTATGTGTACCGTGACGTTAAAGCTGATGTACACCTGGTATCGATGAGTGGTGGCACCGACATCATCTCCTGCTTCGTGATTGGCAACCCGATGCTACCGGTGCATGACGGTGAATTGCAGTGTGCGGGTCTCGGTATGGCGGTGGAAGTATGGAATGAGAACGGCCAGACGGTGCACAACACGCGGGGAGAACTCGTCTGCACCCGCCCCTTCCCGTCCGCGCCCACCGGTTTCTGGAAAGACGAGCAACACAAGCGTTACCACTCGGCCTATTTTGAGCGTTATCCCGGCGTGTGGGCACATGGCGATTTCGCTCAGACGACCGAGCACGGCGGCTTCATCATCCACGGTCGCAGCGATGCCACGCTCAACCCCGGTGGTGTGCGTATCGGCACCGCTGAAATCTACCGTCAGGTGGAAACCTTTCCCGACATCCTCGAGGCGGTGTGCATCGGTCAGGACTGGGAGAACGACACCCGCGTGGTGCTCTTCATAGTCATGCGCCCTGGCCAACAACTCACGGAAACTCGTATCGCGGAGATCCGTAAACGCATTCGTGAACAGGCCTCTCCCCGTCATGTCCCGGCGATGATTCTTGAAGTCAAAGATATCCCGCGAACGATGAGCGGCAAGATCGCGGAGATCGCCGTACGTGATGTGGTGCATGGGCGCGAAGTAAAGAACACATCGGCACTAGCCAATCCAGAAGCGCTCAACAACTTCGTCAACCGGGTGTAATTGATCCGGAATTCAGGCGTGGTGGTTTAACCTGCTGGATCATCAAACCTGACAGGACGTTGAGCCCAGCAACGATCAGCAAAGCCGTCGTGTAGCTTCCCGCACTGTCGCGATACACGGACACCAGATACGGTGCTATCGCTCCCAGCAACAACGCAAACGGTAAAGCCGCGCTGCGCACCGAGCCCAGATACCGTCGCCCGAAGAACGACCCCCAGATCACTTCCTGCAACGGGATCATGCCGCCCCAGGCAATACCCAGCAGGAAAAATGCCGCGTAGGCGCCCAGAAGCGACTGGCCTTCGAGCGCAGCAACAATGAGGGCAAGACTCACACCGGTCATCGAGGCACTTGCTGCGGCGAGTGGTTTGGCTGCGAGTCGATCGATGTAGTAACCCCAAACCGGTTTCGACAACATCGCCGGCACTGAAGCCACAACCATCGCCAGTGCTGCCTGGCTGCGATTAAATCCGGCATCGGTCATCATCGGTATAAGGTGCAGCAACACCACGACGATGTTGATGGAAAAGAAACCGAAGGCACCCACAAGCGCGTAGAAGGAACCGGTGCGAACCGCTTGCGCTCGGGTCATGGAACGTTCGAAGTCTAAACGAGCTTTGTCCCCTTCATCGGTGGCCATCTGTGCAGGCGTTTTCCCGTCCGGATGCAGACCATGGTCCTCCGGTGTCCGGCGCATCAACATCGATACCGGCACCATCAGCAGCAACGTGCCGATGCCGAGTCCGATCCACGCCTGCCGCCAGCCGACAACATCGATGGCCAGCGTCACTGCCGGCGTGAGCACGATGCCACCAAGGGAAACCCCCATCGCCGCCCAGGCTACAACCTGCCCCCTGCGTGTGACAAACCACTTGGCCAGCGTCACATTCACGACCAGGTTGCCGATCAGCGCGCAGCCAATTGTGGTGATGACGCCATTGAGCACAATCCAGTGCCACAGTTGGTCGATCGAAGCGTGCAACATCAAGGCGAGTGCGAGGATCATCGTACCGACCAGCATCAGCGGTCGTCCGCCGATCCGGTCAACCTGCACCCCGATGAAAAAACCGGCAATGCCGGTCACCAGCTGGCCAAGTGATCGCGCGACGGTGAAATCGGCGCGACTCCAGCCAAGCTCGGCACTCATCGGCTCCATGAAAGAACCGGCCACGTAACTGAGGATGCCAATAGATACGAACTGCGCCGTGAAGGCAGCAGCCACCAGGACATATCCGTAGTAGAGTTCGGCACCTGATGGGCGCAGCTGCATAGCGGGCACACAAGCCCCCGATTGGGAAGTTAGGGAACTTAGGGAAGTCTGGAAAGTGTCGAAACACCGGGACACCCGGCATTTAACCACACGAGCCTGCCGCTATACTGGCCCGGAGCAGACAACTCGTGGGGGAAGAGAGGCATGAACGAGTTGGCAACACCGGTACTGGTGGGCGTTGCCCAGGTGGATCAACGCATCCGCGAATACACCTCTGAAACGAAAGAACCCGTTGAGCTGATGATCGACGCGCTGCGACTGGCCGCAACCGATGCCGGTTCAACTGCACTGCTTACCGAAGCAACATCCGTTCGTGTCATCCGCGGCGTATGGCCTTACAAGAATCCGGCGAGGCGTGTCGCTGAAGCCGTCGGGACACCCAATGCGGAAACCGTGTCGACACCATACGGTGGCAACTTCGTACAGACCACCGTCAATCACTCGTGCCTGGACATTCAGAATGGCAAACACCAGATCATTCTTATCTGTGGTGGCGAGTGCGGCAACTCCGTAGCCAAGGCCCGGCGTCAGGGTATTCGTGCTGAGTGGAGCGACCTGCCTGGCACACCGGATCGCATCATCGGCGAAGATAAACCGATGTTTGATGATTTCGAAGTCAAGGTAGGCCTGCGCGCACCGATCCAGTGGTATCCGATCTTTGAAACCGCATTGCGAGCGCACAACAGAGAATCTCTGGACACGCATATCAAGCGGATCTCTGAACTGTGGGCAGGATTCAGCCACGTGGCGGCAGGTAATCCTCACGCAGCACTGCGGAAAGCGGTGACCGCCGAAGAAATCCGCACGATTTCGGCCACCAACCGCGGCATTTCTTATCCCTACCCGAAGCTGATGAACTCCAACAACAGCGTGGATATGGGCGCGGCCCTGATTCTCACCAACGTCGCTACGGCAAAACGCCTCGGCATTCCCCGCGCAAAATGGGTGTTCCCGCATGTCGGTACCGATTCCCACGATACCTATGTGGTTTCACAGCGCGACAACCTCTACTCCTCTCCGGCCATCAGGGTTGCCGGGCGGCGGGCGCTGGAACTAGCTGGCATGACAACCAACGATATCGATCATGTCGATGTCTACAGCTGCTTCCCTGTTGCAGTGCAGGTAGGCGCAACAGAAATCGGATTGTCGTTGACTCGACCGCTGACCGTAACAGGCGGACTCACGTTCAACGGCGGCCCTCTAAACAACTATGTCATGCACTCAGTCGCACGTATGGTGGAGATACTGCGCAGTGAGCCCGGCAAACGGGGTCTCATCACCGCCAACGGAGGGATGCTGACCAAACATGCGTTCGGCATCTATTCGACCGAACCACCGGCCAAGCCCTATCAGTACCAGGATGTGCAGGCCGAAGTGGACCGGTTCCCGACCCGTGAACTGGATGCCGGCTTCATCGGTCAAGCGGCCATCGAAGGTTATGTCGTGATGTACACCGGCGAGGAGTTCTCAAGTGCCTACGCAGCCCTGCGTACCGACGATGGCAAACGCACCTGGGCGCTGACACGCGATCCGGAACTAATGAAAGATATGACCCGTACGGAGTATGTCGGTAAACGAGCACGTGTGGATGCCGAGCACCAATTCAGTGTCTGATATTGTTCAGAAGCAGCAGTACATTCCTAAAACAAGCAAGGGAGAACCACGATGAGTCGAGTCCTGATAACCGGAGCCAACAAGGGTGTCGGCTTCCAGCTGACCAAACAGTATTCAGAGGCCGGAGATGAGGTCCTGGCCTGCTGCCGCAATCCGGCAGGCGCCACAGCACTGAAGGCGCTGCCTGGCAAGATCACGGTGCTGCAACTGGATGTCGGCAAAGCCGATTCCATTGCCGCGCTCAAGTCCAAACTGGGCGACAGCCCGATCGATATTCTCATCAATAACGCCGGTATTGTCGGTCCGGCGCCGAATCGCCAATCCGCAACCGACATGGACTACGACGGCTGGATGGAGACGTTCAACATCAACACCATGGCGCCAATGCGCATGGTGCAGATGTTCCGCGGGAATCTGGCCAAAGGGACCAATGCGCGTGTCGCGACGATAACGAGCCAAATGGGCGCACTCGACCTCAACTGGCCGGTGGTCTACGCGTATTGTGCATCGAAAGCGGCAGTGAACAAGGTGATGCGCATGCTTTCAGTAGATCTCGCCAAGGACAACATCGCGCTACGACTCCTGCATCCCGGTCATGTGAAGACGGACATGGGCGGTCCCGACGCGGAAATCACCGCGGAGGAGAGCGCGGCCGGCATCATCAAGGTGGTCGCGGAGACCAACGCCTCCAATACCGGTACCTTCCTCAAGTGGAACGGCCAAACGCATAACTGGTAATCCGCCGGCAAGAAGACCACCGGCGCACGAGCCCAACTCAGCGCCGGGCGGTTCCGTTCGATGCGTATCAGCTCCGCTCCCGACCCCACAGGATTGAACCATTGATCGCGGCAACATCGGTTACGCCGCAGAATGCCATCGTCAGATCGAGCTCACGACGGATGATGTCAATAGCCCGGGTGACACCGGCCTCTCCACCAGCGCCCAAACCGTAGAGAAACGCCCGGCCGATCAATACCGCCTGTGCGCCAAGCGCAAGCGCCCGCACCACATCCTGACCGCCGCGAATTCCACCATCCATCCACACTTCAGTACGGCCTTTGACCGCATGCACCACCTCAGGCAGTACCTGGATGGTGGAAGGCGCACCATCCAACTGGCGTCCACCGTGATTCGAAACCACCATAGCGTCGGCACCGATACGGAGTCCCTGCTCTGCATCCCCCGCATCCATGATGCCTTTAAGGATGAAGCGACCCGGCCACTGATCCCGCACCCATTGCACATCGTCCCAGGAAAGCGCGGGATCAAGTTGCTCGTTCGACCAGGCCCCAAGGGTACGCAGCTTCTCGACCCCAGGCACATGACCGACGACGTTGCCGAACGTGCGATTGCGGGTGAACAGCATCGGCAATGACCAACCCGGTTTCATCGCCATTTCCGTGAGATTTCGCAGTGTCAGGCGCGGCGGTGTGGAAAGCCCGTTGCGCACGTCCTTGTGGCGTTGACCCATGATGGAAAGATCCAGGGTCAGCATCAATGCCGAGCAACCTGCCGTCGCCGCCCGCCGGATGAGCCGCGAAATATAGTCCCGATCCCGCATGACATAGAGCTGAAACCAGAACGGCTCTTGCACCGCATCAGCCACGGTCTCGATGGAACAGATGCTCATGGTCGACAGCGTAAACGGGATACCGGCCTTGGCAGCCGCGCGTGCCGCGTGGATTTCGCCATCTGCGCATTGCATGCCGGCAAGTCCCGTAGGTGCAAGCGCAGCAGGCATGCTTACCGGCTGGCCCGCCATCGAAGTTCTCAGGCTGCGCTGACTGATGTCCACCGCAACCCGCTGCCTGAACAGCAACTTCCCCAGATCGTCCTCGTTGGCGCGGTAGGTTGATTCGGTCCACGACCCGGAGTCGGCATAGTCATAGAACATTCGTGGCACCCGGCGCCGGTGCATACGCCGCAAATCCTCGATGCAGGTCGCCTCGCTGACGTCACTGCGCAACACGCTTTCTCCTCTCACCGAGTTCTCGCCAGGTGGTCAGCACGATGCCTTCGGATTGGATGACATCCCGCAGCCCTGCATCCAGCATCGCCAGCATGTCGCCGCGCCGCGTCGGACCCGATTCGGAGATAAAGCTGAAATTCCTGTCGGAATCCGTGCTGTGCATGATCACCATGGTTACTCCGGGTTGCAGAGAGCGCAGCGCGTCGGTGTAACGCTGCACCTTCCTCGCAACAAGCTCCGAGTCCGGTGCCGTTGCATCAGCGGGTGTCGTCCAGCCATAACTCGTATTGTGCAGATCGTCGAGCACCGGCAACCCCAACGCCCACACGGTTTCCGCCATGGCCTGTGCCTTGGCGATCCGTCCCTCTGCGACGCCAGTCCTGGCTTCTTGGGTTAACTGCGCGCGGAGCGCCGTTGCATGCCCACCCGGGAACATCACCGGTATTTTCTCTTCGGCTCCGACACGGATGTAACGTTCGAGAAAATCATCCCGCGCGAACAACGTACCCATATGCGAATCAAGGTGTGTCGGCTGAATGCCAATTGCACGGGCGTGGGCGATCTGGGCGCGGATTTCGAGTTCAACCTCTTCCGCCGACGCGTGCTTCGCAACCGCCTCAACCGTTGGCCAAAGGGCACCCGTCGGATCGAGCAGGCCTTTGACCTGATCCCGTGAGGCCAGCGGCCCCCAGCGATAGCCCATCCACTCAGAGGTCAACGTGAGATGCAGCCCCACATCGAGATCGGGATGTGCATTGAGCAGCGTTCTGAATTCCGCCACCCAGGGGCACGGCATCATCAGACTGACGGAGTTAGCAACCCCTTCAGTCAGTGAGCGCATGGTACCGACATTCGACTGATGCGACATCCCCGCATCATCGACATGCAGGATCACGACCCGCGCGCCTGCCGGATACCCCAGTCGCTCTGCAAAGGTCTGAGCCTGCGCTACCTGCAGAACCATGCCTGACATGATTGTGCATGCAACGATAAGCACCCGTGCAAACATCACCCCTCCTTCCCGTTCGCAGGCGAGACTCGTTCCGCCGAAGCCGTCGCTGCAGGCGAAGGTGTAGGCGAAAGGCCCGATAACATCAATCCCTGCGGCGCCAACCCCAGCAAAGCCCGCCCCCCATCCGCAATGTGATGTGATGCCACAGAAGCATGTTGTCGTACTACCCGCACATCCCGTGATGCACGTTCAAGCGCACTGCCGAGCTGATTGGCACTAGTACCCGCTGCATCGGCGAGGAGGTCGACGGCTTCGACACAGGCCCTCACCCCATCGGAACAGATGATCTGGAAGACTGCCCGATCCCGGGTACTGATGCTTGCACCCCGCAGGTTCTTGGCCCACATGGACTCGACCTGTTCGATGAGAGCTGCCCGACTGCGCACGATGCGTGCCTCGGCTTCAGCTGCCGCATCGTGTGCATGGACCCTCTCACGCAGCTTGCCACTGGAGAACCGCGGCTGTTTGCCTTCCGCCAGTTCCACGAAAAAGTCGAAAGCATGACGGGCGATACCCAGCGCCACGGCCACCTTGTTATAGGCAAGGCGCGCCCCGACCGGAAACCGTAACAGCGGATCATCGGACTTCACCCCACCAATCGGCGCGACGATCTGCGAGCGTGGCACCCACGCATCCACCACCCGTACATCATGGGATCCGGAGCCACGCATGCCACCCACATGCCAGGTATCAAGAATCTCCCACTGGCCACGGTTCAGGATCGCGTAGCGGTTGCCGGCGCCATTCGGGTTGGCCACCGTCGCCGCGAAAAGACCGGCATTGTGGCAGCCACTGACAAACTGCCAAACTCCATTGATCCGATAGCCGTCGTCGTCCGGTGTGGCGGTACCTACAGCCGCTGTGGATCCGCAGATGACTTCAAGCGGATCCGCCACCAGCTCCTTGCACTCGCGGAACCCCGGCACGATCAGCCCAAAGCTCTCGATGCCGATCATCAGGTTCCAGCCGGCACTGCCATCCGCAACACTGGCACATTCGATCACTTCAATCTGCGTTTTCGGATCGCCACCTTCCCCGCCTGCGGATACCGGCACACCCAGCCGATAGAGACCCGATGCGGCGAAAGCGGTGGCCACCGCGGAATGCAACCGACGCTGGGCTTCCGATTCATCCGCATGTTCACGGATGAGCGGCATAAGCGCTGCGGCACGAGCCAATGCTGATGACATGACGACCCTCCCCGGACGATTGGGAGTGTACGACAGTGGTATGCTCGACCGCATGGAATACGACTACATCATCGTTGGCGCCGGCACCGCAGGATGTGTCCTCGCCAACCGTCTGTCGGCCGATCGCGATCAACACGTGCTTCTCATCGAAGCAGGCTCCGACGACAAGTACCTGTGGATTCCGGTGCCGGTGGGTTACCTCTACACCATCGGCAATCCACGCACTGACTGGTGTTATGTCACCGAGCCCGATCTAGGTCTCGCCGGACGCTCCATCGGCTATGCCCGCGGCAAAGTGCTCGGCGGCTGCTCGTCCATCAATGCCATGATCTACATGCGCGGTCAGGCCAGCGACTATGACCACTGGGCTGCGCTCGGCAATCGCGGCTGGAGTTGGGACGAGGTTCTCCCGGTGTTCAAAGCCAGCGAGGACTACCAGCACGGCGCTGATCCGTGGCACGGCAGTGGCGGCGAGTTGCGCGTCGAGGAACGCCGCGTTAACTGGGAAATCCTCGATGCGTGGCGCGACGCCGCGGAGCAGTGCGGCATTCCGAAAATCGCTGAGTACAACCGCGGCGACAATTCAGGCACCGCCTACTTCCAGATGAACCAGCGCCGCGGCGTGCGATGGAGCGCAAAGAGTGCATTCCTCGACCCCGCACTACATCGGCCCAACCTGCGCATCGAAATCGAAACGCTGGTGGAACGAATTGGCTTTGAAGTCCGGGACAGTGTGCCACGTGCAACTCGGTTGGAAGTGCGCTCGCGGCAATCAGGGCGATATGCTCTTCGAGCGCGCAAAGGCGTCATCCTTGCCACAGGTGCCATCGGTTCACCTCATTTGCTGCAACGTTCAGGTGTAGGCGAGCCTGACCTGATCAGGTCACTCGGGCTACCCGTCACGCACGCCCTCGATGGTGTCGGGCAAAACCTGCAGGATCACCTACAGATTCGTACGATCTACAAGGTGCACAACACCCGCACGCTTAACTCCAAAGCCGGCAATCTGTTCGGCAAGGCGCTGATGGCATTGGAATATGCGGCGCTGCGCACGGGTCCCCTAACCATGCCACCTTCGCAGCTCGGCGCGTTTGCACGTTCTGATCCCATGCAGTCAACGCCCAACCTTGAGTGGCACGTGCAACCGCTGTCACTGGAGAGGTTTGGTGAGCCGTTGCACCCGTTTGATGCGATCACACCTTCTGTGTGCAATCTGCGCCCATCCAGCCGCGGGCATATCCGCGCCCGTTCCGCCAATCCTGACGAAGCGCCGGAAATCAGGCTCAACTACCTCGCCACGGACGAGGATCTTTCGATCGCTGTAGCCGGGCTGAAGTTCACCCGGCGCATCATGGCCGCACCAGCGCTCGCCCGTTTTGAACCGGAAGAATTCAAGCCGGGTCCGAGTGTGCAAACCGAAGAAGAACTGACCAGTGCTGCACGCCAGCTTGGTACCACCATCTTTCATCCCGTCGGCACGTGCAGAATGGGCAGCGACCGGGCGGCAGTGGTGAATGATCGACTCAAGGTACATGGCATCGATGGACTCTGGATCATCGACGCTTCAATCATGCCGACCATTACTTCCGGCAATACCAACGCTCCGGTGGTGATGATCGCCGAAAAAGGCGCACGATTCGTACTGGAGGATTCCTGATACAACTCCTGTTTCTGGCGCGACGGTTCGTGCTATACAGCCTGCTGTTCGGGATTGCCATCACACCGGCGCGCGCTTTATCGGCTGAGGACGTAACGTGCCGCTATTACGTCGATATCGCCGAGATTACCCTTGAAGAACTGGGTTCACTCTTTATGGACCTGATGGCCAATCTCAGTGGTGCAAGCAATGACACATCTCCGGATCCCATCGTCGTGGTCCTGCATGGTGATGAATCCGGAGCGTTCCCGCGTTCAAGCTACATAGACAACAAACCGCTCGCGGATTCCGCCGCGTTACTGGACGCCTTCGGTGTCATTGACCTGAAAATGTGTGCGACATGGATGCGCAACCACGCGGTATCCGAAAGCGACATTTTGCCGTTCATCGAAGCTGTCCCTTATGGGCCCGGAGAAGTAGGTCATCTGCGCGAACAAGGCTTTAAACCAGTACCGAGGGTGAAGTTATGAGTGCGCCATTGCCGTCCCCGCTGGCGGGGCTCAAGGTCCTCGACATGTCACGCGTACTGGCCGGACCATTTGCCGGCAGGATGCTCTGTGACCTGGGTGCCGACGTGGTCAAGGTCGAACCACCCGAAGGTGATGTCACACGCCTCTGGGGGGCCGTGATCGGCGGCGCAGCCGGATATTACGCCCAGCAGAACTCCGGCAAGCGCAACATTGCCATCGATCTGAAAAAGTCGGAAGGCATTGAGCTCG
>VGVE01000062.1 GCA_016874135.1 Gammaproteobacteria bacterium | reverse complement strand
ACATGAGCGCAGCATCCGCGCAGGCGGCATGGTACTCGAAGGCAGTTGGCAGCGGGACGCCATGCTGTCCACATTCGTTCTGACGGACCGTCAGGGCGCGGAGTTCACGGTGCGCTACGAAGGCATCCTGCCGGACCTCTTCCGTGAGGGTCAGGGTGTCATCGTGGAAGGCACACTCGGCAACGATGGTGTGTTTGGCGCGCGCGAGGTGCTGGCCAAACACGATGAAAACTACATGCCACCGGAGCTCGCCGGCATGCATCTGGAACGACCGGAGTGAACATGGCAGTCATCGGACCGGTGCTGGCCAGCGTGAATCGTAGTGCTGCAAAACGAGGACGATCATGACGGTCGAACTCGGACACTTCGCGATCATCCTCGCCTTCGTGATGGCCATTGGCATGGCAGTGATCGGCCTCTTTGGTCGCATGCGACTCTTCGCGGGCACCGTACGCACGCTTCCATTTCTAGTCGCCGGGCAGTTCGTGTTGACCGCGCTGGCGTTCGCCATGCTGATGCTGGCGTTCGCAGAAGATGATTTCAGCGTGCTTTATGTGTCCCAACATTCGAACTCACTGCTGCCCTTTGCCTACAAACTGAGTGCGGTCTGGGGCGGGCACGAAGGTTCATTCCTCCTGTGGGTACTGATCATGGCGGTGTGGATGCTGGCAGTAACGCTGCGGTCCAGGCACCTGCCACCGCTGTTTCGCCAGCATGTCATCGGTGTCATGGCGCTGATGAACACGGGATTTCTCGCGTTCCTGATCTTCACCAGCAACCCGTTTACCCGCGCGGTTCCGTTTGTGCCCTCGGAGGGCGTGGACCTCAACCCGCTGTTGCAGGATTTTGGCCTCATCGTTCATCCGCCGATGTTGTATGTCGGTTATGTGGGATTCTCTGTGGCGTTTTCGTTCGCCATCGCGGCGCTTCTGTCCGGCCGGCTGGATGCCGCCTGGGCGCGTTGGTCCCGACCCTGGACGAATGTGGCGTGGGCATTCCTCACTGTTGGTATTGCGCTTGGAAGCTGGTGGGCCTACTACGAACTCGGCTGGGGCGGGTGGTGGTTCTGGGACCCGGTGGAGAATGCGTCCTTCATGCCGTGGATCGTCGGCACGGCACTGATCCACTCACTGGCCGCAACCGAAAAACGTGGAATCTTCAAGAGCTGGACTCTGTTGCTGGCCATTGCTGCGTTTTCGCTGTCACTGCTCGGTGCATTCATCGTTCGTTCCGGTGTTCTCACCTCGGTACACGCTTTCGCGGTGGATCCGGAACGTGGCACGTTCATTCTCATCTTCCTGGTGCTGGTGGTCGGCGGTTCACTCACCTTGTATGGCATTCGCGCCTGGCAGCTTGGCAGCCGGTCCGCTTTCAGCGTGTTGTCAAGGGATGCATTCATTCTCGGCAACAACATCCTGCTCGTGGTCTCTCTCGCAGTGGTCTTGCTGGGAACGTTGGCGCCTCTTGGTTATGAAGCAGTAACCGGAGACAAACTCTCCGTCGGCAAGCCGTACTTCAATTTGTTCTTCGTACCGTTGATGTTGCTGCTGTCTCTCCTGCTCGTGTTTGCCCCATTGGTCAACTGGAAAAGGACAGACACGTCGCGAATCATTCAGGGGCTGCGTTGGCCCTTCCTCTTGGGCGGAATCGTCGGGCTCAGCATGGTGTTCACCTTCTTTGACACGCTGTCCTGGTCGCGGGTCGCCGCGTGGTTCGCTGTGATCATTGCCGTTCTGGTCACCACGGGTCATGTCATGGATCTGGTCCGGCGCGTGAAGGGTGGCCATACACCGTCGCTCGCCTATGCCGGCATGTTCATCGCTCATCTCGGCTTTGCCATGTCGATGGTCGGGGTTGCGCTGACGGAGGAATTGTCGTCAGAGAAAGATCTGGCCATGCGTCCGGGTGATACCGTGGAGCGCTCAGGGCGGCAGATCCGGTTCGTCAGCATTGAAGATGTGAAAGGCCCGAACTACACCGCACGCGCAGGGCACTTCGTGGTGACGGAAGATGGCCGCGAATACGTGCTATGGCCGGAGAAACGCCAATACGTTTCGGGTGGCAATCTCATGACCGAAGCCGCCATCGAATGGGGCTTCCTCAGGGATCTCTATATCTCCCTCGGAGAACCGCTGGGAGAGCCTGCGGGCAGTGAAGGCTGGGCGGTGCGCGTGCATATCAAACCGTTTGTCCGCTGGATCTGGTTCGGCTCGATTTTCATGGGCCTGGGTGGTGGTCTCGCGGTTCTCGACCGACGTTATCGGCGGGTACGAGAGCGTGAGTCACGTGAGTTGCTCGCCGGAAGTATGCCGGCGTCATGAAACGGTTACGTTTCTTTCTGCCGCTGCTGATCTTCCTGACTATTCTTGTTCTCGGTTACAAGGGCATTGGCCTTGAAGATCGCAGCGTGCTGCCGTCGCCACTCGTCGGAAAACCCTTTCCTGAATTTTCCGCGCCACGGCTCGACGATCCGGCCTTGGCTGTGGATCGATCCGCGCTACTCGGGCGGCCGCTTCTGGTTAGCGTCTGGGCCACCTGGTGCCCGACGTGCAAGGCTGAACATGAGTTCCTCGAAGTGCTCAAGGCGCGTGAAGGGCTCGAGATCGTCGGCATCGTTTACAAGGACGATCCCGCGCTCGCCATGCAGTGGCTGGCACGATTCGGCGACCCCTACAGCTTCAACCTGCAGGATCGTGATGGTCGTATCGGTGTTGAGTTGGGCGTGTACGGCGCGCCGGAGAGTTTTCTACTCGATGCGCAGGGCAACATCGTCTACAAGCGGGTAGGGGAGGTTAATCAGCGCATCTGGCGTGATGAATTGGAACCGCGGCTTCGACAGATGGGCGCAGGTGGTTCATGAAGCCACTGTTGCTGGTGGTGTTGATTGCCGTTTCATTTGAGGTTTTCGCAGCGTCGACGGTCGAAGTTCATGTCTTTACCGATGAAGCGCTCGAGCGGCGTTATTACGCGCTGATCGACGAACTCCGCTGCCCCAAGTGCCAAAACACCAACCTCGCCGGCAGTGATGCGCCGATTGCCCACGACCTGCGCAATACGGTGTACCGGCTGCTCATCGAAGAAGGCCGCAGTGATCATGAAATCCGGCAGTTTCTGGTCGACCGCTACGGCGAGTTTGTGTTGTACGACCCGCCCTTCAATCCTTACACCGCGCTGCTCTGGCTGCTGCCTCTGATTGCACTCGGCATTGGCGTTGTGATGCTGCGCCGGTTCACACGTCGCGAAGTGGTGTTGAACCTCTCGCCAGCAGAGGAAGCGCAGCTTCGAGTGCTCCGGGGTGATGTTGCCTTGGGCGCATCAATGGGTGAAGCACCAAAGGCATACAACCCACAGTCTGAAGAGCCAAAGGAGAAGTCCGTTTGACCGGTGGTTTCCTTCTTGCGTGTGTGATCCTGTCAGCGGCTGCGGGTCTCCTGTTTCTGTGGCCGCGTACTCGTGCAGGGGACACGTCTTCCCAAGCAAATCGACTACGGGTGCTGACCACACTGTATCAATCGCGCCGCAACGAGCTTGATCGCGAGATCAGTACCGGGGAGGCGGATGCGGATACGGCCGAGGCGCTGCGTACGGAACTCGACGCATCGCTGCTCGACGAGACCCGTATTGTGGCCGAAGGCCTAGTGGCTGCGGAAAGCGGTGCGGAAACGGTCGCGCCGTCGCGTTGGCCGGCGTTGGTCTTGGCCGTTGGTATGCCGCTGATCGCCTTCCTTGTTTATGGCGCGATTGGCAATCCGGAAGCGGAGCAGCTGCGCAACGCTCGCGAAGTGCTGGAACTTCCCGATGGTGATCCGCGCATGGATGAGTGGCTTACCCGGCTCGAAGCCCGGGTGGAGCGCCGCCCTGAGGAAGCGGAAAGCTGGTACCTGCTCGGGCATGTCCTTCTCAGGCAACAGAAACACGCGCGTGCGGCGGAGGCTTTTTCGAAAGCGAAGACGATTGTCGGCCATGACCTCGCCATCGAAACGTACTGGTTGCAGGCGCGTTATCTGGCTGCCGAAGGGAACGTCGATGCGGAGAGCATCCAGCTCGCAGAGAGCATTCTTGAGCGGGATCCGGCGAACTATGCAGTTCTCCAGCTGCTTTCGGTGGAGAAGGCCCGCAAAGGTGATTTTGAAGGTGCGCTGAAACTGCTCTACCGCGCTCAGACTGTGCCACTTGAACCGGAAAGGCAGGCAGCGCTGCAGAACTTCATCCAGCAGGTCAGGGCGCACGTACCGGTAACGCTGCCAACAATCGATGTGTCCGTGCGGGCATCGGCACCAGTACCACCCGAGGCCACTCTTTTTGTCATCGCGCGTCCGGTGGGTGGCGGCATGCCCTATGCGGTGGCGCAGCACTCAGCGCAGCTCGTACCTATCGACGTGCGACTGGATGATCTGGCTTCGATGAACCCTGCGAATCCGCTTTCAAAGGCGGACCAGGTTGAAGTGGTCGTGCGCATCAGTCTCAGTGGTCAACCGGCGGCGGGTCCTGGCGACTGGAGCTGGACATCGCCCCCGGTTGTCGTTGTCTCCATGAAAGAAGCAGTACGACTTGAAGCAGAGCTGGCACCGCCTGGCGGGAATTCATCAAGGTTCGACAACCAGGAAAAATGAATGCAGCTCACTTGATGTTTCATTTAGACTACCGCGCTTTCCAACTTCCCCGGTGTCGGCTCTCTGCATGCGACTGACGCAGATCAAACTCTCGGGTTTCAAGTCGTTTGTGGATGCCACCACGGTCATCCTGCCCGGCAGCCTCAGTGCAGTCGTCGGCCCCAACGGATGTGGCAAGTCCAACGTAATCGATGCTGTCCGCTGGGTGATGGGCGAGAGCTCCGCCCGGCAGATACGCGGTGAAACCAGCACCGACGTTATCTTCAATGGTTCAGCCGGCCGTAAACCCACTGTGTCCGCAAGCGTCGAACTCCTGTTTGACAATACGGATGGCCGGGTCGGTGGACAGTATGCCGCCTATGCGGAAATCGCGATTCGCCGCGAGGTCAATCGGGATCCCAAGTCCACCTATTTCCTGAACGGCATTAAGTGCCGGCGACGCGACATCCAGGATGTGTTCCTCGGTACCGGGTTCGGGCCACGCAGCTACTCCATCATCGAGCAGGGCATGATCAGCCAGCTGGTCGAAGCCAAACCCGATGAGCTACGAGGTTATCTCGAAGAAGCCGCAGGGATTTCCAAATACCGGGAACGCAGGCGCGAGACGGAAAACATGATCAAACACACATCGGAAAACCTGGCGCGTCTGAGGGACATCCGGGAAGAGCTTGGCAAGCAGCTCGACCGGTTACAGCGGCAGGCGAAGGCAGCGGAACGATATCGTGAGCTGAAGGAAGAAGAGTCGAAGACTGCAGCGGAGCTGTACACGCTTCGGCACATCGCGCTTGCCGGTGAACTGGCCGAACTGAACCGCAAAATCCAGCAGTCGCGGGTCGAGCTGGAAGCTGCCAATACCGAGTACCGACGTATTGAAACCGAGATCGACACGGTCCGGGCGGAACATGCGGACCAGTCCGAGGCCTTCAACCGTGTACAAGGCCGCTTCTATCAGCTCGGTTCGGAAATCTCCCGTGCGGAAGAAACCATCGACTTCAGTACCCGTCGCGCCAGTCAGCTTGAACTGGATCTCGAAGGGGTCACCCGTCGCGTAGAAGAAATGCAGGGTCAACTGGCCGCGGATGAGCAGCTACTCGAGGCGCTCGGTGCAGAGCTCGGCGATCAGACGCCGCGTGTAGAAGCCGCCCAGGCTGTAGAGCGGCAAGCCCAGCTCAAGCTGGAAGAGGTCGAGCGCACCCACCGCGAAGTGCTGCGTCGAGCCGAAGAGATCAATCAGCGCTTCAATGAAAACTCGCGCCAGCTCGATGTGCAGCGCTCACGCATCGAACACTTTCAGCAGCTGCTCGAACGCCAGAGCAGACGCCGGGAGAGCCTGGCCCTTGATCTGGCGGGCATCGTAGACCTGCCACAGCAGGAATCAGAAGAGCTGCAAGCGGCAATCGTGGGGCTTGATGCGGAAAAGGAAAACGTGGACGGCGCCGCAGAAGAGAGTCGTCTTGGCCTGGTGGACGCCCGCGATGCACTGCGGCAGACGGAAAAGACGCTCGAAGGTGCACGCGCGAATGCGCAATCGCTGCGCCAGGACCTTGCGAGTCTTGAGGCCGTGCAGGCCGCAGCTCTCGGTCGTGACAAGTCGAGACACGAAGCCTGGCTGGTGGGCCAGGGGCTCTCCGGTCGCTCGCGCATCGGCGAAAGCCTTGCAGTTGTGAATGGCTGGGAGCGGGCGCTCGAGACAGTTCTGGGCGCATTCCTCCACGGTGTCGTGGTGGATGATCTCGACCAGTACGCCGTGGCCATTGGTGTCGATGCTGCCAGCGATCTCGCGCTCATTGAAAAAACGGCTGCTGCAGAAACTTCGGCAGAGTCGCGACTGGCCCAGGATCTGCCGCTGCTCGAAAGCCTGCTCCGCAACCAGGGCGACAACCTCGGTTCGTTGCTCGGTGGTGTGTTTGCGGCCGAATCTCTTGAGGTGGCGATGGGTTGTCGCAGACGCCTGGCAGCGCACGAATCGATCATCACCCGCGATGGTGTCTGGGTCGGCAGTGACTGGATTACGGTTGCACCAGAAGCCGATGCCCAAAGTGGGGTGATCCAGCGCGGTCAGGAAATCGAGATTCTGAGCCTCAAGGTCGAAGAGTCGGAAGGTGCGCTCGGCGTGCTCGAAGCTGGTCTGCTCGAGCACCGCGAGCGCATCAGTCAGTTGGAAGGCGAGCGTGAACTGTTGCAGCGGCAGAGCGCGGTCCTCTCCGGAACGTTGTCGGAGCGACGCAGCGAAGCGCGGGTACGGGAAGTGCAGCAGCAGGAAGCTGAACGTCGCCGGGCCAGAATCCAGGCGGAGCTGGATGAGCTTGGCGCGCAGACGACAGATGAATCCCAGAGGTTGCTCGCAGCGCAGGAAACCATGGTGGCGGTGGAATCGCGTCGCACCGAGATCAACATCCAACGTGATGACGTTCTGACTGAAAGACAGAAGATCGAGGAGCGAATCGCCGAAGCACGGCAGTCAGCCCGCCAGGCGCGGGATGCTTATCACGGCGTCAATGCGGATCTTGCGGCACTCCGCTCACGGCATGACGCTGCGGAAACCGCACGATCGCGCATGCAGCAGCAGCTGAAAGACCTGGCCCTGCAGTCGGACACTTTGCGCAGCGGTATAGAGCAGTCCCGGCAGCCCATTCCGGAGCTGCGCCGTGGCCTTGAAGAAAAACTGACGTTACGCACCGAGGTCGAAGGCGAACTGAAGACGATCAGGCTCGCCCTTGAAGAGCTGGACTCAACAGTGCGTACACTCGAAACCGCCCGGCATGGTGCCGAGGCACGGATATCTACCCTGCGTGAAACGCTGGAAGAAGCCCGCATTGGCCATGAAGGGCTTGTCGTCACTGAAAAGAATATTCTCGAAAAGATCGCTTCGACCGGTCGGGAACTGGAAACGGTTCGTGCAAACATGCCTGAAGAGGCAAACCAGTCGGTCTGGCAAGAGAACCTGGATGCCATCCAGCGGCGCATCGAACGGCTCGGGGCAATCAACCTCGCAGCCATCGACGAGTTCCGGACGGAGTCGGAACGGAAGGCCTATCTGGATGCACAGAACGAGGACCTTGAACAGGCACTTGCGACATTGCGCGAAGCTATGCGTAAAATTGATCGCGAGACCCGGGTCCGATTCAAAGAGACCTTCGAAACAGTCAATAAAAAGCTGGGGGAACTGTTTCCGAAGGTGTTTGGCGGAGGACACGCCTACCTGGAACTGACGGGGGAGGACTGGCTCGACACGGGGGTCACGCTGATGGCGCGGCCACCGGGCAAACGCAACACGAGCGTGCATTTGCTGTCGGGCGGTGAAAAGGCAATGACGGCCATATCGCTGATTTTTGCCATTTTCCACCTCAACCCAAGCCCCGTTTGCTTGCTGGACGAAGTGGATGCACCGCTCGATGACGCCAATGTCGGCCGCTATGCGGAGCTGATCAGGGAGATGTCATCGGAAGTGCAGTTCATCGTCATAACCCATAACAAGATCACGATGGAAGCGGCCGATCATCTCATGGGTGTCACCATGAACGAGCCCGGCGTGAGCCGGCTTGTCAGTGTGGACGTGGGTGAAGCCGTAGCGCTTGCTGCGGTTTGAGGGGTTGAATGTGTCCGGGTCACAGAACGTGACCGAAGGAGCCGCTGAAACAAGATGGATATCAAGTCGCTGATTCTTATCGCGGGCGGTGTGATGATCGTCGCCGTGATCGTCCACGGTGTCTGGATCGCTTTGCGCAGTCGCCGCGATACGATTCGCATGGACATCATCCACGACAGCTTGCTGGATGACGCTGATGCGGATGATCGCTACCCGTCCGAATTGCCGAACGGTGGAGCCCGCGTCATTGCCCGCAATGACCGCGCTCAAGCACCCGGAAGCCCTCCGATACTGATGACCCCGACGGACGAGATTCGTCCGGGTCGGTTGGTGCCATCCAGTGTGAGTGCAGAGTTGCTCGGCGCTGATGACGTGCTGACTACAGAGAATCGCAAGGACACCCGTAACGGCACATCCTTGTCCACCGCAGCGCGGAGCCACGGGGCCAAGTACCGTAATGGTTATCATGCGGGCGCTAACGGGCAGTCGACGATTGAAGCGGCGATGGCCAGAAAGGAGCCGCGACAGGAATCCCGCCAGGAATTCCTGCCAGGTCTCGCGAACGGGCTGCGCGGTGGTGGTTCGCGTGATGTTGCAGTCGAGACGCAGCCCGCGACGGTGCGGCGCGAACCGGCCATGCCGCGCTCGCGGGTGGCCGAAGTCAGTGTGTCGGCAACACCCAAAGCAGTGACAAAACGTGAAAGCCTGCGTGACCGGGTCGAAGAAGGTGTTGTTGCCGAAGAGGTGGAAAGCGCCGTCGATGAAACCACGGTCATCAGCTTCTATCTCATGGCGCGCGCCGGCAACGGGATCAACGGGACCGACCTGCTGGAGATATTCCGCAAAAAAGGTATCAGGCCCGGTGAGATGTCGATCTTTCATCGCATGGATCCGGGCAGCAAGATATCGTTGTACAGCATCGCCAACGCTGTCAATCCAGGTATGTTCGACTTTGCCAACATGGCGACGTTGAAAGTGCCGGGCATCGTTTTTTTCATGCAGCTGGAAGGTCTCGACCATCCGGTGCGTACCTTTGACGACATGCGTCGGGTCCTGAGTGAAGTTGCCAAGGGCTTGAAGTGTGACATCAAGGATGAAAACCGGTCGGTGGTCACCACTCAGACGTTCGATCATTACCGCGAACGTATCGCCGATTACGCTCGGCGTCGTCTCTCTCGCCGCGCCTGACCGGGTATCTCCGTGGCGGATTCATATCGGGTGCTTGAACTCAGGCGCCTGATTGAACACCACGCTTGGCGTTATCACGTCCTCGACACGCCGGAAATCGCCGACGCCGAATACGATCATCTTTTTGATGAGCTGATCGCACTCGAGACTGCCCATCCGGAATTGATCACGCCCGAATCTCCCTCCCAGCGGGTCGGTTCCGCGCCGGGAAGCGGATTTACTGAAGTGGTGCATCGTGAACCGATGTTGTCCCTCGACAAGACGACAGAGGCCAGCGGTATCGCCGACTGGATGACGCGGACACGGCGTTTGGCAGGAGATTCTGCATCACTCACCTTCACGTGTGAGCCCAAGATCGATGGCGTGGCAGTAGCCCTGGTTTATGAAGAGGGTCGACTCGCGCAAGCGGCCACACGGGGCGACGGTGAACGTGGCGAAGATGTCACGGCCAACGTGCGCACCATCAATACGGTACCGCTGCGTCTCGATGGCAGGGACTTTCCGCAGCGCTTCGAAGTACGTGGCGAAATCTACATGTCGCACCGCGACTTTGAGTCGTTCAACCAACGGGCACGGGAGCGAGGAGAGAAAACGCTGGTTAACCCGCGCAACGGTGCGGCAGGTTCACTGCGGCAGCTCGATCCCGTACTGACGGCCGCGCGGCCACTCTCGATGTACTGTTACAGTCTCGGTTGGGCCGAAGGCGGATGGCAACCGGAGTCACATTTCGAGGTGCTGCAGGCGTTCAAGCGTTGGCGATTGCGCGTCAATCCACACGTCGAGCGGGTCGCTGATGCCGAGGCTGCGATGGTCTATCTCAAGCGTCTGGAAGCAGAGCGCGACAACCTCGGCTATGACATCGACGGTGCGGTGCTCAAAGTCGATTCACTTCCTTTACAGCGCCAACTTGGGGCGTTGAGTCGCACACCACGCTGGGCTTTGGCGTACAAGTTTGCAGCGGAAGAAGCCACCACCCGGGTAGTGGGCGTGGATTTCCAGGTCGGACGAACGGGTTCCATCACACCGGTCGCGCGGCTTGACCCGGTTTTTGTCGGTGGGGTGACGGTCAGCAACGCGACGCTGCACAACATGGATGAAGTCGGCCGTCTCGATCTGCACATAGGCGATACCGTACTGATTCGGCGGGCCGGTGATGTCATTCCACAGATCATGGCGGTGATCGCCCAACAACGAACGGCGAACGCCCAGCCCATCCTCTTGCCGCAGAGTTGTCCTGTTTGCGGCAGCGTCGTCGAACGTGCGGGGGATGAAGCTGTGGCGCGATGTACAGGTGGCATCAACGTCTGCGCGGCGCAGCGCAAGGAAGGTTTGCTGCATTTTGCCTCCCGTCGCGCCATGGACATCGAAGGCCTTGGTGACAAGCTGATCGACGCGCTGGTAGATGGCGGCTTCGTGAAGCGTGCAGCTGATCTCTTTCACCTTGATCTGGCGACACTTTCGGCGTTGCCACGGATGGCGGAGAAGTCCGGAAACAATCTGCTCGCAGCCATCAACCGTAGCCGGCGAACGACGTTGCCACGGTTCATCTTCGCACTCGGTATCCGCGATGTCGGCGAAGCGACTGCACTCAATCTGGCTCGGCATTTCGGTTCTCTGGATGCACTCATGTCGGCAGACGGTACGGCGCTTGAAGCGGTAGCGGATGTCGGCCCTGTCGTTGCGTCGCGGGTCGGCGCATTCTTTGGATCACCCGAAAATCGAGACGCCGTGGTTGCATTGCGCGCTGCAGGTGTTTCGTTCCCGGAATTGAGCCCCGCCGAAGCCGGAGGTGAAGGCGACCTGCCCCTGGCCGGTCAGACCTGGGTGCTGACCGGGACTCTGGAATCAATGAGTCGTGATGCCGCCAAAGATAAACTCGAAGCGCTCGGCGCGAAGGTCGCCGGTTCCGTTTCCGCAAAGACACACACTGTGGTGGCGGGCCCCGGTGCAGGGTCAAAACTGGCGAAAGCCGAAACACTCGGTATCACCATTCTGGACGAGCCCGCCTTCATTCAGCGCCTGGCCGAACTGGCGGCCAACTGACCGATTCTCCCGGGCACATCGCCCGCGGCTGCGGTAACCGCCACAGCCCGGGGAGTCGGCCAGGGCATGATTCCAGTGATTCTCAGGTGTTTGGAGGTGCTATTCGCCCGAAGGCACGGCTAAACTGAAGCCCTGTCTCGGGAGGAATGAGCCATGGCAATGTTCGAAAAGAAAAAAAATGGCCTCGAATCAACCGTCAATGTCGCGTCGGTAGCGCTCAAATCACCGGAACCTCTGCGTTCTGAACCAGTTGCCCCGGTATCGAACCAGGGCGGCAAGCCCGCCCTGATTGGCACCACCATCCAGGTATCCGGCGACATTTCCGGCGGCGAAAACCTGCTGGTTGAAGGACGGGTTGAAGGCACGATCCGCCTCGAAAAACACGATCTGACGATCGGACCTTCTGGTTCTGCCTACGCGAATCTCACGGCGAAGCTGGTGCGTATCGAGGGTGAGGTGGTTGGTGATGTCGTCGGCATCGAACGGGTGGTCATCGGCAGCTCGGGGCGTGTGCGAGGCAACATCACGGCGCCGCGCGTACTGGTCGAAGACGGTGCCCGGTTCAAGGGCATGATCGATATGGATTTCGGCGACAAGGCCAGCGAGCGATCCGGCCGTTCCGGGTCCACCGTCGAAGCCGCCATCAATCGCGCTGCTTCCTGATCTGCTTCCGGCGCGTCGTAGTTCATGGCCACGCCTGCGGCGGACCTGGCTGCTTCCCGGCTGGTTGGTCTGCCGCTGCAAGGGGAACGCGATGCCGGGTCGTTGCTGCAGCGCTGGTTCGAACGGCTGGATTCTGGTCGCTCTTTCACCGTTCTCGACCTCGGTGGCGCCAGTGCAGAGACGGTGCAGTATTTCAGTGACTACCGTTGCCGGATCTACTGCAGCGATTTTTTGACTGAACTCTGCATTCCCGCCGGCGACGATCTCGCTGTGGCCGCACGACTCTTCGAAGAGCGACTGGCTTTCATAGGTGAGGGCGTGATCGATTACTGCCTGTTGTGGGACTACCCGCACTACCTCACTGCACCCCAGCTAACGGTGTTTGCACGCTGCCTGCAGCCCTATTTGCACCTCGGCACTCAGATGCACCTGTATGCGGCAATGAATGGCCGCAGCCGCATCGATCCATGGCGCTACAGCGTTGCCGCGTCTGACACGGTCATGAGGCGTCCGGTACGACGACCGGTTCCCGACTATCCACATACGCAGACCGAAGTAGTGGATGCCATGGAGTACGTTCGACTCGAGCGCGGTGCGCTGCGGGATGGTCGCGTGGAAGTGCTGCTCGAGTGTGTTTGAGGGGGCACCTCCCATCGCTGCTCTCTCGCTCCTTTCTCGCTCCTTATCTCGCTCCTCTCTCATTCCTCATAAAGCGGTGTAGGAAAATCGCCCGGCGATTGGGCTTATGATGGTTCTTGGAACGGTCTGATCAATCAGATCCATCCACGTTTGTTTTATCCTGCCCGCATGTTCGAACTGACTGACGACATCAAGACGGAAATCCAGGACGCTTATTCGGGCTGGCTCACATCGCGAGGGTTCCGGGCCCGGCGCGGTCAGCGTGACATGGTGGCGCATATCGCCCGCACGGTGGCTGATCAATCGGCTCGGATTACCGTTGTGGAAGCGGGTACCGGTACGGGCAAGACGGCGGCGTACTGCATGGCTACGATTCCGGTGGCCCGTGCCATCGACAAAACGGTTGTGATCTCCACGGCAACCGTGGCGTTGCAGGAGCAGGTCGTATTGCGGGACCTGCCTGATCTGCAGGAACACTCCGGGTTGCGATTTACCTTCACGCTGGCGAAGGGACGGCGGCGCTATGTCTGTCTGAAGCGGCTGGATGACAACCTGAAACCCGATGGCCGACAGGTCGCACATCTGATTGAGCCACCGGCAACGGTGCCGGTCGAAACGTATACGGAGATGCTGCATTCGTTTGACGACGGCGCCTGGAACGGCGAGCTCGACAGTTGGAGCGAAGGCATCGACGACGATGCCTGGCAACAGATCACCACGGATCACCGCGGTTGCAGCAATCGCCGCTGTACCTTCTTTTCACAGTGTGCGTTTTTCAAAGCGCGCAGCGCCCTCGACGGTGTGGACGTGGTCGTGGCCAACCATGACCTGGTGCTGGCAGACCTGAGTCTCGGCGGTGGTGTCGTTCTGCCGGCACCGGAAGACTGCATTTTTGTCTTTGATGAAGCCCATCATCTGCCGGAAAAAACCCAGTCGCACTTTTCCAGCCGCACCCGGATCAAAGGCACGATGGGCTGGCTCGATCAACTCAACGCCTCGGTTGGCACGATGACACAGCGGTTCTCGCGACCGGAAGCACTGGTCCAAATCGCGACCCGCCTCGTTGCAGAAACGGCCGGCGCGGCGGAGAGCCTCGGTGCGCTCAGCAGCTGTGTCGCAGCCTATGAATACGACGTCCGCGACGAAGCCCTGTCTACGCATCGTTTCCCACTTGGCTGCGTGCCCGGCGAACTGTCGACGTGGTGCCGTGATGCTGGCCGACCGATGCGGGCGATCGAGGAACAACTGGGTCGCCTCGAAGACAAATTGTCAGAAGTTGCCAGCGGTGCTCTAGACTGGCCTAACCGGCACGAAGCGGATGACTGGCTGGGTGTTGCCGGACAGCTGATCGCGCGGGTTGAGAGCATCACGGAGACACTCGCCGATTTTGCCGATGCCCCGGAGAGCCTCGCGACAGGCGATGAACCACCGGTCATGCATGCGCGCTGGATCAACCGGAGCGGTGATGACCATGAGCTCATCAGTGCGCCGATCGAGCCGGGCGAATTGCTGCGGGATGTCCTCTGGTCACGATGTCATGCGGCGATCTGCACCAGCGCCACACTCACCGTCGCGGGCCGTTGGGATCGTTTTCTCGAACGTGCGGGGCTTGGCTCTGAAGCATCGACGCTGAACATTCCGAGTCCTTTCGACTACCCGAACATCGTTACGTTCCGGGTGCCGCAAATGCGTACCGACCCGCGCCAGGCGGATGCACATAACAATGAAATCGGTGAAGTTCTGCCCGATCTCTTGCGCGAGGAACGCAGTGCACTGGTGTTGTTTGCATCGTGGCGGCAGATGCGCCGTGTGGTTGAGCTGCTGCCGCAGACGATCACCCGATTGGCGCTGGTCCAAGGCAACGCCGCCAAACAGGCGTTACTCGACAGCCACCGGCGGCAGATCGACGCCGGTTTGACGAGTTACCTTTTCGGCCTCGCAAGTTTTGCCGAAGGGCTCGACCTGCCGGATGACTACTGCCGCCATGTGATCATCTGCAAGTTGCCGTTCGCCGTGCCAGATGACCCGGTGGATCAGGCCATGGCGGAGTGGGCGGAGCATCAGGGTCGTAACCCCTTCATGGACATTGCTGTACCCGATGCTGCGATCCGGCTGGTGCAGGCCTGCGGCCGGCTCATTCGCCATGAAGGGGATCATGGCCGCATCACGTTGCTCGACCGGCGTTTTGTCACCCAGCGTTATGGGGCGGTGCTGCGGCGGAGCCTGCCGCCTTACCGTTTTGAAACCGCTTCTTGAACTCGATGACGTTACCGATCTCCTGACCGTGCGCGGGTAGCGGTTCAAACCGGCCACGCGAAGAGATGATGAGACTCTCCGCATCGAGACGTGCAGGCAGCGTCCGGAGCCACGCCACCACATCCGCACGGTTCAGTTGCCGCACCACATCGGCGAGTTGTTTGTTGCCGTCAAAAGTCGCTACCTTATCGTCGATGTCGGTCCAGTAGCGCTCAGTTCTTTCGGCGAGGTTTTTGTCGGCTTCGAGCAGTTTCACCAATAGTCCTTCGCGTTGCAGACTGAAGGTTTCGTCCGGCATCCCTTCGATCACAGCCGGTGTGCTCTCCACGTAGATGCGGATGGCGTCGAGAATTTTCGCCGGAGCCGCGGAAGGGGATTGCACCATGAACAGGAGGCCGGGCTGTTTGTCGATACTCCGCGCGGCCATGCCGACTGCGTAACCCAGCTGTTGCTCCGTGCGTAAACTTGTGAAGAAGCCCTGTTGGACGAGGTGTGCGGCCAACTGGGCGATGGCGCGGCTCTGCAGGGAGTCATCCGGCTGCTGGATGAACGCGACCAGAGATGCGTCCGTGTGCTCAATCGGCAGTTCTATCGCGGCGGATGTCTTCAGCTGCACCGGCCTCGGAAGTTCCGTTTCGACAGCGGTTAGCGCAAATCGTTTTTTCACAGCGTCGAGAACGGCGCGGGCATCAGCTTCCTTCAGGTTGCCATGTGCCAGTCCGAGGAAAGAAACCCGGGCGAGTCGGCGGTCCCGCCAGGCGGTGAGCGACTGTGGGGTAATGTTGCGAAGTGCAGCGGCAATCGCCCGTTCCGGCCATTCGCTTGCATGAACCGCCTGACCAACTGCGGCCATCGATTGCATGAAGGGCTTTTCCTGAATGGCGTTTTCGAGCCGGCGTGTGATATCGGTTCTGAGAACGGCAAAACGTTCGGGATCGATCTGCAGGGTGCGGAAGGTGTCGAGCACTCGCTCCGTAAGTTCGAGTTGCTTGTCGTTGTAACCGCTGACGTCAAACCGGAAGCCTGACGGACGCACACCGACATTGGCATTCATGCCGGCGAGCAAAGTCGCATAAGCCCACTGATTGGTGGCGTCTGCAACCAGATCGGCGTAGAGGGTGGCGGCGGCGCGGTCCTCCGGTGTGGTGATACCGCCATCAAGACGCAGCGTGAACCGCAGGTTGGCTTTCGGCACACCAAACGAGGTGTCGGTATGTAACCAGAGTTCGGTAGCAGGTGTTGCCGAGAGATTTCTAGGGGCGTCTTCACCCTGCACCAGTGTCAGATCTTCCGGCAGAAACGGGTTGGCTTCCGGCAGTGTCAGCATAGCGCGCTGCTCAGGCGTCAGCTGCGGCATCGGCTGCGGACCGTTGACCCTGTTGTAGGCCACCCCGAACCACGGCTCCTCTGCTGTCGTGATCGCTTCAGGCAGTGTCACCTGGATAGCCACGTTGTCCGGTTGCAGTAAGCCCAGGTATTCACTGATGAGGTCGGCATCAAAACGCCGGTAGACGTAACGATTACGCAGCAATTCCTCGGGCGGGTAGTGCATGAGCACCGGGGCGAGTGCGTAGACGGTCCGCATGGCGGTGGCTTTCTCCATGAAGCGGAAACCGAGTTCACCGAGAAGCTCCAGTTCTCTCTGCCGCCAGGCCTGCGGACCTTCGGTGCGTATCAGATCGATCTGCGCAAACAACCATGCCGTGATTTCATCGATGTGTTTCGCACCTTCTGCCGTCAGCGAAACGGTCACGTCAAACTGCGATTCATCGTCGTCGAGATCGCCGGTGGTGGCCGACAGCGCCGTCACCCAGCCGAATGATTTGAGGATTGCGAACAATGAACCGCGACCTTCATGGCCGAGAAGGTTTGATATGTAGAACTCGGGTTTGGATTCGTAATGCGGCCGTACCAACGGCACCAGAAAGGTGTAGCTGACTTCGCGCCTTTCCTGAATGGGTTTCACCTCCAGACGAACAGGCAAGCTACCTTTGGCAAAGATCGGTTGCGTTGACTGGTCCGGACCGAGGTTGCGATCCTCGATGGCGGTGAATCGTTCGCGCACCAGTTGTTCCAGGCTGTCGAGTGATTCTGGGCCGAGTACCACGAGGGACATCTGGTCGGCGGAGTAATGCGCCCTCCAGAACGTAACCAGCGCACCCCGCACGTCACCCGCAAGCGTATCGAGGCTGCCGATGCTGAACCGCGACAGCGGGTGCTCCGGGTTCATCAATAGCTTGGCTGCACTCATGCCGCGCCAGCCATCGTCCTTCGTCTGCATCTGATACTCGGAGTGCACCGCGTTTTTCTCGCGGTCGACGTATTCAGGCGAGAGTAGTGGGGCAATGAAAAACCAAGCGAAGCGGTCAAGCGCTTCCGGGAACTGGTCCGGTGCGACATCAAAAAAGTAGTTGGTGTGATCCGGTGCGGTGTAGGCGTTCGACGTTCCGCCATGGGCGGTGAGGAATTGCTGGTAGCCATCGATCTCCGGATACTTCTCCGTACCGATGAACAACATGTGTTCGAGAAAGTGGGCAAGCCCTTGGTGTTTTAGCGGATCGTGATTGCTGCCGCGAAAGACGGTAAGCGCGGCAGCACTTTTGTCTGAAGCCGGGTCGGTGACCAGCACCACCTTGAGGCGGTTAGGGAGTTCGAGGTAACGGTATTCCCGATCATCGTTGGGACTCTTGATGATGTCGATCGATGCCTTTTCCTGTGGTGGTGCAGCGCATCCCCACAGCGTCACGAGGACGAGTACCAGAAACCGCTTCAGCATGGGCACGGAAAACCTCATATCCCAACCGGGCATCATTGATCGAGAGTCATTGTAGGCAGATGTTGGTGGCGTCGCACCGCGTTTGCGAATCCTCCCATTCAGCTCCTCTTCAGAACGGTAAGCCACCAGTCGACACTCACATAACGTCCGCCGCCGATGAAGAGCAGCGCCAGCAACATCGCAAAGTACATCGTCGCGAACTCGATGCCGTTGTTGAGCTTGACCAGCGGGCCCATGCCGTTGACATATCCGAAGTCCACTTCGCGGCGCAGGACTTCCTTGGCTTTCTGCAGGCGTTTGGCCGCCTCGATCGTGCGTTCATTCACGTTGTAACAGTGCACATAGCGTTGCCAGGCGTTACCGGCGACGTATTCGGGTGATTCCGGGATACACACCGCGGGTGGTTGTGAGAGCGCGATCGCGGGCCAACCATTCGGCAGGTGAACGGACCAGGCGGCGACAAACATCGTCACGGCAAGCGCGATCGCAGTAATGCGTGTACCCAGACCGAGCAGCAGGCAGATACCGCCGAGGAACTCGGTCCACATGGCGAGATGCCACGAAATCTCCGCCGGCAAAACGTTGAACGGAAACGGGAAGGTATCCAACGCGTAATGGAACCAGTTCTCGCCGTGCATTTTTTCGTAGCCGGCGGCGATCATCACGGGTGCGAGGATCAGGCGCATCAGCAATGCCGCTGATCCGTCGAAGTGCGGCAGAACCCGCAGAAAACGCTCCCAGCCCCGGAAGAGGGCCGATGTGATGGCGTGTGGTCTGCCTGATGGTGGTGTACTCGAAATCGCCATGATGCTCCCGGGAACGGTTCCCTATGAGGTTTTAGACAGTCACACTTGGATTGGTTCACTACGGAGGATCAAAAGCCCGCCGGCACAGCGCCAGGAACAGGGGCATTCATTTAAGGTTCAGGGCCTGCGCGTAAGCTTGTCTCAAGTCTCGGGTGATCCACCTGAAGACGACTGAACAAGAGCGGTTGAGGTCAGCAGGCGAGGTCATGATGAACAGAGAACACCGGGTTTCCGGTCAATCCAACCTTCCGTCTGAAGTCTCGGCGCTAACAAAGCTTGTCCGCCGTGGGTGCAAGGTTCTGGGTCTGATGACTGCGAGCGCTCTCCTGCCTGCCTGTGTCATGGCCAATCACTATGAGGAAGCGGAAGTCCTGAGTGCAGAGCCGATCTACCAAACGGTGAGTTACTTGGTGCCGGCGGAACGTTGCCATGAAGAGGAAGTTGCCTATCAGGACGCGCCACGTGGTCGTTCAGCCACACCGACGATCCTTGGTGCCGTCATCGGTGGTGCCATCGGCCATGCGGTTGGTCACCAGAAGCGCAACAAGCAGGTGGGTACGGCAGTCGGTGCCCTGCTCGGCGGCAGCATTGGCCGGGACATCGGCCGCAGACGGGCAACCTATGACGGTGTGGTGCGTTACCAGACGGAACGGGTTTGTCAGACCGTAGAAGAAGTGCGCGAACAGGAAGAGCTGTCCGGATATGACGTCGCCTACCGGTATGGTGGACAGGTCTACCGCACCCGAACCCGGCACCATCCGGGCGAGACCCTCCGGGTCAGTGTCCGCGTTGATCCGGCGGAGTGAGGCTGCCCGGCGTACGCCGGGTTACAGACCGGATTTGATATGGGAAACTTGCCGCTGCCCGCGGCCCATCTTTGGGGTTAGAATCGCGCCGCAGGCAGAAAAATACCGGGCCTTTTCGGGAGGGCCACAAGATGCGCATGCATAACCAGAATCCGGTGCGCCAGTCTCTGGAGGGAACAAGAATG
>VGVE01000061.1 GCA_016874135.1 Gammaproteobacteria bacterium | reverse complement strand
TGGCGGCGTGAAATCCGGCGAGGTGGAGCCGTAAATGGCGATGACCGGTGCACCCACAGCGGCTGCCACATGCATCAGCCCGGAATCGTTGCAGATGACCCGCGTAGCAAGCGCGAGGAGATCGATTGCATCACTCATACGGGTCTTGCCCGCGAGCATGTACACACCGGGCCGGCTGACACGTCGCTCGATGTCCGAACACACCGCGACATCTCCGGGCCCACCCATCAGCCACACTGACTCGCCGCGGTCAAGAAAGTGCTGCGCCACAGAAACAAAGTGTTCAGCTGGCCAGCGTTTGGCGGGGCCGTATTCCGCTCCTGGACACAACACCGTCACCGGCACATCGGTCGACAGTCCAAGAGAGCGCGCAACTTCAAGGGCAAGAACGGGATCGCTTTTGAGGCGAGGTTCCGGATACGGGGAACCCAGAGGCGATTGTGGCGCATACCCAAGCGCCATGAAGCGTTCGATCTGCAGCGGATACTGCGCCGGGTCGAGCCGACGCCAGTCATTCAGCAGACCGCGGCGCCGTTCACCCAGCCAACCGGTTCGCCGGGGAATGCGCGCAATCCACGGAACCAGTGCGGACTTGAAGCTGTTGGGCAGCACGATCGCCTGATCAAAAGCTTCGCCACGTAACATGCGCCCCACCCGCAACCGTTCACCGAGTGAGAGCGTACCGTGCGCCGCATCCAGGATATGTACCCGCGCAACCCCTTCGAGCCGCTCTGCGACACCGCTCGTTGCCGGCGGCGCCAATAGCTGGATACGCACGCCCTGCTGCCGACGAAGGATCTGCAGCAGCGTGTCCGTCATCACCATATCGCCGATCCAGGCCGGCGCGACTACAAGAATGTTCATGCCGCTTCGTCCGTCCAGTCCGTCGCGGGTGGTTAAGTCAACGGACCGGGGTATGCCACTCCGGATGTGCGCTCGTTTTGCCTCTCACCTGGTCGAAGTAGGCCGCCTGCAGTTTTTCCGTGATGGGCCCTCTGCGGCCCGAGCCGATCTGGCGACCATCCAGCTCACGAATGGGCAGTACTTCCGCTGCGGTTCCGGTGAAAAAAGCTTCATCAGCGATATAGACCTCATCCCGGGTGATGCGTCGCTCGCGCACTTCAAGACCCATTTCTTCCGCCAGCTGAAACACGGTGCCGCGTGTGATGCCATCCAGACACGAGGTCAGTTCAGGTGTATGCAGAACGCCCTTGCGAATGACAAAGATATTTTCACCACTGCCTTCCGCCACATACCCTTCGGGATCGAGCAGCAGCGCTTCGTCACAGCCGGCATCCAGCGCTTCGTGCAGCGCCAGAATGGAGTTGGTGTAGTTGCCGACGGCCTTGGCCTTGCACATGGTGATGTTGACGTGATGGCGCGTGTAGGACGACGTGCGCACCTTGATGCCTTTCTCACGCGAATCCGGATCCATGTAGTTGGGCCACTCCCAGGCGGCGACCACGGTTCCGACCGACAACCCTTTGGCGCGCAGCCCCATGGCTTCACTGCCGAGAAAAACGAGCGGCCGGATATACCCCTCATTCAGTTTGTTGGTCCGCAGCACCTCGACATGGGCGGCAATGATTTCTTCCTGCGAATAGGGAATCTTCAGTCCCAGGATGTGTGCGGACTTGAAGAGCCGGTCGGTGTGTTCAGCGAGCCTGAACACCATCGGCCCTTTGGGCGTATCGTAACAACGCACCCCTTCGAACACGCCAACACCGTAGTGCAAGGAATGGGTGAGTACGTGGATTTTCGCGTCACGCCACGGGACGAGCCGGCCGTCCTGCCAGATGAAACCATCGCGGTCGGCGAAGTTGCCTTGGGTCATAGAGCTGATTCTCGCTTGCAGGTGTTCTTAACCCGCGGGACGGCCAGCGGGACTGCTATCGAAACCGAGAGCACAGTCATCTGCTTGCAATACAACCGGTTTCAGCCGAACAGTGTTATCCAGGTACCGCGCACCAACTCTTCATAGGCCTTAAGCAACCTCTCAGCACGTGCCCGATCTGGAAGATCGAGCGCGCGTCGATGGGATTCGGCGCGCAGAGCGAGATACGCGGCTTTCAGCGCCTCGGCCGTCGCCAGAGGCAGCACGCCACTTGCCGCAGCCGCATCGAGAATCCGCACATTGTCCGGCCAGACGGCCAGTTCAGGGTGCTCGCAGGCATGCGCAAGGACGAGGTATTGCACCATAAATTCGATATCGACGATACCGCCGGCACTGCGTTTGAGGTCTCCTTCAACAGGCTCGTGCTCTTGCATTCGCCTGCGCATCGAGACCACATCCGCCTTCAGTGCATCCGGATCACGCCGCCGACAGAGCAGCTCGCGCCGGTGCGTTTCGAACCGCGCCCGCAACGGGTCGTCGCCCGCCACACTCCTCGCCCGTACCAGCGCCTGCTGTTCCCACGTCCATGCACGTTCTTCCTGATAATCCAGAAAACCCGCCAGGCTCGATACCATGGTGCCCGCTCCGCCGGAGGGACGCAGCCGCGTATCGATGGTGTACAGCGGCCCGTGATAGGTGTTGGCCGTAAGGATGTGCAACAGCCGCCGTGCGAACCGGGCGAGCCACTGGCTCTGCTCTGCGGCGAAGTCATGCAGAAAGACGATGTCGAGATCGGAATCCGGCCCAAGCTCGAGCCCGCCCAGTTTGCCGTAACCAATGATGATGAAGGGTTTAGGCTCTGGTCCGTGGCAATCCTTCCAGGCCATGTCGAGGCTTTCCTGCAACAGCGCTTCGGCGAGAAAGGTGTGGTAGTCACTGATCTTCATCAGCGGCAGCTTCTCGCGCAGCTCCGCAGTCGCGATGCGAAAGGAATACTGCTCGCGAAACTCGCGCAGTACGTCCATGCGCCGCTCGGCATCATCTTCTGCCACCAGCGCCAGGCGTTCCTGTAACTCCGCCCGCAGGACGGCAGGTGAAGGCAGCTGGTCGATATCCCGGTCATCGAGCAGCGAGTCCATGTGCATGGGCTGCGCACACAGCCGCTCACCGATCCAGCGACTCTTGCGAACCAGATCCACGAGCAGCAGCCGCGCCGCAGGGTTTTCGTTCAGGAGCGCCAGATAGGCTGAACGCCGGAGTACGGTTCTCAGGATCGGCACCAGCCGCGTCAGCACGGTGCCCGCATCCGCTGCGCCGCGCAGATCGGCAAGCAACCCGGGCATCAGGGCACTGAGTCGCTCCCTGCCCTCGCGGCCAACACTGACACGGTCGCGGGACTGCAGCAGCTGACGGAGCGCTTCAGTGGCGAGTGCTGCTTCGCCGAGTTGCAGATGTTCGACGATGGTGTCCACTTCATCCCAGGCAACATCCTGCGCTGCCGCTGTTTGCACCGGGGCGATAACGCTATCAAAAAATGTGCGGACTTCATGCCGGTGCCGGTCGAGGGCCTGCAGCAGCGCATCATGGCTCTGAAACCCCATCATCACCGCCACCTGCAAACAGGACACCGAATCGGTAGGCAATGTCTGTGTCTGTTCATCGGCCCGAGCCTGCAGCGAGTGTTCGAGATCACGCAGGAATTCATAGGCCGAATACAACCGGGCCGCACGCTCAGCGGATAGATGAGTCGTCTGAACCAGGGCATCCAATGCCGGCTTCAGGCCACGTTGCCGCAGGGCAGGCTCACGCCCTCCGAAGATGAGCTGTATGACCTGCACACCGAACTCCACTTCTCGGATGCCGCCTTCGCCGAGCTTGATGTTCGTATCCCCATGACGTTCGGCACGGATGCGGGCTTTCATCTCCCGCAGGGATTGCAGGGCACCAAAATCGAGATAGCGCCGGTACACAAAGGACTGCAGGCGTTTCAACATCAACGCTCCGGCCACCACATCCCCGGCGCAGGGCCGCGCCTTGATGAAGGCATAACGTTCCCAGTCACGCCCCTGCGTCTCGAAGTAGGACTCCATGGCGTCGAAGTGCATTACCAGCGGTCCGCTATCCCCGTAGGGGCGCAGCCTGAGGTCGATGCGAAACACGAACCCGTCCACGGTCACCGGGTCCAGCGCGTGCACCAGCATCTGTGCGAGGCGCACGAAAAACTGCTGACAGGTCTTGCCTGCCGAGGTTTCTCCCGCTTCCGGGTAGCCGAGGATCAGATCCACATCAGACGAGAGATTGAGTTCGCCTGCACCAAGTTTGCCAAGCGCAAAAACCACCAACCGCTGCGGCTTGCCCTCCGCATCGAGTGGTGTGCCGAAGCTGCGTGATGAACACAGAGAGGCGTGGCACCAATCGAGCACCGCATCGATCACGGCGTCCGCCATGGCTGAAACCGCGCCAACGGTCTCATTGAGGGGCGCATCCATGCTTACATGGCGATGAATCAACCGCAGTTGCAGGCGATTGCGCTCGGTACGAAGCAGCGCCTTGACCTGGTTCATGTCGGTCAGCGCACTCAGCGAGGTCCGCAGCTGCTCTGCGAAAGCGGCAACATCGGGACGGCCGGTGAAGTCACCACTGTCGAGCGCGCCGCGCAGCCACGTGGAGTCACGCAAGGCTTGAGCCGCGGCCCAGGGTGAGAGCGCAAGGGTTCGTTCGAGTGCGGTATCGGGTGGTAGTCCGGCTTCGTCCCGATGCCTGAGCGCTGCGGCAAGGAGTTCGGACGGCAGGACAACAGATGACCGTTCAGCCATGGGATATGGGAACGACGCGCAACACCTCATTGATGGTGGTCAGACCTGCCGCCACTTTCGCCGCACCGGCAAGACGCAACGTGCGCATGCCTTCTTTCATCACGGCACCACGAGGGGCATCAAGGTCGGTCGACTGGATCACTTGGGACTGCTCGGACTCTGACATCGGCAGGACTTCATAGAGCCCCACGCGGCCGTAGAAGCCGGTATCACGACATTCAAGACAACCGACTGGCGAACAGATCTTTGCGGGCGGTTTGACGCGATAAGGGCGCGTCAGCATATGCCAGGCTTCTTCATCAACAGCTTCTTCTGCTTTGCAGTGCGGACAGAGCGTCGGCACCAGGCGCTGCGCCATCACACCCAGCACCGTCGCTTTCAGCATGTAGGACGGCACACCAAGATCGATAAGGCGGGTAATCGCCGTAGGTGCGTCGTTGGTGTGCAGCGTGGAAATCACCAGGTGGCCGGTCAACGCAGCTTGGATGGCCATTTCCGCGGTTTCGAGATCACGGATCTCTCCCACCATGATGATGTCCGGGTCTTGCCGCAACAACGCACGTACACCATCCGCAAATCCCACATCGATGTTGTGTTGCACCTTCATCTGGTTGAACGCGGGCTCCACCATTTCGATCTGGAGCACACATTCACTTCAGGCGACGCCAGCTGTTTGAGGGTTGAATACAGCGTCGTGGTTTTGCCTGAGCCGGTTGGACCAGTGACCAGAACGATGCCGTTGTTAGCCTGCGCCATCGCCTGCCAGTGTTTCAGGTCCTCGCCCTGGAGTCCAAGCTCCTGGAGGTTACGCAGCAGCACATCCGGATCAAAGATCCGCATCACCATCTTTTCACCGAACGCTGTCGGCAGAGTCGACAGTCGCAGTTCGCCTTCATCACCGTCCGGGCGCTTGGTCTTGACGCGACCATCCTGCGGGGGTGCTTTTCAGCCACATCCATACGGCCAAGAATCTTCAGGCGGCTCGTTACCGCCGCATTCACCGCTGGTGGCAGTTCATACACCGGATGCAGCACACCATCGATACGAAAGCGCACATTGCTTTTGTCGCGACGCGGTTCGATGTGAATGTCGCTAGCCCGCTGTTCAAAGGCATAGTTCAGGATCCAGTCGACGATGTTGACCACATGCGAGTCGTTCGCATCGGGCGACTTGAGCGCACCAAGCTCGAGCAGTTGCTCGAAATTGGTCACCATCGATACTTCCATGCCCGCTTCGGCAGCCTTCGAGACTGAGCGGGCCATGGTGTAGAACTCGAGCATGTAGCGATTGATGTCGGCCGGATTGGCGATCAACCGCTGAATGCGTCGCCCACGAAGGGTCTGCTTGAGCATGCCCTCCCACTGGTGCATCCAGGGCTGGGCGCTGGCGATCTGTACGATGTCATCCGTCACTTCGATTGCCAGAATTTCGTGCCGTTGCGCGAAGGCATACGACATGATTTCGGTGACGAGTTTGACGTTGATCTTGAGGGGGTCGATCCACACGAACGGCTGCCCGACCTTTTCAGCGAGCCAGACCGCCATCGTTTCGCCATCGAGCTTGGCGCCTTGCTGCTTGCGGTTTTCGTAGTCTCGCGACGCAACGATTTCGATGGGGTGTTGCGACAGCTCACGCTCGGTACGCGGCGCGATCAGTACATCTTCTGCCTGACGGCGACTCAGGAAATCTTCCTTTACCAAAAGATCCAACAGGTGCGGCAGGTCGATACGCCGCTCTTCAGGAGGGGGAGCAAATCTCACCTTGACGGCGCGGGTTTCGGCCCGCGCAGTCGCAGGCGCTTCGGCAGTGTTGTCCTTGCGTGCACTCATCGGAGGCCAGTATTGCGGGAAGTCCCTGATTCGCGGACCAGTAAACGGCCCTCGATCGGGTTTTGCAAGGCAGATGGCCCGCGTGCTTGCGTCAGATCACACATCCTCAGTGTCAGCAAACCGCCTACAATCCGGTCATCCAGAGGATATGTTCCGTGACAGCCAAAACCCCGGGATTTGAAGCCATGCTGGCGAGGCTGGTCGGTCTGCCGTCAGTGAGTTCCACACGTGCCGAGCTTGACCAGGGCAATCTCGAGGTGATCAACGCGCTCGGCAACTGGCTCGAGCCATTGGGCTTTGTCACCGAAGTGATTCCGCTGCCGGATAAACCTGGCAAAGGCAACCTCATTGCCCGACTGGGAAGTGGCGACGGCGGCCTCGTCCTCGCCGGTCACACGGATACCGTTCCGTTTGATCCCGAGCTGTGGAACTCCGATCCTTTTGCACTCAAGGCGACGGACGATGCCTGGTTTGGTCTCGGTGCCTGCGATATGAAAGGTTTTTTCCCGCTGGCTATTGAAGCGGCGAGCCAATTCCGCCGCAGCCAGCTCAAGGCACCGCTCATCCTGGTGGCAACATCGGATGAAG
Source organism: Gammaproteobacteria bacterium (assembly GCA_016874135.1). Taxonomy (GTDB): domain Bacteria; phylum Pseudomonadota; class Gammaproteobacteria; order Pseudomonadales; family Azotimanducaceae; genus SYFY01. The sequence continues at coordinate 13,239 of VGVE01000061.1, read as the reverse complement.
AAAGCTCAATGGCTGGCGCACGGTTGCTGGCCGAACGCGGCGAACCTAGTGCTGCCCGAGCGATCATCGGCGAACCGACCGGACTCACGCCTGTTTTTGCGCACAAAGGCATCATGATGTTATCGATCTGCCTGCAGGGTGCTTCCGGTCACTCCTCCGATCCGGACCTCGGCAACAACGCGCTCGATGCCATGCACGCCGTGATGAGTGAGCTCCTCAGCCTGCGGCAGGAACTTGCGGCCAAGAATCGCAATCCCGCCTTCCACGTTCAGGTGCCAACGCTCAATCTCGGCTGCCTGCATGCCGGGGACAACCCCAACCGGATCTGCGGCCACGCCGAGCTGCAGATCGACCTGCGCCTGCTGCCCGGCATGGACGCCGAGGCAACCGAAGAAACCCTGCGCACGCGCGTTGAAGCTGTCGCCGAGCGCTTCGGCACGGCGTGTTCGATCAGGCCTTTTTATCCGCCGCTGCCGGCGTTCGCGACAGACCCTGCCGGCGAACTGGTGAAGAGCCTGACCAGCCTCAGTGGTCAACCACCGCGCTCCGTAGGTTTTGGCACCGAAGGCCCGTTTTTCCAGAGCCTCGGCATGGAAACGGTGGTCTTTGGACCAGGCAGCATCGATCAAGCCCATCAACCCAATGAGTTCGTGTCCCGCGCGCAGATCGCCGCAGGGCGGGAAATCCTCGGGGCCTGCATCGAACGGTTCTGCGTACGCGGTTAAACTTCGCCAGATCGAAGAGAGATTTCACACTGTGGACACCCATGCCTACGCACGCTGGTTCCGGGATTCGACCCCCTACATCAGCGCTCACCGGCGCAAGACCTTCGTCGTCCTGCTCGGTGCAGATGCCATTGCGCAGGCAAATCTCACCAACATCGTTCACGACCTGGCCCTGCTGCACACGCTGGGTGTGCGGCTGGTGGTGGTGCACGGTTGCCGCGAGCAACTCGATACCGGGGTTGCAGGTTCAACCTTCGTTTCCGGGCGACGGGTAACCGACGAAGCGACGATGGATCACATCGCGGCTGTGAACGGGCAACTGCGCAGCCGCCTAGAAGCACTCTTTTCGATGGGGCTGCCGGCAACACCCATGCACAACGCCGACATCACCGTAGTGTCTGGCAACTTCGTTTCCGCGCGGCCCATAGGCGTGATTGACGGGGTAGATCACCTCTTTACCGGCAAGGTTCGCAAGGTGCGGACGGCACAGTTACGCGCGGTGCTCGAAAACGGCGCTGTGGCTCTGCTGTCGCCCCTCGGCTATTCCGCCTCGGGACAGGTGTTCAACGTCGCGGCTGCCGAACTGGCTGCCGATGTGGCCATTACCCTCGACGCCGACAAACTCATCACCTTCGACGCACTGCCACACCTCGTCGATGGTAACGGTCAACGCCGCAGCGGTATCGAACCAGGCGCCTTGGATGCCTGCCTCGATGATCCCGTTATCAGCGCCACTTTGAGCGAAAACACGGCAGCACATCTGCGCGCCCTCGGACGCGCAGTCCGGGGCGGCGTGACCCGCGGCCATCTGGTGAGTTATGCGGATGACGGGGCCTTGCTGGCCGAGCTTTTCACCGCAGCCGGCGTCGGCACCCAGGTCAGCGAAGAGTTGCATGGCCTGGTCCGGCCAGCGCGTCCCGCCGATGTTGCCGCCATTGTCGAAGTCATTCGCCCGCTGGAAGAAACCGGCGCATTGGTACGCCGTCCACGTGACCGCCTTGAGGCTGAAATCGACCATTTCTTCGTTGCCGAAGTGGACAGCATCGTCGTGGGTACCTGTGCGCTTTATCCTCACGGTGACGTCGCTGAACTCGCCTGTGTGGCGGTGAAGGAATCCTTCCAGAATCAGCCCGGTTTGAACGTAGGTACTCACATCGTCACGGAAGTTGAACGGGTGGCGGCGATCCGAGGACTCAAACGCCTGTTCGTGCTGACCACCCAGGCACACCATTGGTTCGAAAAACTGGGCTATCTGCCCGCAAGCGTCGATGATCTACCGGCGGAGAAACAGAAGCTCTACAACCTGCAGCGCAAATCCAAAGTGTTGTTCAAGACCCTAGGATCCTCATGACCAAGAATCGTCCTTATTCATCCCGGATCGTTGATGGCGTCGAGCAGGCGCCGAGCCGGGCGATGCTCTATCCCGTCGGTTTCACCGAGGCTGATTTCCAGAAGCCGCAGATCGGTATTGCTTCCACCTGGAGCATGGTCACGCCCTGCAACATGCACATCAACACCTTGGCAGACGCCGCCGCGATGGGGGCCGATGAAGCCGGTGCCAAGGCTGTGCAATTCAACACCATCACCGTCTCTGACGGCATCTCCATGGGGACGCCGGGCATGCGTTATTCGCTGGTTTCCCGCGAAGTGATCGCTGACTCCATCGAGGCTGTGTTGGGGGCTCAGGGTTTTGATGGTTTTGTCGCCATCGGTGGCTGCGATAAGAACATGCCCGCCTGCGCCATGGCGATGGCGAGGCTCAACCGTCCCTCCGTATTCGTCTACGGCGGCACCATTCAACCCGGCAAAGAACGCCGTGACGTAATCAGCGTGTTCGAGGCGGTGGGCAGTTTTGCTGCGGGACGGATCAGCGCCGCTGAACTCAAGGAGGTGGAACAGACGGCGATTCCGGGGCCGGGCTCCTGCGGCGGCATGTACACCGCCAACACCATGGCTTCGGCCATCGAGGCGCTCGGGCTGTCGCTGCCGAACAGCTCCGCCCAGGATGCAATCTCTGACGCCAAGAGAAGAGACTCCTACAACGCCGGCGCCGCGGTTGCGAACCTCATCGAGAAGAACATTCGCCCGAGCGACATTCTCAACCTCAAGGCGTTCGAAAACGCGATCACCGTGGTGATTGCTCTGGAAGGCTCAACCAACGCCGTGTTGCACCTGCTGGCCATTGCATCGGCTGCGGGCATTCCTCTGTCACTCGATGACTTCACCCGCATCGGCAAGTCTGTACCGGTTCTGGCCGACATGCGCCCCGCTGGTAAATACGCGATGAGTGAACTGATCAGCATCGGCGGCATCCAGCCGCTGATGAAACGCCTGCTGGACGCTGGCCTGTTGCATGGCGACTGTCTGACGGTAACCGGCAAAACGCTCGCCGAGAATCTCGCGAATGTGACCGACTATCCGAAGGATCAGAAGATCGTCCGGCCCTTTACCAACCCGATCAAGAAAGACAGCCATCTGGTCGTGCTCTACGGCAACCTCGCGCCGGAAGGCGCGGTGGCCAAAATTACTGGCAATGAAGGGTTGTCGTTTACCGGAACGGCGCGTTGTTTCCACGGCGAAGAAGCCGGCATGAAGGCGATCATGGAAGGCCGAGTACAAACAGGTGATGTGGTGGTCATTCGTTATGAAGGGCCACGTGGTGGACCAGGCATGCGTGAGATGTTGAGCCCGACGTCGGCGATCAATGGTCGCGGCCTCTCCAAGGGTGTGGCCCTTTTGACCGATGGCCGTTTCTCCGGTGGCTCCCATGGATTTGTGGTCGGTCACGTGACGCCTGAGGCCTTTGAAGGTGGGCCGATTGCACTGATTGAAGACGGAGACAAGATCACGCTCAACGCCGAGAGCCGGGAAATTACGCTGCACGTGGAAGCCGCAGTGCTCAAGACACGTCGCGCCAACTGGAAACGTCCCGCCCCTTACGCAACCCGGGGATTGCTGGCGAAATACGCCCGCCTGGTCAGTTCTGCGAGCCAAGGGGCAATCACCGATGGTTTTGATCGCTGAACGGTCGCATTCAGTCAACCGACGATCAGGGTCGATTCAGCAAACCGGTCTAGAATGAACGGCCTGAGAACAACGCGACGAAACGACCCGCCTGTAGCCACTCAGGCTGAGGCGGGCAATTGATACGCACGAGGGAGCGTCGGATGTCGTCGATCAAACCTCTGCTGAAAGCACCGCACACTGCAATCCTGTTCCTGTCGCTCACGATTGGCTGGTCTGAATCCACGGCTGCCGCGGTCACGACCGAAGCAAGTACTGCCGTCCAGACCCAAGTCGATGAAGGCCCCTGGGAAGTCCAGTCAGACTCCTACGAAATCCTGCTCGACAAACGCCAGATCACCTACGTCGGCAACGTGATCGCTGAACAGGGTGAGTACCGCATCAAGGCCGATCGTATGCTGGCGTTCTTCAACGAGAATAACGAGCTGATCCGACTGGAAGCGGATGGTACGAGCGCGGTGCAAGCGGAACTTGAGGCACTCGATCAACCCCAGAAGACGCGATTGCTCGGTGATCGTCTGCTGTACGACATGCACGAGGATCGGGTTATCGCGCGCGGTCACACGAAACTCTTCCGAGGCGCCGACACCATGGATGCCCACGAGCTGATCTATAACCTCATGGAAGAGCGGGTGGTGGCGATGCGCAGCGCGGACGCTCGCGTGAAGGTCGTCATGTACCCGGAAGGCAGTACCAAACCTGTCGTTGCCGAATGAGTCCATCGTAAACCGCAAAGTTCGTCAAGCGCCTGCATCGGGCTGACCGCACAATGCGGCGGCATGAGCACTTCAAACGTGACATTTTATCAAAGCGTCATCGAATCCACGGTCAGCACCATTCGCAGATCGCTGGATCGCGCGCTTGATCTCGGGGAGCTGGCTGGGCAGGCGGGGCTTTCGCCCTTCCACTTTCACCGGATGTTTCGCGGCTTAACCGGAGAAACACCACTCGAACTACACCGACGGCTACGCATGGAGCGCGCGGCTTCGAACCTGCTGACTTCAGAAGAGCCGATCATCCAGATCGCTTTCTAGGCGGGATTCGAAACCCATGAAGCGTTCACCCGCTTGTTCCGCAGTTTGTACGCGTGCTCGCCTTCCGCCTTTCGCAAGTCCCGCAATCCGGTCGCGGAGGGTCTCTACGCAGCCTATCGTCCATTGCTCGGCGCGCGATCAGCAGTGCACTTCAATACGCCCGAAAACGCATTTCCCGGATTGCTCGAACCCCTCTTCAACCAACAGGGAGCACCCGTCATGCAGGTCGATATTGTGAATCTTCCCCATCAACGTCTCGCAACACTGTCTCACCAGGGGCCTTACAACCGCATCTTCGAGGCATTCGCAAAACTCGGATCGATTGCCGGTCCTGCCGGACTCTTCGGTCCTGATGCTGCAGTGCTCGCGCTGTACTACGACGATCCGGAAACCACTTCTCCGGAAGAGCTGCGATCAGATGCAGGCGTGACTGTGCCCAAAGACAAAGTTTTGCCGGCGACGTTGATCGAGAAATCACTGCCGGCGGGTCGATATGCACGGACGATGCACAACGGCAATTATGCCTTGCTGGGCGATTCGTGGGCGCGGTTCATGGGGTAGTGGTTACCCCAGAGTGGCCAACGGATGGGTAGCGCCGCGAGCTTCGAGCGCTATCTCAATACGCCGATGGATGTTCCGGTGAACGAGCTGCGCACCGAGCTTTACATCCACCTCGAGTGAATTGCCGAACGTGCCGCGGCCCGCTATTCGGTTGTGCTCACCTCATCGATCACGCCGATGGCCGCATCCTCTACCGGCGGCGGGGGATAGGGATCAACTTCCGGTATGGGGTCCAGGCGAATGGGTGTTGCATCGTCGCGACCGAACATCATCTCGATGAACTCATCCGCCCAGCCGTATTTGGCGCGCATGAGATCATTGATCACCGCCTGCTTTGCCGGTTCGGGCACTGCGTCAAAGGCGTTTCGTTGCCCGCTTCGTTCGAGCCCGACCCGCGGGTTGGCCTTGAGCCGTGTGAACCATCCTGCCTGTGCTTGCCCTGAGCGCAGGTACTGGCTTCCTTCGTGATCCACAATCCAGAGACGGGTTTCTTCCGCTTCTTCCCCGCCACCGCGGGTTGCGAGAACCACAACTTCGCCGCTCTCTGACGCGACCATCTGCACCAGCATCAAGCCCGCGAACAAGAAAACGATTAGCCAGATCAGCCTCTTTACCTAGCGCATCTTTTTTTTCCTGTGTTCAGTTTATCCATGTGCTTAATTTTCCCGGTCGCTGACCCCAGGGAGTCGAGCAAGCCAGGTGTTCGCCTCTTGCCCCAACAAGCGAAAAAGCCCGGCACCGATGGCGATACCCACCAGATCCACCCAGAAGTCCTTCAATTCCGCGGCGCGTTCGAAGAACGCGCCTTGCAGTACCTCAATAAGAGGACCATACAACGCCATGAGCAGCATCGGCCACAACAAACGCTGCGAAAAGTGCGCCTCTGCCAGCAAAAAAGTAAGAACGGCGAATGCAATAGCGTGCAGCAAAACGTCGCTTATGCCCGAAATCGCCTTAGGCGGCTCAGGTGTCAGCGCCAGCCAGGTCACTGCAACGAAGGCGATCCGGAATCCTGCCACCCAGATTCTGCGGCGCGCGATCACGGGCCGACTCAGCGTCCAGACGCTTTGTGAACAAATTCGACCAGGTGGCGGACGTTGTCCACCGGTGTTTCAGGAATGATGCCGTGACCGAGATTGAAGATGTGTCCCGGGCGTCCGCCCACTTCACGCAGGATCGCACCGGCCTTTTCGCTGATGACATCTGGTGTGCTGCAGAGAACGATCGGATCAAGATTGCCTTGTACTGCTTTCAGCCCGAGACGTGACCAGGTGGATCCGAGTGGCGTTCGCCAGTCGAATGCGATCACATCCGGCGAAAGTCCGGCAACACTCTCGAGCAGGTGGTGATTACCCGTACCGAAGTAGATCACCGGCACGTCAGGGGCGATCTGTCGCAGGCTCTGTAAGAGCTTCTGCAGTGAGGGTCGCACGTAATGATTGAAATCATGCAGGCTGAGGTTGCCGACCCAGGTGTCGAAGAGTTGCACCGCATCCACACCGGAGCGGATCTGCAACGCGAGATAGTCACTGACTTGTTGCACCAGCTTGTCACAGAGCCGATACCAGACGTCTTCCGCCTGGTACATGAACTTCTTCACGTGTACGTAATTGCGTGAGCCCTTGCCTTCGATGGCGTAGGAGGCAAGCGTAAACGGCGCGCCGGCAAAACCGATCAACGCAATCTCTTTGGGTAGCGCGGAGAGGACGTTGCGCACCGTATTGCTAATGTAGGGCGTCCCCTCATGCGCCGGTACCACCCGCAGATTGTCCACGTCAGCCAGCGTTCGCAGTGGATTGGAAAATACCGGACCTTCTCCGGCCAGATAATCGAGGTGCATGCCCATCGGCTCCAGTACGGGCAACAAGTCCGCAAACAGAATGGCGGCATCCACCCCGAGAATACGTTGGGCATCGAGGGTCGCCTGTGCCGCACGCTCCGAGTCCTTGAAGAATTCAAGACTCGGTGACTTGCCCTTGACCTGGTGGTATTCCGGCATATATCGCCCAGCCTGCCGATTTAGCCAGATCGGTGTCCACGGCGTTGGACGTCCACGTGCTGCGTCGAGAAAGAGCTTGGCCATCACCATCCTGTCGGTTACCGCAAAAACCGCGCGACCATAACAGAGCGGATCTCCCCGGACCACAGGCCGTTCTGCGGCCCATGTCAGCTCAAAGGGTCACAGATCCGCGTCGCATTGATAGCTCCAATCCCGTTCAACCACAGAGAGGTTCGACCGGCTGTCTGTAGATCTGAATCCAGGTGCATTGCCGTCTGAGGATAGATCAGGATCCGCCGGTCCCCCGCCGATGACTGCAACCGGGCCGCCATGTTGATGGACAGCCCGATTACGCTGTAGTCGAGTACGTCATCAGCACTCCAATCGCCGAGGGCACACTCACCAGACGCGACCCCGGCGCGAACCCCGAGCTCCAGCCTCGGTGCAGTCCCGCAGAAGAACTCTCGTCGGACCATCGAACCCGCGAACCCTATGGCAGCGCTCACGGCTTCACCCCGACAGTTACAATCTGCGGCGGGAAACACGACGAGCGCACCATCGCCCATCAGCTTCATCACCACGCCGCCGAACCGACGCGCTTCACTCGTGGCCTTTGTCACAAAGGACTGAATCAGCTCTTCCACATCAGCAAGCACACAGCGGGCAGTTGCTGAGGTGAACCCGGACAGATCGACGAACACGGCAACCAGCCAGACGCGCTGCATCTCACAATACGGTACATCCTCTTCGAATCTTGAGGCCAGACCACTTAATGGCAGATATCGCAACAGGCGCTCCGCTCGCGTGCGTGCACGGGTGAGACGTTGCCAGGTGGTCACTTGTCGACCGTAAGCAATCCACGCCACACCAAACACGCCTGCGCCCAACAACACGATGCTCCCGGCATCAATCGCAACTTCGGACCGCATCGGGCTGGTGTGAACCAGGAGCAGCATGAGCATCACCGCACTGATACCAGGCAAACCTCGCCAGCCAAGGAGCGCCAGATGACAGAGCCCGAAGGTGAAGGCTCCGGCGAGCGCTACAGACGTATCCGGAACGCCCAGGAAACCGCAGCCGCTGACGCACAAGGACTCAGCCCAGGCTGCGGCCTTGATCCGGCGAACGGCAACAAGCCAAACGCCACAGAGCGTGGTCGTCAGAACATCCGCACCAGGAAAGGCTTCCGCCGGTGTCATGAAAAGCAGCGCGCCATAGAGCGAGAAGACCGCCGCCCGCAAAAGCCAGACGGCGAACTGAAATCGACTGTGCCGGGTCTCCATGTGCACAGCGTGTCCGGCGACAGTGGAGAGCGGAAGCGGCGTTCAGCCGGTGTCGGTGTAGGTCAGCTGCGCCACGAGAGTGCAGCGCCGCGATCAAGCAGCCGGCTGAGGAATCCCCAACGTCGGGTCCACTTCTGCATCGTAGTCAACACCACTGAAGCCGAAACCGAAGATGCGCAGGAAATCCTCGCGAAAACCGCTGAGATCACCCAGTTCCGCCAGATTACCGGTGTTCACGAGCGCCCAACGACGACGCACTTCCGCCTGGATTTCCTCACCCAGCTCCACATCGTCCATTCGGATCCGGCCGACATCATCGAGCCGGAGCGTGGCACCACTCGCCAGCTGGGTCGCGAACATTCGCTGGATGTGGCGAACGCAGTCTTCATGCAGGCCACGATCCTTCATCACCCTGAAGAGCAGTGCAACGTACAACGGCACCACCGGAATTGCAGATGACGCCTGGCTGACGATGGCCTTGAGTACGGCAACTCGCGCCTCACCTTTCAACGCCTGCAGGCGCGGCGTAATCGCTTTCGCGGCGCGATCAAGATCTTCTTTGGCTTTGCCGAGCGTGCCTTCCCAGTAGATCGGCCATGTCAGTTCGGTACCAATGTACGTAAATGCCAGTGTGCGGAAACCTGTGGCAAGGAGCCCTGCTGAACCGAGTGCTTCGATCCAGAACTCCCAGTCTTCGCCACCCATGACTGCAACGGTATTCGCCGTTTCTTCAGGCGTTGCCGGTTCAAGGTCAACTTCAATCACCTCTCCGCGATCAACGTGCACGGACTTGATATGCAGCGCCTCACCCAGCGGCTTGATCGAAGAGCGATGCAATACACACGTACGTGGATGCTGACGCACAGGAGAGGCGAGGCTGTAGACGAGTAGATCAATCTGGCCGAGATCCTTCTGGATCCGCTCGATCACTCGCTGCTTCATGGCGTCGGAAAACGCATCACCATCAAGCGTTTTCGCATACAGCCCTTCCTGTGCCGCGGCGGCTTCAAACGCAACGTTGTTGTACCAACCCGCGGTGGCTGTGCGGTTCTCCTCGGGCGCTTTCTCGAAAGAGACACCAAGCGTTGCGGCGCCACAACCGAATGCCGAGACGATCCGCGACGAGAGGCCATATCCACCGGAACACCCAAGCACCAGAACCCGCTTTGCACCACCTTCTCGAAGCGAAGGTTGGCTTTTCACGTACTGGATCTGCTCCTGCACATGGGCAGCACAGCCAGTCGGATGGGCCGTGGTGCAGATGAAGCCGCGAATGCGGGGTTTGACGATCATGTTGATTTCCGGCTCAGGACAAACGGCGGGCAATCATACCCGCGGCCACTGCATGGCGCATGGCGCCCGCCACATCGAGCAGCATCGGGCCATCCCGACGAATCTCCACGACCGCGGTCTCGTTGATTTCGAGGCGATGGTCGCGATCACCATCAAGCGCAAGCACACCCTTGCCCCGAAAGGGCACGGCGACACCCAGCGGCACGCGGCTCACACTCTTCACGCGAACGGTCTGGAACCAGCCTGGTGACAACGGTGCCTGAAGTTCATAGGCACCCTCCGGTGCGTGGCGCTGGTTCTCCTGTGTTTCCATGTGCAGGAGCAGCCCGCCATCCTCATCAGCGTAAACCGGTTCAATCAATCCGCCGATCGGCGACATGCCGATGGCATCGGGCTCGGCACGCGTCAGCAGGATCTGTCGCAACCGCCCGGCATCAAAGGGCAGCAGATTGCCCACATGGTCTCGTTCGAGCAGCACCGCATCGATAAGCCCCACATCCTGTCCCCGCGGTGACTTCACGTGCAGCACTTTGGCTGCTCGGCTGAGATGGTCCGGCACCATGCCCCTGGCCTGCAGCGCTGCCACCATGCCAGCGATGGTGGGTTCCACCAGCATGGGGAATACGTTGTTGGTCCCGGTGGACAACGGAATGAGATGGTAGTTGCAGGCAGCCCGCACCATGGCGCGATTGGTGCCATCGCCACCCAGGGAAACAATGGTGCGGACACCCGCTTCAAGGTAACGGTGTACCACCGTCTCCGTATCCCGCGCATCGAGTTGCAATGGAAACTCGATCACATGAACCCGGGCGCGCAGCGACATCTGTTCGAGCGCAGCGGAAGCGATCCGGAAGGGTTCTTTGGCAATAAAAATATCAGACGCGCCCATCGCGTCGGCGCCAGCAGCTATCCGCGCCACGATGTCACGCTTGGCTTCGTGGGTCATGTTAGTCGCCCGCGCGGCCAACCGCCTGACATCACGACCCGACATCGGATTGACGAGAATGCCTACCGCGGCGCCTGCTGAGTTCGACATCAGCCCCTCTTCTTAAACTCGATTATGTTTCGATAGGATAGGAAAGACCCTGATGCAGTTTGCCATATGCCGCGTCTCTCACCTTGTGAACATCTGCAACCAGGCAGGCTCGAAACCCGCCGGGTTCTCGATGAGTGGCTCGGTGTCGCTGAGGCGATCGCGAGTTGCGCGGTGTGCAGCCGCGACTATCTGCTTGAGTTGCTGGACATTGACGATTCACGTCGCGCTTGGCGGCTAACGCCCTTGGACCCAGTCGCCGCGAGACAGCTCGTTCACGACCTCAATTCCGGATCATGTGATGCGAATCGAGCCGCGGCGGAGGTGTATGCCGTGAAGGCAGCACAACCGCCTTCGCCTGTGGTGGTGGTGAGTGAGGACGGGTCTATGGAGGGGCTACGGCGGGTGGACACCGCCGAGGCGCAGCCCACCGCGCATTGGCGTGAACTTTCGCTGGATGGCGGCTGGCTCAGGCAGAACGGGTGAGCAGAAGCAGCGATACTGCGTGTGAGTCCTTGTCACTCGCGGGCACATCGACCCGCGTTACTTCGGTCCAGGCGCTACGGTCGAATGCCGGAAACCAGGTATCGCCATCGATCTGCGCATGAATCTCCGTCAGGTAGAAACGATCCGCAAGTGGCAACGTGAGCGCGTAGATTTCCGCGCCACCAATGACGAACAGTTCATCCTGCCCATCGATCTCGCATTGGGCACTTGCAATCTCAAGGGCTTCGCTTGCAGAGTCCGTGGTGCGGACCCCATCGACACGTAACGAGCGGTCTCGGCTCAGCACGATGTTGAGTCGTCCGGGTAGGGGCTTTTTCAGGGACTGAAACGTCTTTCGCCCCATGACCACTGGTTTACCCATAGTGACCCGGCGGAAGTTCTGCATGTCGGCATGCAGTTTCCAGGGCATGATGTTGCCTCTGCCAATGACGCCATTCGACGACATCGCGCAGATGAGCGAGACATGCACACCATCGATCACTGGGAGCTCATCGCGTGTTCAGACCGCTATCGGAGCCTTGATCGCGCCATGGCAGACATAGTTCTCCAGCGAAAAATCGTCGATGCGAAACCCGAACAGATCCCTGACGGCCGGGTTAAGTCGCATGACTGGTAGCGGATGTGGCGAACGGGCGAGCTGTTTGTCAGCCTGCTCGACGTGATTGCTGTAGAGGTGGGTATCACCCAGTGTATGTACAAACTCACCCGGCTCGAGATCACACACCTGGGCGATCATCAGTGTGAGCAGCGCATAGGAAGCGATATTGAAAGGCACACCGAGAAACATGTCGGCGCTGCGCTGATACAGCTGGCAGGAGAGTTTTCCCTCCGCCACATAGAACTGGAACAGCAGATGGCATGGCGGCAGTGCCATCTGGTCTACCTCCGCCACGTTCCAGGCACTGACGATATGTCGGCGTGAATACGGATTCTGTTTCAGGTCTTTCAGCACCCGACCGATCTGGTCGATGGTCTGGCCATCGGGGGCGCGCCAACTGCGCCACTGCACGCCATAAACCGGGCCCAGTTCGCCCTGTTCATCTGCCCACTCGTCCCAGATGTGCACATCGTGTTCGGTGAGGTAGTTGATGTTGGTATCACCGGAGAGGAACCACAGTAACTCGTGGATGATGCCGCGCAGGAACATCTTCTTCGTGGTGATCAGCGGGAACCCTTCAGACAGATCGAACCGCATCTGCCGTCCAAAAACCGAATAGGTGCCTGTACCGGTTCGGTCACCGCGGAACACGCCGTTTTCACGGACGTCTCGCATGAGATCAAGATACTGTTTCATCGTCCTTCCCTCTCAACGCGCACTCTCAGCGCGCCATCTCAGCGCGAGAAGCGGCGACCGTAAAGGATCAACACCACGCCCGCAATCACCATCGGCAACGAGTAGATCTGGCCGAGTGTCAGCCAGTCTCCTGCAAGGTAGCCGATATGGGCGTCCGGCAACCGGAAGTATTCGGTGAAGAGCCGGAGCACACCATAGCCAGCGACAAACACACCGGAGACCACGGCGGCAGGGCGCGACTTCAGCGCCACTAGCCAGACCAGCACGAACAGCACCATTCCCTCCGCGAACGCCTGGTACAGCGGCGAGACGTGTCGGGCCACAGTCTCGTATTCGCCGGTGCAAGTGAACGTGATGGCGTTGATCGCATCAGCGGAACACGGATAGTGAAAACCGAATGCCGAGTCCGTGACCCTGCCGGGCAATTCAGTATTGGCGAAGTTGCCGAGTCGTCCACTGCCGAGCCCAGTCGGCACCGCTGGGGCT
>VGVE01000060.1 GCA_016874135.1 Gammaproteobacteria bacterium | reverse complement strand
GTGAGCAGTTCTGCCCAGCCTTTTCCACGCGGGTAATCGCACCCGCGAGCGCCTGGTTGCCGGCATCGCGGTAATGCGATTCGAGCGCGTCACGCGCGATGAACCGTCTGATGTGTCCGGTGTCCAGAGGGATCTGTACGGTCAGAAGCGCAATCTCCACCGCACAACCGGAGGCCGCAAGCTTGAGTACATGATCAACGGCTGCGATGCCGTACGACGAACCATCGACGGCGACCAGAACCTTGAGGGTCAAACCCGAACCCGCTGTGGTCGGCCAGTAGGCGGATTGACGTTGGAGAGCAGTGAAACTTCCTGGATGGTGTCATCCCGGCGCCGGCTACGCATCTTGCCGACCCCGACGACGAACAGTGCTCCGGCGAGGGAGCAGAGTACCGGTACCCAACCGGGTAGATCCTGTGACATGGGCTTGATGAGCGCATCGTTGAGAATCATCTGACCGGCAATCCAGCCGAGCAGGCCAGCTCCGAGGGTAATGACCATCGGGAAGCGGTCCATCAGCCGCATCACAAAGTGGCTGCCGAAAAGGATGATTGGAATGCTGAAGGCAATGCCGAAGACGACCAAATACATGTTGCCGTGTGCGGCGCCGGCAACGGCCACGACGTTATCGAGGCTCATGACCGCATCGGCAATGATGATGGTTTTCACTGCGCCGAACAGCGTTGTGCAGGACGCCACCTGGTGTTCACCTTCAGCGCCACAATCGAGTAGCTTCACCCCGATCCAGAGCAGCAGCAACGCGCCGACAATGTTGAGGAAAGGCAGTGCGAGGAGTTGAATGGCAAAGAAGATCAGTACGACCCGCAGGCCAATGGCACCGGCCACGCCCCAGGCAATTCCTTTGCGACGCTGTTCTTCGGGAAGGTTCCGACAGGCAAGTGCGATAACAACCGCGTTGTCTCCACCGAGCAGGATGTCAATCATGATGATCTGGGCGACTGACGCCCAGAACGCGGATTCCGACATCGTGGCCATCAGTGCTTCAAACATCAGCGAGCAGATCCTGTAATGGAAGCTTTGAGGGCATGTTTGTCGGGCGCGGTTCCGATCCGGAAAAATCGGGTCGAACCGCAGAATAACTGTGTAGTTTGGTAGCGTCCAGACAGGAAGTGGCCATCCAGTTGTTTAATTTGTGTAAAACCGGCGCATCTTCTCACTCAATACCTGGCGAGATCCGCGTCACAAAGAACGTCGAACCGAGAAGGCCGCAATCCAGATAACCGAAAGCGTGCACAATGCTGCACCGCACCAAAAACTCGCAGGGATCGCCGATGAACTCTTCATTGATGTCGTTCTGCACGGTGTGTTTGCCGTGCTCTGCCTGTACCTGTACACACAGCGGTCGAGATGGTGCCGGGTTCCAGCGGACCTGATTTAGCAGACTTCTGACAAAGCAGCCTCCCATGGAACATGAAGTGTTCCATGCCCGATAGCGCCGGCCGATGGCCGGTCTTGTCGCTGTTAGCGCAAGTGCAGAAACGCAGTCGATGTGCGACCGTTGTGCCAGGAGATTCAATGATTCGGTCCGAAGCAAAAAAGGAGCCCGCATAAGCTTTGAACGCCACCAGCGAAACGACCGGCGAGCCCTGCAACATTCAGGTGGGAACCCCCCAGCGAACGGTCTCTCCAAGAGAGCACTTCTGCAGCAATCGATACAGGTCTGCGAGAAGAGGCTGCCATCCCGGATGCTTCCGGAAGAGGGCCTCAGCGGATTCGCCGGACGTAACCGTCTTCGCCATGACCCCTCAACCCTCCTCACGGAGAGCCATTCACTGATCGTTGTTGCCCTCTCTCCAGCCACCGCTTAGGGGCCTGCGTCCGCACTCATGTAGCGTTCCAGAGTCATGTGGAAGTGTCTGATCCTGGATTCCTGATAACTCGACAACGACTCATGTTTCTTGCGACTGGTGCGCATACCTTCATGTTGCCAGCGCAGGTTGTTCGTATCCTGATCCAGCACTCTCGACGAGAACGCGTCCACCCCTTCCACCGTCGCGAACGATTGATCTTCGCGCAGTCGAATCACGGGAGCGGGTTCCGGACCCGGTTCACCTCTGGGTTTTGGCATCAAGCGAATGAACTCCATGATGCAGTGGTGCGGGTCATTGCCAACGGGCCGGACACGATGGAGCTGTGGCAATCCGGGCCCGCCGTAGATGAAGAGGTTCGGGAACAGGTTGTACTTGAGGGAGTCGATACATTCCGCATCGGAAAGATAGGAGAGGTCCTTGCCATACTTCCTCAATGTATCTTTCCGCATCCGCGCGGCGATCACGCTTCGCGCCGACTGACCCGGCGGTATCACCCCCTTGGCCTTGGTTTGCGGACCACCGGCCAGCCGGTTCTCAAGCATCTCCTCCTGCGAAATCGCGTGCGGTCGGCTCGGGCTCGTCACCGCCATGGCACACAGGTCACGACTGGTGTGTGGCCCGTAGATGTCATGTTGCATGTTCCAGTCGCCTACCACCTTGGTGAGTTCGGGATGAACAAACGGTGTGTGGTAAGCCTCCATGAACGCTTCCTGCGCTGTTTTCCAGTTGCATGACAGCTCCTTCTCCACGTGCGACACCACGTACCAGTCGTCGAACGGCCACCAATGACTGAAGTGCTCCGGAATCACCTCAAGATAGGCCATGAGCGGCATTGCATCCGGGTTCAGGTTGATGAAGACGAACCCCGCCCAGGTGTCCACACGCACCTCAGGCAATCGGTTAGCACCGTAGTCGAGATGCTCGAACTCCCAGGCACAGGGGACGTTCATCAGTTCCCCAGTGAGGCTCCATGTCCAGGCGTGGTACGGGCACTGGATCTGGTTGCCGGTAAATCCGCTTGAATTCGACGGCTTCAGCTTGGTACCGCGATGCAAACAGGAGTTGTAGTAACCACGTATGCCTGTTTCGGTCTTTACGATGACAATCGACCAATAGCCGACGTCATAAACGAAATAGTCGCCTAGTTGCTGCAGATGCTCGAGGCGACAGGCCATCTGCCAGGTCCTCGCCCAGACCTGCTCCATCTCGAGATCAAACCACGCCTGGCTAACATAACGTTCGAACGGGATATCAGTCGTCGGCAGTGTTTTGTCGATC
Organism: Gammaproteobacteria bacterium; assembly: GCA_016874135.1. GTDB lineage: Bacteria > Pseudomonadota > Gammaproteobacteria > Pseudomonadales > Azotimanducaceae > SYFY01. Next base: position 17,203 of record VGVE01000060.1, on the reverse strand, counting down.
ACCGGGCGGAGCACCGCAGGGACGCTACCATCGGGCGCACGTTTGAAATCAGATTTCACGATGTCCTGATAACTCATACCCGGGCAGCGCTCGTTTACAGGCTTGTTTGAGTTGAGAGTGTTCATGTATGTGTCCTCACGCGCCGAGTTCCTGAAGGATCTCGAAAATGTTGCCATCCGGGTCGCGTCCGTAAGTGGCGCGCCGATTGCCGAAAGTACCTGGCTCCGTGTGGAAGTGGATGCCGGCCTTACGTAACCGTTCGAATTCAGCATCCACATCATCCACTTCAAGACAGATATGAGTCAGGCCGAGATTGGAGGCGGGTGGACGTGCCTCACGTGAAGGCGGCTTCGGCACTTCGAATTGCCACAGTTCCAGATGGAGATTGCCGAGTCTGAGTATTGCTGAGCGACCTCCGGTATCAGGCAGACCCAGGACCCGGTTGACAGGCTCATTGCCTGGCCCCCAACGTCCGTCACTCAGTTTTTCGGCACCCAACAGATCGCAATAAAAATGCAAGGCCCGGTCCATATCCGGGGTGGAAAAGGCTGTGTGGTGAACACCTTTGATCATGTTTTTCTCCCCTCGAACAATCAATCGCAGTCGAATGCTGTAAAAGGAACATGCTCGCGCGCAGGACTATCTGCTACTCGCTCTCAGTACTTGGCCCTGCACGCGCATGCAGCTCCGCAAGCCATGCCCGAGGCAGCTTCTCGACACGCCGGTCATAGGTGAGTAAGCCGTTCACCTCGCCTTCGACATCGGTTGTCTGTGTGTAAATTGCGGCGCAGATCCCATGATCCCGCTGGCTCTGGGCGATGGCTTCGGTGACTGCAGTGTACGCGGCACGCACCGCGTGCTCCGAGTGCAGCGTCTGATAGCCCCAGTTGCGCATCGTTGGGTTCCAGAGATGGTCCTCTTGGGGCCAACCAATTCCGCCATATTCGCCGATCACCGAAGCGCGGCGACCGTCGCCTTGCGGCGCTACAGGTTCTGGCGCGTAGTCATGCACGTCGATCACATCACCTTCACCGACGTCGAGCCAACCGCTCGTCGCATCGACGGGCCGCGTGGGATCGATGCCACGCACGAGCGCGGTCAATCGGGCGGTGTCGAACTGGCCCCAGCCCTCGTTGTGCAGCACCCAGAGCACTACCGACGGATGGCCACGCAGCGTCCGCACCATCGCGGCGAGTTCGCGCTCGTAGGCAATGGTTGCCGCTGAAGTACGCAGCGCCTCGAACTGATCATTAGGATCAACGAACTGCGCCGGCAGAAAGCCGCTCGGCATGTCCTGCCAGACGAGCAAGCCAAGGCGATCACAATGCCAATACCAGCGCGCTGGCTCCACCTTGATGTGCTTGCGCACAGCATTGAAGCCGGCGTCCTTCAGGAACTGAAGTTCCCACAGCATCGCCTCATCCGACGGCGGCGTGTGTAAACCGTCTGGCCACCACCCCTGGTCAAGGGTCGCAAGGTGAAAGAGCGCGCGATCATTCAGCAGCAGTGTCGGCAATCCGGTACGCGGGTGCGGCCCGACCCGAATGGTGCGCAACCCGAAGTAGCTGCGTACCTGATCGAGTGCCGGTTCGGAAGTACGGCGCGCGCTCGCAAATGCAAGGGCCTCGTCTGCGTCTCGTAGCACGCGCGGCGACTGTGCACTGGCTTCGCCTGCGTTGGCGTGCGGCAACGGATCTTCGATTGCAACCAGCTCGACTTCGACGTCGTACAGCGTTGGCGCATCCGGAGACCATGCGTGCACCTCGTCGAGCACCAACCGCACTCGACGGTCGGGCCGTGCGACTCTGTGGGCGACCGCACGGCCCTCGAGCAACACCGTGATTGCGACGGCGAGTGTGCGCGAACGCGTGGGCCGCGCGAGCAACACCTCGACATCGACGCTGCCACCCTGCAGTTCCGGGTACGTGCGGATCTCGGCGATGTGATTCGCGAGCGGCAGATGCTCAAGCCAGACGGTTTGCCAGATGCCGCTGACCGGTGTGTACCAGATGCCATTGGGGCGTTGATGCTGTTTCCCGCGCGGCTGTTCGCTGTCATTACTCGGGTCGCTCACGGCAAGCACGATCTGATTCTCGCCTTCGACGATGAACGGCGTGATGTCGAACGTGAACGGATCGAACCCGCCACTGTGCGCACCGACCACCGCACCGTTCACCCACACCAGAGCCTGATAGTCGACACCACCGAAGTGCAGCAGGGTGCGGCGCTCCACGTCCGCTGCAATGAAGGTACGGCGATACCAGAGCCGCTCTTCACTGCCGAGCCTGCGCGCAACACGAGAGAGCGTGCTCTCGACGCAAAACGGCACGAGAATTTCCCCATCCCATCGTTCCGTAAGCGGTGCATTCGCCGGCGTGATCGCGTACTGCCACAGTCCGTTGAGGTTCTGCCACGCATCGCGCACGAGCAGCGGGCGAGGATAGTCAGGCCATGCGTTTTGCGCTGTGACGGATTCGCCCCAGGGTGTTTTCATCTTGAGTACTCCAGCCGGGACCGAGAATCCACAGGATGCCATGAGTGAGGCCCGGCCTGCAGAGTATCTCGGCCGAGCTACTCTGTGACATCATCAAGCCGGTACAGCGTGCGGAGAACGTATCTTGGCCCTTGAAGAAATCTTCGACGTTTCCTAGATCATCGCGGTGATCGCGATCCTGGGCTCGCTGATCGCGATCTACTTCCAGATGCGCCAGAGCCATGCGCAAGAACGCGCGAACGCACAGCGGGATCTGCTGAACCAATCGCGTGAATGGTGGCTGCTCGGTGTCGAGAGTGAGCAGACGTTCGACCTGATTTGTGCCGGACTGCAGAAATTCAGCGGCCTTGGTCGATATCAACAGGCACGGTTCCATGCCTTGGCCGCCAATCTTCTCCAGGTCGTTACGGGTGCTCACTTCCAGCACCGCGACAAGCTGATCAATTCATCGTCACAAGAAGGATTCATACGGGCTTTTCTGGCGATCCTGAACACACCGGGTGGCAGGGAGTGGTGGCAGCTATCCAGCAAGGTCGGGAACCAGGAGCTCGCAACCTATCTACGAACACTCCTTGTCGCGGAAGCGGGGACGCTGCCGCCATAGACCGACCTTTTGCCTTTTTTCAAACCGCATTCCGCCAAACCAGGTGAGGCTGTCTGACACTCGAAGCAGTCAGTTAGATCAGCGAAAAAACAGCTGTTGCCCGTCCTGCCCCGGTGCCCGATGTCAGAGAACTGACCGGGGAGCCCTGTCTTCACACCGATATCGCATCGGATGACCAGCGTGTACGCTCGGGCGCACGTTTCATTCGCAGCGCATCAGGCTGAACCACCTTCGCACGAATAAAGAGGAGAGCAACCGTGGCGGAGCAGATCCAACTGGGCGCATCGACGACGCGGGCTGCCGGAAACATCAACCCGACAGGCGAAGAACGATTCTTCTTCAGGGTCGCCTGCGCCATGGCGGTCGTGCTGATCGCGGGTTTCTCGGTGCAACTCGCTGCAGGTCGATCAACGTTTGAAGTACCGTTGGTTTACCACCTGCATGCCCTGGTGTTTTTCGGGTGGATCATCCTGTTCCTGCTGCAAACCGGTTTGATCGCTCGTGGCGATGCCGCGACGCACCGACGCTTTGGCTGGCTGTCGGCAATCTGGGTACCGGTGATGATAACTCTCGGCGCAACGATGACGATCACATCCCTGCAACGAACCGGGGGCCCCTTCTTCTTCGCGTCCAACGACTTTCTTTTCGGCAACATCATCGGACTGGTGGCATTCGCTGGCTTGATCGCCTCTGGCTTGCTGATGCGAAAGCGCACCGACTGGCATCGGTCGGCCGTAGGAATCAAACAATAGGATCAGATAAAGGAGTGCGGCGATGACAAGCATCGTGTTGCCGAAAACAGTCATGCCAAACTCCTCTCCAAGTTCTTCCAATACTGCTCTGATCGATTCGCTGCAGGCGAATGAGACCGGTCGTTCACATTGAGCCCCCAGCGCAATTTACCAACATCCGTTGAACTGATCGGTTCTGCCAGCGTGTGCCTCCGTTAGACCACCTCGATGGACCTGCCCGCTTGGCAAACACAGAGGTTCCCTAACCCAGACGAAGCGCCTATAACGGAACCTATTCTGGACGAGGAGAACTTTCATGGGTCGGGCGATTCTGGTGCTGGCGGCCTGGCTGCTGTTTTCGACCGCGCACGCCGCGGCAACCTTGCCATCAACACTGCGAACCGCCGTCGACAGGCTGCAAGCTGAATCGGCGTCCGTTCCTACCTCTGCCGAAAATCGCAAAGTCCGCGCTGTAGTACTCTGGGATTGGGCAAACGCGATGGCGTCATCCGGTGGTGAACTGCCAGTCCATGCAACCCAGCTCATCACTTATGCACTCACCGACAGCGCCGGACCCGCCTTGAATGGACAGCTCGACACATTAATCGCTGAGCTGACCCTCCGTGACAAGTCACCAGACGCACTCGGCTCGATCACGATTACACCGGGACCGTTCACGGTGAACACTTTTGCCGAGATAAAGCAGACATTCACAGTAGGCAGTCGGAACATCCAGACCGGCGGGGGCTTTCTGATCGGCCGGCACTTCATGGCGAACTTCGGTGAATGGCAATATGGTAAACGCAGAGAAAATAATCACCTCACAGTCGTCAGCTCCAACGCCAGCGTGAACTTTCAGGTGGAGCGTGTACCTTTTGGTGGCATGCACGGAGGGTTCAGAGGTGATGCCGAGCGCATCGTCTTCCGGGTTGCATCCGGTACTCTCGTCAGTGGAGACACCGTCACCATCACCTATGGTGATACCCGGGGAGGCGGCAAAGGTCTGCAGCTGCCCACGCATGCGAGTGACGCCATGCCCCTGCCCGTCTATCTGGCCTTCGATGCCAACACGCCTTTTTTCAGCCTGCCGCTGCAACACATCGTCCTCACTGGGGGCGAGCTCCAAGGTGTCGCGGCATTTCTGCCTTCGACCGTCACCGTCAACCAGCCGTTTTCGTTTTCAGTGCGGGGCGAAGATGCCCGCGCCAATCGCGCCGCAGGGGTGATGCCGGCATGGAGGGTATTCGCCAACGACAAAATACTCGCCGAGGTTCCGGCGGGCGGAGGCGCGATCACTGTGCTCGATAATACCGTGCTCGATATGCCCGGACCGACACATATCCGTGTGGAAAGTGCAGACGGGAAGATAAAGGGGCAAGGCAATCCGGTTCTGGTTCGTGCCGAGTCCGGTCCGGCCCTGCTCTGGGGTGACACTCACGGCCATTCCGGATTTGCCGAAGGCATCGGCACCGCGGAGGCTTTCATGCGGTGGGCGAAGGAAGACTCGCGCCTGGATTTCGTCACCCACAGTGAACACGACATCTTCATGGATGATGCGGAGTGGGAGACGCTCCGGCGTATTGTGCTGCAGAACCGGGAAGAAGGGCGCTTCATTCCCTTTCTTGGTTATGAGTGGACCGTGGACAACCGGCGTGGTGGGCATCACAACGTCCTCTTTCGCACCCCGGAAGATCGACAACGGTTCGATGCACGCCGCTTTCCAACACTCTCCCGGCTCTACGCTGGCATCCGCGCTTCAGTACCGGAAAAAGATGTGCTGCTGATTCCGCACGCACACAACAGTGGCGACTGGCGCGTGGTGGATCCTGAACTCGTCCGGCTCGTCGAAATCATGTCGCAACACGGCACGTTTGAGTGGTTCGGCCGCATGTACCTGCAGCACGGACATGAAGTGGGCGTAATCGCAGCTTCTGACAATCATCTGAGTCAACCCGGCTATTCATCCCCACCGGGTGCGGGACAGTCCCAACGCGCGGGTCTCGCCGCGGTTTACGCCCCAAACAAAACCACGGATGGGATCTTTGATGCGCTGCGGGGGCTGCGCACCTACGCCACCAACGGCGATCGCATCATTCTCGACTTCAACGTCAATGGGGCGCCTATGGGCACCCGGGCACCGATGGACACATCGCGGCGTATCAGCGGTCAGGTAATCGGTACTGCGCCGCTGCAGACGGTCACTGTCCTCAAGAACGATCAGGTTCTGTGGAGTCAGTCCTACGTGGACGCGCCAGCAGACAAGAGTGCTCCAGTGCAGATCGCCCTTGAATTTACCTCATCGTCGGAGCCGCTGAATCCAAGGGACAATCCCCGCGGCTGGCGGCCTTGGGTCGGAACCGTGCAGGTACAGGGCGCAAAAATAGTCAGCGGCGCACCAGCAGCAGCGGCCAACACCACACTCTGGAAAACCGCAGCTGTCGCGGGTACTGGTAACACCTGGTCGTTTTCCACAGCCAGCCGGGGTAACACCAGCACGCTGATCTACACCCTCGATGAAGTGAAGTCCGGTGCTTCAATCCTCATCAGCATTGACGCCGGCCGTGAGTTCGGCGGTGCACCACCGGTGTTCCGCGAACATCAACCCGTAGAGCCTGTCACGCTCAGCGTACGCATGGCAGACCTGCGTGATGGCGCCCAGACCGCACGCATCAACGTAAAGGATTATCAGGATCAGATCACCGTTCGCCGCTGGCAGCCGGGCACAACCCGTGAGGCCACGTTCGAAGTAAACGACGCCGGTCAGGTGGTTGGCGACTGGTACCAGGTGCGTGTGACTCAGACCAATGACGGAGTTGCCTGGTCGAGCCCGGTGTGGATCGGTGGCAACGCGCCGCACTGAGACCGGTTTCTTAACATGACCACGAACACAACCGCCTTCGAACCGCACCCGCAGCTGCAGAAGGACACCCTGCCGGTGTGCGAGCTGCCACTCTGCTCAGTGCTCCTCATGAACGACGCGCGCTATCCCTGGGTGATTCTCGTGCCTCGCATCGCGGACCTCCGCGAGATCTGGGATCTTTCAGGTGCCGATCAAGCCACGCTCTGGCGAGAGGTCACCTGCACAGCAGAGGCGCTGCAGTCATTCACGAAGGCAGACAAGATGAACGTGGCCAGCATCGGCAATCTCGTTCCTCAGTTGCACATCCATGTAATCGCTCGAAAAGTGGGTGACGCCGTGTGGCCGGCACCGGTATGGGGCCGTGGGGAGGCAGAGCCTTATGTGGCCTCAGCGGCTGCCCGTCAGGTGGAAGCGCTGAGGCTGACGATAGGGGCAAGACGGAGCTGAGATCTTCTCATCGAGCAGGCTGCTACCGCAGCCCGCTCGTGATGCAACGCCTTACATCCGCTCGATGATAGTCGCGGTCGCCATCCCGCCACCGGTACACATGGCAATGAGCGCGGTCTCCTTGTTGAGACGCTCGAGCTGATCAACCGCCGTACCGATCAGCATCCCGCCGGTTGCACCAATCGGATGGCCGAGCGCGATGGCGCCGCCATCCACGTTCAACGCTTCATTGCCGATGTCTATGTCCCGCATGAACTTCAGCACCACCGAAGCGAAGGCTTCGTTGATTTCCCAAAGGTCGATGTCGTTTTTGGTCATGCCCGCTTTCTGCAGACAACGCTTGGCTGCAGGTCCCGGCGCGGTCAGCATGATGAGGGGCTCTGAACCGGCAGTTGCGACCTGGCGGATTTTCGCGCGGGGTTTGAGGCCACGGGACTTCGCGTATTCCGGGCTGACGACGAAGACAGCGCTCGCACCATCGACCACACCTGAAGAATTGCCCGCATGGTGTACATGGTTGAGGGCACCAGCGTTCGGATAGACCTTCTTCACCAGTTCGTTGAAGGGGCGATCAAATCCTTCGGCGTGATAACCCGCCATTTTTATAAACGATGGCTGCAGATCCTTGAGGCTCTCGAGGGTGGTGCCCGCTCGCGGATGTTCATCCCGTGCCAATGCCAGCGTGCCATCGAGGTTGTAGATCGGAATCAGCGAACGATTGAAGCGACCGTCGGCGATGGACTTCGCCGCGCGGGTCTGGCTTTCCACGGCGTAACGGTCCACATCATCGCGTGTGAACCCTTCGAGCGTAGCAATCAGGTCCGCGGAGATCCCCTGAGGAACCTGTGGATGCAGATCCCGCAGATGTTCATTGTTGGCGTGAAAACCGTTGGCATGCAGCGGCGAGTAGCGGGACATGAACTCCACACCACCCCCAATCACGGCTTCTTGCTGACCACTCATCACACCCATCGCCGCAAAATTCACCGCCTGCTGGCCACTGCCGCAGAAACGGTGCAAAGTCACGCCGGTTACTGAAATCGGCCAACCGGCATCGAGAACGGCCATGCGGGCGATGTCGTGGGCGTGGTCGCCGCTGCCGGTGCCGCAACCGAGAACGACGTCTTCAATGTCATTCGGATCAAGGCCGGTTTTGTCTTTGAGGCCATTGAGGACCTGCGCCATGCAGCGCTGGGGGTGAATGTTGCTGAGTGAACCCACTCCCGTTTTGCCACGTCCACGGGGGGAGCGGACGGCATCAATAATCCAGGCTTCGCGCATGTCGATCTCGTCTTCAGAGTGGAAAGTGCCCGATTCTGTGGGCGAGGTCGGTTGAAGGCAAGCCGGAATCAGTCGGTAAGGCTGATAGTCCCCGCGAACACCCCGGTTGACGTGATCAGTTCCGGTACACGCAAACCCGCACGGCGGGTATACCGGATATCCACATCAAACGTGCCATCGTCTTCATCGTCACTGACCACACTGTATTGGCACCGGTCAGCAGAGCCCTCGAGGAGTGTGAAGGTGTACTGCGTTCGGCCCGTATGCACATCGGTCAGACTGTCACAGCGCTGCGCCATCCACAGGGCACTGACAAGGTCCACGCCTTTTTTGGCTGGCATGTTAGGTCGCACCTCACCATTCTTGGTGTACGAAACCTCGCCGTTGGCTACACGGATGAGCCGTTCCTTGTTGTTGTCTCGGTGGTGATACTCATAAACGCCGGTCAGGGGGCCTTTGCCGATCACACGACCGGACACATCGAAGCGCACACGTAGCCCTTTGAGCATTTCCATCAACCCGCGAGACTCCGCGGAGCCGGCCAGTTTGTAGTCCGCACCATTGGCATCGATGGTCACATTGACAACGCCTGCTTCAGCGCCGCCCATCGACGCGACATAGTGAAGGTTGACCGTCTGGGCCATCGCTTGACCGGCAAGGAGGCCGCAGGCCAATACGAGGCGAGCGGCTGCACGCGCTGAAGATGAACTGGGCATGGAACTCATCCTGAGGGGTAGTGACTGAACTCAGACTGAAGCGGGCACCGGAATGGTCTGCCCCGGGGCGGGCACATCATATCCGCGAACGACTGTAGGTCGAGCGGCGATTGTCTTGTACCACCGAAGCACATTGGGAAACTCCAGCAGATCCATCTGCTGATATTCATATCGAGAAATCCATGGCCAACTAGCGATATCGGCTATCGAGTACGTTCCACCCAAGTACTCCACCTCTGCAAGCCGCTGATCCAGAACGCCGTACAATCGCCTGGCTTCGTCACGGTAGCGGGCTTCGGCATACGGCGCCTTGCCAGGATTGAACTTCACGAAATGATGCACCTGCCCGAGCATCGGGCCGAGACCGCCCATTTGCCACATGAGCCATTGCAGTGTCGTCCAACGATCCGCACCCCACAGCGCAGGGCCATAGGTGTCAGCGAGATAAACCAGGATTGCGCCACTTTCCATCAGCGTCACTCCGGTTTCGCGATCGACAATCGCCGGAATCTTGTTGTTGGGGCTGATCCGTAGGAAGTCCGCAGCGAACTGTTCGTTCTTCGCAATGTTGACGCTGTGGACCTCGTACGGGAGCTGCAGCTCCTCAAGGGCGATGGAGATTTTCCGGCCATTCGGGGTGGCAAAGGTGTAGAGGTCGATCATGGCTCGGTTTGATCCAGTGACAATTGGCGAACTGATTGTATGCGACCAACCCTCGGATCCATTCGCCAAATTCTGGCGAGCCTCACCACCCAGATCGCCGATAGCTGGCCCCTTCGACGGTAACCCAGTGATCCGAAATAGATTTTCTCGATCCCCTACCTGGTATGACTTTCGCAAGGCGTCCGTCAACACAACTCCAGCGGAGTCCAAGACTCATGCACAGCCGAGTCCTTTCTCGAGACAGCGAGCGTTCAATCGTCGTCGTCGCCTACGTTCTCCATCTCCTCGGTGCCATCGTCGGCATCACCAGTCTCATTGGCCTCGCCATCAACCACTTCCACGTCAGCCGAACCGACTGGCTGGTTGAAAACCATCACCGCTGGATGATCCGCTCTTTCTGGTGGGCGCTGGTCTGGACGGTGATCGGCTGGGTTACCACTGTGTTGTTGTTCGGCTGGCTCATCCTGGGAGTGGTCTGGCTGTGGTACCTCTATCGACACATCCGGGGCTTGATTGCGGTGCTGTCGGATCAGCCGCTGCCGCGGTAACGGATAAAGCCGGTCATCGTAGCGGTCGTCGCCTGCGACAACAGGCAAAACAAACATCCAGCAGGTGCAGGAACAGGGCTGCACTGTCGAGTGCGCTGAGATCAACGCTATGCTCCTCCCTTCTTGCATGAGGTGGAAACATGCGTCGAAGCTGTCTGTTGATCGTGGCGGTCCTGGTTTTCCAGATACCCCAGGTTCCTGCCTCCGAGCTGATGCAGGGTTCTCCACCCGCAGCCGATCAACTCGTGACCCGCGCCAACTGGAGGGAGTCTCCCTTCAACACCTGGTCGTTACGAAACGTCGAACGCATTTTGCCTACAGCGACAGTGGATCGCGGGATGGGGCGGATGAGCGAATTACCAGCCGAACCTATGGCAATGGATGGCTTCACCTTCAAGGACTTCTCAGGCAAAAACCGTGACTTCAGCGCCTTCCTCGCAGACGGACACGTTGACGCGCTTTTGCTCTGGCAGAACGGACGGCTGCGAATCGAAACCTATCGCAACGGTCAGGAAGCCCGTGACCGGCATATGTTCTTCTCGGTGACCAAGTCTTTCACCGGATTGATTGCAGAGCTGTTAATCGAAGAGGGGCGCCTTGATCCGGATCGATTGATCTCTACGTACATCCCTGAGCTCAAGGGCAGCGCCTATGAGGACGCGACCGTGCGACATGCCTTGGACATGGAGGTGGGTATCGACTACACCGAAATCTACGATGATCCGGCTTCAACCATTTTCCAGTTCCACTATGCAGCGGGTTATCGCATCCCACCCGCAGGCATGGTGACTTATCCGTCTCTCTGGCAGTTACTGCCGACGCTTCGAAAGAAAGGCGAGCATGGAAAGGACTTTCACTACGTCACGGCCAACACGGAAGTTCTCGGCTGGGTAATCGAGCGAGTCACCGGACAGTCGTTAGCGGACGTGTTTGAAAGCCGGATCTGGCAACATCTAGGTGCTGAACGTGATGCGTTTTACACCGTCGATCCACATGGCAAGGCGGTTGCGGGCGGCGGGTTGAATGCAACCGCCAGAGACTCCATGAGGCTCGCATTGATGGTGGCCGGGAAAGGAAAGTTCAACGGCGTACAAATTGTCCCGGAAGCGGCGATCGCGCGGATTTCCGCTGGTGGCACTCCGCGCCCGAGTCTCTGGGGCAATGAGAACGGCGGGAGCGACAACTCTTATGTATCCCAGTGGTACTACCATCACCCGACAGCGACTCTGTTCGCCAATGGTGTACACGGGCAAACGATTCACATCGCCGTCAACGAGGACGTTGTCATGGTGGTGCAATCGTCACATCCACAGGCAGACGACACGTTCTTCATTACTTCGGATGACTTTTTCCAGGCCATCCAGGCCTACCTCAGGCGCTGACTCACGACGTGCCTCCTTGCGAGCGACCGGGTCCCTTCACAGCTGTGCCACAAGCGGGCTGCAACCTCGCGTGATCGCACGGCAATCAATTACTGTGGACACACTGAAACTCTGTTGGGCAGCCTTTTGAGCACATCCGGAATGTGACGCCCGTCACCTGATTCGGGATTCGATTTGAGGCGAATCCTGCCTTGGTCCAACCTTGTTGGACGGAAATCCGGATCTCCTCCGCTGTACCCATTGCTGCAGAACATGGACCGGCCGCTGTGCTCGAACTGACGCCCTGGTCACTCCCTCCGCTATTTGCCGCGGCACTCACCGGCATGCTGTTTTTTCGGCTTCGGAAGAACGATCATGTACCCGGTATCAACGCGTTGCTGTTGCTACTCAGCGCCATCGTGTTTACCTCCGTTTGCTAGGCTATCGCCACTTCCTTGCAAGAGGAATCACTGAAGGAATTCGCGGTTCGGCTCGGTTACTTCGGTGTTCTGATCTCACCGATTGCCTGGTTCGGTTTTTGTCTCGCCCATGGCGTCGTCAGCTCCACCTATCGCGTCTGATCCTCAACGTTGTTTGTGTGATACCACTCGTTACCGCCGTTCTCGGTATCACCAATGACTGGCATCACTGGTTGTTCCTGCCGGAAAGTACCGGTGCTCAGATCGTTCCTGGCCCGTGGTTTTTTGTCCAGGTGACCTACAGTTTTCTTCTGGTCGTTGCCCGAAGCGTGATACTCGCCTTCGTCTTCTCACTGTCACAGACCAGCAAGCGTCCCGTCGCCGCAGTAATCCTGGCACCCGTCATTTCCGTTCTGTCGACGGGATACGCGCTCGCTGCGGGCCTTTCACCCGCGGACTACGCCATGCATCCGCTGGCAATGGCGATCGGCACCTGGGTGCTCTAAAGCGGTGTACTGCGTTCCGGTCTGCTCGACACCACTCCCGTGGTTCGTGACCGCATTTTCAAAGAACTCAGCGATCCGCTCGTCGTGATCAATCACCGCGGGCTGCTCATCGATGCCAACCAGACCGCGATGAAGATGCTCGCCATCGACAGGGCCAGCCTCGCTTCGCGGACCATCGCGCAATTCATGCCCTCATGGCCGCCAGAGGCACTGGCCAGAACAGGTTCAGCCAGCGAGGAAGTGACCATCGGCGGGCTGATCTACGACGTCGCCTTCTCGCGCCTTGATCCATCGTCAGACTTCTCCGACGTAGTGCTGGTTTTTCGCGACGTCACCATCCGCCGGGAAGACGAACGCCGCCTTCGCAAGATGCAGAAAGAACTCGAGCGACTGGCACCCACCGGTTCACTCACCGGTCTCTACAACCGGCGGATCTTCATGCAGCGCTTGGAAGAAGCAGTGGAACGGGTACGTCGTCACGGCAGTGTGCTTTCTGTGCTCATCTTCGATCTCGACTTCTTCAAAAGCATCAACGATACCTATGGCCATGACACCGGTGACGTCGTGCTCGTCGCCGTTGCGCGCGTAACGACTGATGTGAAGCGCTTGAGTGATGTCGCCGCACGAATAGGCGGTGAAGAATTCGCACTACTGCTCCCGGAGACCGATCAGCAGGGCGCTGTGCAACTGGCTCAACGCCTGCGCAGCTCCATCGAAAAGCGTGCGTATCTGAGCACCTCCGGGGTGCCGGTGCAGGTCACCGCGAGCATCGGTGTCGCCATGGCAACCAAAGACACTCAAGAAGTCGAGAAGCTGTTGAGCTCCGCGGACAAGCAGCTCTATCAGGCAAAGAACAACGGTCGTAACCGCGTCTGTTCAACGATGTTGTAATGCCCTCGGCATGTACTTCGGGGATGGCCCGGCTATTCCTGCCGGATCCTCTCAGTGGCGCAGGCTGACGGTCAACGCACCGCCCCCATCAAGACTCTGGAACTCGAGCGCCACGGCACCGGCGCTACCCGAAAAGAACGCCTCCCGAACGAAAGCCGCGATGAAATGGCCAATGGCACTGCCAATGAGCACATCGTTAACATGGTGCTTGCCGGCCTCCACGCGTGCCCAGGCGGTTCCAGCTGCAAGAAGCTGGGAGGTCGCCATGATTCCGATCCTCGCCGGATCGGAAAGATCCATCGCACGCAGGTTGTATTCCGTCATCGTTGCCAGGGCCTGCGTTCGCCCTGCATGTCCAGATGGAAAGCTGTTGCTGTTCTTGCCATTGGGCCGCTCCCGCCCAACAGCTTCTTTAAGGCTCAGTTCAATACCGCCCGTCAACAACACCGCACCCACGCCGGCTGATAGCCTCGCGAGCTTGTCACCTGCTGATTCCGCCGGCGCAATCACGCCGGTCGCAAGCCACAGCCCAGTGGTCGCTTTCTGCAGATCGTTGCTCAAGTCATCCGCGTCATTGCCGAACAGCGGTTGGTGATCGATCGCCCATTCGGTGAGCCGTTCATCGGCATTGTTGATCGTCAGCAGACCCGCGGCCGCAACCGGAACCCAAGTGCCAGGTTCTAAAGCTGCGGTTTTGGCGGCTTGCCAGGTCTCCCCTGCATCCGGCCAGCGTGCACCATTGCCGTGTTGTCCACCCGCCGTGATACAACCTGTGAGCGTGGTCATCATCGCCACGATGCGAAACAGCCTTGACCGCGACAGGATCATGCGCCCTCGCCGACTGGATCAGCCGGGCTAGTAACTTCTGTCGTTCCCCCGGTGGCATCCTGGGTCTTGGGTTCGAGCTCATCCTTGTCTTCAAGCATCTGCTCGGCGATGTAGGCTGCAATCCGGTAGAAACCTGGGCGGCGGGACGACTTCACCACATATTCGGTGTCTTCGCTGCCTTGGCTCAGCTCCAATGTGAACTCACCTTTGCTGTCCACCACCGCGAATACGCCCTTGGCCGTCGGACCTGCTGCTTCAGCGGTGCCGATGATGCGTAGGTTCTCGAAACGCTCAGCGAAAGTGGTCGCGGTGTCCTGGTTGGCGGCTGCACCGTCGAGAAGCCAGCCTTCACTGTTCTTCTCCAGCTTGAACCCCGAAGGCGCGACCACCGACTTGATTACGCCATCGGACGCGAGAACCGCTTTGTCGATCCAGTCATCTGCTTTTGTCGAAGCCTGGAAATTACTGAAATTCACAGCGTAGATCGCTTCAGCATCCACACGACGGGCATGTACGCGCTGGAATCCCGGAGATGTACCGAGCAGCACATCCCCAAGCACTTCATCACCTGCACCAAAGGTGATCCGCCGCTGGAACTTCTCCTCCGTGACTTCGAACCTTTCGGCACTGGTGTCCGTAGTTGCGACGGGCCAGGCGGATTCGAAACCCGCAAAGTCATTGACCAGCTTGTTGGCCTTGGTTGCATCCGCCGGCGCATCACCGACCGTCCAGACATCGTCCTTTCGGACAAGGTCGATCTTCTCAGACGCATCGGCAATCACGATGTGATCGACCTGCTTCGCATCAAGATCGAGCAGCTTCTCCGCGGCACTCTCCGCGCGGTTCTGATTCCACAGAAACGCAGCGACGATGACGAGTTGAACGACCAAAACAGCCGCCAACAATCCGATTCTGCCGTTCATGCCGCACCTCCCTGCATCCACGCCTGCACCTGGCGGCGTTTGGCGCTGCGAATCTGTCGCCAGACCAGCCACACCACAAAAACGCCGAAGAGAGCCAGCGCATAACTGACGTACTCGATCACAGAGCGTGAGTCTTCTTCCAGGGGCGGCAGCGTGCGGTTGAAATGACCTCGCGCGCGGATACCCGTGAGGCTCTGATCTTCAAGCGCCCAGTCCACGAGGTTCACCAGCATCTGTACTGTGCCGGTGTAGAACGTACCGTCTGCGGCGCCGACCATGCGCAGTGTCTGATCCGCGACAAAGCTGTTCGACGCAATCACGAGCAGACGCGCAGACTCCGGTGAATGTTCAATCACGGAAGAAGGTACAGGCGTATCCGCCGCTTTTTCCGCTGCGGCGCCACCCTCCGGGTCTGGCGCATCTTCTGCCGCGTCAGCCTTTTCCGCCGCCAGGAGCGGTGACTTCTTGCCTTTGAAGTAAGACTCAAACCTCCCCTCAAGACCCACCGCGATCAGCTGTCGACCGGTTTCTCCCTGTGGCGCGAACGCAGAGAGGCCGTTCTCGTCGAACTTCGGCACCACGTTGGTGTCCGGTGAAATCCATGCCCCTTCGCTGGACCGAAGCAATTCCAGTACCTCTTTGCCTTCCTTGCCCTGATCCGTCACCGTGATCGGCGAACTCCAGGGAATGGTGAGCTGTGGCAGTCCCTGGAAGGCGGCGATATCCGACATGCCTTCACCTCGTACATCAACAAAGTACGGGTAATCCAGCATCACCAGTTCCTGGAAGCTGAACCCGCTCACCTGCCGCGTCACTGGCACGGGGAAGGGCGTGTTCTGCGGATCCATAACCAGTGTTGAACCGATTTGAATGCCCTGGGCTTTGAGCCAATCTTCAAGACCCGTGGTCTGTGGTGTTGCCATGAGGCTGTTTCCACTGATCGTGGCATCAAACGGCGCCGCGGCAAGCACGACCGTGCCGCCCTGCATCAGGAATTGGTCGACGGCAAAGACCTGCTTTTCACTCAACGCTTCCGGGTCGAGGATCATCAGCATTTCAACGCCTGTAGGTACGACGCCCTCGTTGAGGTTGGTTGCCTCCACCTCAAAATCATTGGCGAGGAAATCACGCAGCTGGGTGAACTGATTGCCTTGTTGCGGCATGAATTGATTTTCACCGCCGGCCGGTGCTGGTGTAACCAGTGCAACCCGCTTCAGCAGCCCTGAAGCAAAACGCTTGAGGCCCTCTTCGATGCCCTTCCTCGTCGCCTCTTCCGCGAGCCCTTCAGGCAGCGGTACCTGCACCACGAGATCGCCCTGCTCCAGCGTCAGGTGGTAGTAGAACTGCTTTTCATCAAAGAGGCTGAGTGCCATCGGTTGGAAGCCGTACTTTTGCAGGATCGTGTTTGCAACCGAGCCATCACCCGCTGCTGGATCAACGAACTCGATCTTGA
Source organism: Gammaproteobacteria bacterium (assembly GCA_016874135.1). Taxonomy (GTDB): domain Bacteria; phylum Pseudomonadota; class Gammaproteobacteria; order Pseudomonadales; family Azotimanducaceae; genus SYFY01. Next base: position 478 of record VGVE01000060.1, on the reverse strand, counting down.
ACTTGCCCCCCGACTTTTCCGTCAGGGTGTTCAGCGCTTTGTCGAGTACCGGACGATACGCAACCAGCTGTTCGGGCAACTGCTCATCAGCAGAAACGTAGGCCCGGAAGGTTACTGGATCGCTGATGCTCGCAAAGAGCGAGTCGCCCCCCTGAAAACCATAGAGCACCTTTTTGATCGAGCGCGTGAGATCAAACTCGGGATTGCGCAGCTGCACGTCGATGTCCGACTCACCTGTGACCTTGAGTTCAATGAGGTCTCGAAAGCCCAGCACTTCATATTTGTCGCCATAGGCTACAAGGACATCAAAGTAGGCGTTGACGAGGCTCGCCTGATGCCGGTCCGCAACCTGGAAGGGAACGGCGCGAATGCTGTATTTGGTGTTGGCTTCGTCTTCCGCTTCCGGGTCTTTCGCCGGATCGAGAATCTCCACGCGCACTTTGCCGCCGCCTGCCACCTCATACTCACGCAGCAGGTC
>VGVE01000059.1 GCA_016874135.1 Gammaproteobacteria bacterium | reverse complement strand
GGTTCGCCCGGACATTCAATTCGCGTCCTACGATGCGGCGGAAGACGCCGTGCAAAAACAGTTCCTGGCGCTCTCCGGTATCAAAGGCGTGAGTCTTCTCGAGATGATCTCCGCCAACCAGAACGAAATTCGTGCAGTGGATCCGGAGTTTCGATCCTTCATCGCCGGTGGGGATTCCCATACGGTGTTGATGCACCCCGAGTTCTACACGTACAAGGTCGGCAACACATCCATCCGCGACTGGGTTGCAGATCTTGCGGCAGGCAAAGCCGTAGAGAACACGCATTGCAGCGAGTGCGGTTATCCAGAGCTGGTTGGCGAGCCCCTGCCTGCATCGATGGCCCCGCTCTGGAACGAGTGGGAGAGCGACAAACAGGCAGTTGAACCGTTTTGGATTTTCGACAATGTCGCCTATGTCGGCGTCGATTGGGTTGCCGCTTATGTGATCCGTACCAGCGAAGGTCTAATTCTCATCGACTCGCTCTATGGCAAATGGGTCCCTCTGCTTGAGCGCAACCTGCGCACACTGGGCCTTAATCCCGCCGATGTGAAATACGTACTGACGACCCATGGCCACTTTGACCATGCAGGTGGCGCCGCGATGTTCCAGAAAAAGTACGGCGCGAAGGTGGTGATGTCGGCGGATGACTGGGCACTCGCTGCCGAGGCGCCAGAGCTGCCCTATTTTGCCTTCGATCTGCCTGATCAGGACATCGTGGCAGCAGATGGTTTCACCGTAACTCTGGGTGATACATCCGTGGTAGCGGTTGCCACCGCCGGGCACACGCCAGGATCACTCTCTTATCGGTATGATGGAAGAGATGGTGCGGCCCGTCACGGGATCATCACACTCGGTGGCGTCGGTCTAAATTTCGGCGGCGTTGACCGCACGGAGATGTACATTCGAAGCTACGAGCGACTGGCCGCAAACGCTGCGGGTATCGCCGTCAGCCTTCCCAACCATGCTGTTATGGGGCGTGTATTCGAGCGACGCGAAGCGCTCGCCAAACGCACCGCTGGCACGCCGCATCCCTTTGTAGATGCCGCAGGTTACCGTGCTGATCTGCAGCGCTTCATCGCCGCCGCCAAGGAAAAATTGGAGAAAGAGCGGGCAGGCACCGCAGAGGATGCGTTGACGACACTGTCGAAGACGCGGGATGCGAATACCAACAGCGACTGATGGTTCGAATTTTCGGCGAAGAGGGCCTCGTGCAATGGTGTCCAAACGGTTCAGTTTTGATTCATCCACTCCGAAGCAGGCTCGGGCTATGCGCATTCCCCTTCTCATTCTGTTTCTCTTGTTGTCCGCACCAATTGCACTTGCCCGCGACAAGGGTTCGTTGCTGGAAGGCACCTGGGTGATGAACCAGGAGCTGACCGAAGAGGTACAACCGGAATTCAAGAATTCCGGCCTCTTCGACAACCTCGGCGGCGGGCGCATGCATGTTTCGGTAATGGGCATGCCAGTGCCGACGTCCGAAGCGCAGCCTCGCCCCACGATCGGCACACCACGGGATCCCGATGTGCTCGCGTGCCTTGAAATGATCCTGCACGATCGTGGCGGGAAGTTCCTCGCCACTTACCAGAATGTCGGCGACGAGGAGTTCGTCAAGGGCAACTTCCGCGGCCGCGAATCACGCTGGAACAATCGTTCTCTCACCCAATTCTACAAGACCACCGAACGCAAGGTTACGAAAACCTACGAGATCCGCGGTGACGGTCGCCTTCTCGTGACCGTTGAAATCAAACCGAAGAAAGACAAGAAACGCGTGTTCAAGCGCGTGTTTGATCGAGCTACGGCTGACGCCGCCAAAGAGGCTGAGTCCAAGCCGTCCTCACCAGAAACCTAAGTCGTAGCGGCGCCGGGCACCATGACCCGCATCAGTCGCGCAAGGGTTTCCTGCGCATCGCCGGTAATGCCCGTATGCACCGGCGACATCTGGATCACTGAACTGCGTGGTGCAACCAGCCAGTTGAACCATTCGGGTTGCGAGAGCCGCGCGATCGGCCCCGCGTCTTCTGATCCCGCACAGATCGCCGGTATCACATCGAGCAGTGCACGCACTGCGGCGACGTCAACTCCGGAATGGAGGGCCGACAGCCGCGCATCATCGAGGTGAATGCACGCCCCCAGAAACCGCAGGGTGCGCGCATACAGGATGACGCCGCAGTTGATGAACTCTGCGCGTTCGATATCAGGCACAACCCGAATCACGGTATAGTCATAGGTATGTGTTTCGGGCACGCTGCGCCTCCTTCACGAATACCGATGATGATTCGAGCCGTTGCTCGAGGAAAATCCGGTGCACCGCTCGCACCGCTTCAGCGTCATCCGAGTCACCACCCGCGGTTAGCCAGTCTGCGGGAATCAGCTCAACGATAGCTTCAATGCCTTGGCCTTCGAGCATCGTCCTGGCTTTCTGATCAGCGTTCTCCAGGTCCTGCGCTTCCTTGAGAAGGACGTGATCCTTGATCTGCACAAACGGATTTGCCGCTTGCACAGCGTAATTCGGCCAGTCGTGCTGATACTAGAGCGCGGCACCGTGATCGATCAGATGCAACTGACGATGCCACAGAATGAGGTTGGTATTGCGCGCCGTACGATCGACGTTGGTGATGAACGCATCGAGCCAGACGATCATCGAAGCAACCGCCGGATCGACGGTGTCTGCTCGCGCGGCGTCAAATCCGAGAGCGCCCGGCAGGAAGTCGAGGGCGAGATTGAGGCCACCGCTGTTTTTCACCAGATTGCGGATTTCGTAGTCCGGTTCTGAACGGCTGAGTACCGGATCAAGGTTCACAAACACCAGTTCCAGAACGCGCAGGCCAAGCACCCGCGCGATTTCTCCACCCAGAAGCTCGGCGACAAGCGCCTTCGGACCTTGGCCTGCACCTCGAAACTTCAGGACATAGAGTCCGTCATCATCGGCTTCGATCAGCGCCGGTAACGATCCCCCTTCACGGAGTGGCGTTACGTACCGGGTGGCTGCCACCGTTCGCATGGCAGGCACGGCCTATTTCGCACGACCATCTTTCCACGCCTGGATCAGGTCTTCGTAGACGACGGTTTCACCCTTGGGCTTTTCATTGTCGAGTTTGGGTTGTGGCGCACCGGGTTGATCGAACCAGAACTTCGGATCCTTCTCTTCGTTCAGCTTCGGACCACACTCGCCTTGCACACCGTGCCGTTCGAGCCGCGCGAGGATTTCATCCTGCTGCTGCGCCAGCGCATCGAGCGCCTGCTGCGGCGTTTGTTCACCGCTGACCGCGTTGGCGATGTTGGCCCACCAGAGCTGTGCCAGCTTCGGATAGTCCGGAACGTTGGTACCTGTCGGTGTCCACGCGGTCCGCGCCGGGCTGCGATAGAACTCGACGAGGCCACCGAGCCGAGGCGCTTCATTGGCCATCGCTTCGGATTGCAGGTCTGAATCACGTATCGGGGTCAGGCCTTGCAACGTCTTGCGCAGTGACACCGACTTCGAGGTTACGAATTGTGCGTAGAGCCACGCGGCCTTGCGGCGATCGAGCGGCGTGCTCTTGAGTAAGGTCCACGCGCCAGTGTCCTGATAACCGAGCTTCATGCCTTCCTGCCAGTAAGGGCCACGGGGTGACGGGGCCATGCGCCACTTTGGCGTGCCATCTTCATTCACGACCGGAAGGCCGGCTTCGATCATGTCCGCCGTAAAGGTGGTGTACCAGAAAATCTGCTGCGCGATGTGTCCTTGGGCCGGCACAGGTCCTGCTTCCGAAAACGTCATGCCCGCAGCTTCCGGTGGCGCGTATTGCTTCAGCCAGTCGATGTACTTGGTGAGTGAGTACACAGCGGCGGGTCCATTGGTATCCCCGCCCCGTGTAACAGATGAACCCACGGGGCGGCAGTTCTCGGCACGAATGCCCCACTCGTCCACCGGCAAGCCATTGGGAATGCCTACGTCACCGGCGCCGGCCATGGAGAGCCAGGCATCGGTGAATCGCCAGCCGAGTGACGGATCTTTCTTGCCGTAGTCCATGTGTCCATAGATTTTTTTGCCGTCGATCTCCTTCACATGCACGGAGAAAAATTCGGCGATGTCCTCGTAGGCGGACCAGTTCACCGGGACACCCAGCTCATAACCATAACGCTCACGAAACTGCGCTTTCAGATCTTCGCGTGAGAACCAGTCGTGACGGAACCAGTACAGGTTGGCGAACTGTTGGTCCGGCAACTGATAGAGCTTGCCATCGGGGCCCGTGGTGAAGCTCTTGCCGATGAAGTCATCAATGTCGAGCGTGGGCGAGGTGACATCCGCACCTTCACCACTCATGAAGTCTGACAGCGGTACCACATAGCCGTACCGTGAGTGGGTACCGATCAAGTCGGAATCGTTGACGTAAGCGTCATAGACGTTTTCATTGGACTGCATCTGTGTCTGCAGCTTTTCGATCACGTCCCCTTCTTGGATGAGGTCGTGATTCACCGTGATACCCGTGATGTCGTAAAACGCCTTCGCCAGCACCTGGCTTTCGTACTCGTGGGTGGTGAGCGTTTCCGAAACCACGTTGATGGTCATGCCACGGAAGGGCTCCGATGCCTTGGAAAACCAGGCAAGTTCAGCGAACTGCTCGTCGCGGCTGAGTGTGGAAGGTTTGAGCTCGGTATCGATCCAGCGTTTCGCATTGCCTGCGAGCGCGGCGGAGTCGATGGTTGCAGCCGCCTCTGAGCCTGACGTTTTGGCAGCGTCTTCAGAACCGCCACAACCAACCAGAGCAAGGACCACCGCGGCGGTGAACGCGTGGTGTTGAAAAAACTTAGGCACGGAATCCTCCCGGATGAGAACGGTCAACCCCGGGCCATGATGCCTGCTGCGGCTGCAAGCGCAAGCGCTGAGGCGATAACCACCGCTGCATCGGTGGCTGCGAGCCAACCCAGATGAATCAGCGCCGCAACCAGCAGACTGATGAAGAGGCGATCGCCTCGGGTAGTTGCGATGGGCAGGAAGCCCCGGCGTTTCGTTGTCGGAAAGCGAACTTGCGCAATACTCATGATCAGCAAAAGCAGTACGACCCCGATGAAGAAGAGCGCGGTCGGCAACGTCCAGGCCATCCAGTGCATCAGACCCGTCCCAGCGCAAATCCGCGCACCAGGTGATTGCGTACAAACCAGACCACGATGAGACCCGGCAGTACCGTCAACACACCGGCTGCCGCCAGGACACCCCAGTCGAGGCCCGATGCACTGACCGTACGGGTCATCACCACTACCATCGGTTTGGCTTCACTACCCGTCAGCGTGCGAGCCAGTAGCAGTTCTACCCAGGAGAACATGAAGCAGAAGAAGACTGTTACCCCGATGCCACCCTTGAGGGCTGGCAAGAAAATCCTGAAAAAGAACGACAGCGTGCTGTGACCGTCGACCTTCGCCATGTCATCCACCGTCCGCGGAATGCCCGACATGAAACCTTCCAGAATCCAGACCGCGAGTGGCACCGTGAAGAGGCAATGGGCAAGAGCCACGGCAATAGGCGTATCGAACAGCTCAAGCGCGGAGTAGAGCTGGAAGAACGGCAGTAGGAATACGGCCGGCGGTGACATGCGGTTGGTAAGCAGCCAGAAAAAAAGATGTTTGTCGCCAAGGAACCGATAACGTGAAAAGGAGAACGCCGCCGGCAACGCGACCATGAGTGAAAGGGCGGTGTTGAGCAGCACATAGGTGAGGGAATTGATGAAGCCGTCGAGCCACACCGGATTGGTGAAAATCTCGGCGAAGTTCGCAAGTGTAAGTGATGCAGGAAACCACTCGAGGCGGCTGACGATGTCGCGATTGGTCTTGAGCGCCATGGCGAGCAGCCAGTACAGCGGCAGCAGCAGAAACAGGGCGTAGCCGGCGATCACCAGTTTGTTCGTGAGTCGGCTACTGATCACGCGACACCACCATCGTATGAAAGAGCCAGCAGAGCAGCAGGATCATGAGGAAGTAGATCACTGAAAACGCTGCAGCAGGACCGAGGTCAAACTGCCCCACGGCCATCGTGGCCAGGTACTGGCTCAGGAAGGTGGTGGTATTGCCCGGCCCTCCTCCGGTGAGCACGAGGGGTTCGGTGTAGATCATCAGCGAGTCCATCAGCCGCAGCAGCACGGCGATCAACAGCACCGAACGCAGGTGCGGCAATTCAACATGGCGAAACATCTGCCACCGGCTGGCACCATCGAGCGCGGCGGCCTGGTAATAGGCAGGCGGAATGGCTGACAGGCCAGCAAAAGCAAGCAGCACCACCAGTGACGTCCAGTGCCACACATCCATCAGTACCAGCGTGATCCAGGCATGCAGCGGTACCTGCGTGTAGTTGAACTCGATTCCGAGCCCGTTGATCGCCGCACCCAGCAGACCAATGTCTCCCCGCGCGAAGATCTGCCAGATGGTGCCGACGACATTCAGGGGAACCAGCAACGGAATGGCGAACAGCACAAGCAGGAGTGGTGTTGAGTGCTTATCGCGAGGAATACAGCGTGCCACCAGAATGCCCAGGGGCACTTCGATGAGAAGCACCGTCGCACTGAACCCGAGCTGGCGCAGGAATGCCCCATGCAACCGCTCATCGCGCAGCGCATCACGGTACCAGTCGAACCCGACAAAAAAGCGAGTATGCACATCCAGAATGTCCTGGACGGAGTAGTTAACGACTGTCATCAGCGGTACGACACCGCTGAAGGCGACAATCAGCACGACCGGAAGTACAGCCAACCAGGCGCGATTGTTCTTCTGTTCAGGCGACACGGCAGCCCTCCCGAAACAGCAGATGGCGCTCAAGGCGCAGCCAGGCAGAGCCCGGCTCAACCCGGCCTTGGGCGCGGACGTGCACCTTGCGCTGATCCCGCTCGAGCACCACAACACCCACCGGCAAATCGTTTTGTACCGCATCCGGGCGAAAGCCCAGTACCTGTACCGGCAATCCGTCCGCACCAAGCGTCGCCCAATCCGCACGAAACCCTACGACACATAAACCATCAGTTGCCGTGGTAGTGGCGACATCGATGCCATCAATACGTACCCGCCCGTGGCGTACCTCGGCATCGAGGAAATTCATTCCCGGGCTACCGATGAAAAAGCCCACATACTGATGATCCGGAAGATCGTACACATCCCGGGGACTTCCGGTTTGCAGGATACGGCCACCCTGCATAACACTCACCGCGCGGGCGAAAGTCAGCGCTTCAGTCTGATCATGCGTCACATAGATCATCGTGACGCCGAGATCCGACTGCACCTTGTGCAGGACGCGACGCAACCGCCACTTGAGTTCCGGCTGTACAGCAGTCAGCGGCTCGTCAAGCAATACCAGCGCGACATCGGGTCTCACGAGTGCCCGGCCGATGGCGACAAGCTGACGTTCGAACACGGTCAACGCGCCAACACCGGACGACAATGTGTTTTCGATGCCGAGTTCACGTGCGATCTCGAATGCCCGAGCCGCCGCATCGGCTTTTTTCCAGCCCGCATTGCCCAGCGGAAACATCAGGTTTTCCTGCACCGTCATGCGCGGATACAACACCGGGAACTGGAAAACCTGCGCGACCTGTCGCTCGCCAGATGGAACCCCGGCAACATCCCGCCCGCCAAAGAGAATCGAACCACTCGATGGTTGCAGCAGGCCGGAGAGAAGATTGAGCACCGTCGTCTTGCCTGCGCCCGATGCTCCAAGCAACGCGTGCGTGCCTTTGTCTTCGACCTGAAGCGAGAGGTTCTGGATGGCTTCGCCCCTCGCACCGCGGTACTGGAAGCTGACGCGATCAAGTTCGATGCTCGCCACCTCAGTGCGCCTCGAACCGGAGCACGTCAGCTTCACGCACCCATATCGCTAGCGGTTGATCAATCTCAGCGTGCACCATGCCATTCGCTTTGATGATCCAGCTATCGCGCCCGACTAGGCCATGGATGAAGGTATGAGCGCCATTGGTTTCGACTTCTTCAACCTGTAGCGAGAGTTTGCGGGCAGAGTCAGCACTGGGTTCAGTGAGCCGCACATGCTCCGGGCGTACCGCCGCAACCGCGTGCCCCTCACTCAGTACGTTAACCGTGGGTTCGCTCATCAGCGCCGCCGCGGTGAAACTCTTCGGATATTGATAAACGTCGAGTGGTGTGCCGGTCTGGACGAAGCCGTGGTCTTCAATCAGCACCACCTGATGGGCCATGACAAAGGCGTCCACGGGATCCGTGGTTGTGTAAATGACACAGAGTCCCTCAGCGATGAGCAGCGCACGAAGTTCATCTCGCAGCGCCTCGCGCAACTTGTAGTCGAGATTGACGAGTGGTTCATCCAGCAGCAGCACCCGGGCACCTTTCGCAAGCGCCCGACCAATCGCCACCCGCTGCTGTTGCCCACCAGACAATTCGTGCGGATAACGATCCAGAAGCCCTTCGAGCCCGAGCCGCGAAGCAATTTCCGCCGCCCGCCGCCGTCGTTCGGAACGGGGTACGCCGCGAGCAGTCAGTGGCGAGGCGATGTTGTCCGCGACGGTCCATGCGGGATAGTTGACGAACGATTGCATAACTAGCGCAACAGGCTGCGGCGCGCCGGTCTCAACAAAAGAGCCGTCAATCGACACACTCCCCGAAACCGGTGCGGCGAGGCCGGCCAACACCCGACAGAGTAGCGTCTTGCCCGACCTGTTTGCGCCGAGCACAACAGAAATCGCGGCGTCGTCAAACGTGTGGTTAAGTGGCGGATCACCTGCCCGCAGGACCATATCCTTGATGTGAAGCATCGGTTTGTTACGGAATCCGCGCGACAGGAAAAGAACAATGGCGCCAAGTGTGCCCGCGTGCTTCTCCGCGTGCCAAGTACCAGATTCGAACCGAATACAGATCGCACGCTTTGCTTCCCCGCCGCGTAACATGCGCGCCATGAATCTCAAGTCCCTCCTGGCCGGATTGTTCCTTTCGTTCGTGGCGATCAGCGCCTGGTATGGGGTAATCGCCGGGCCTGCCGGCGCCGGGCTCATGGCGAAGCAGGTCTGCTCGCTCATCCACGTGTCCGGATTCACCGCCGAGCGGGCGATGGACACCTACATTCGCCCGCTGCTCGGCCCCGCAGTACACGTGATGTCACTGCGAACGGATCCGGTGCGCAGACAGGTCGTGGTTACTGCACTCGGTTTCCGCCAAAGTACCGCCGTCCATCACCCGGGTTACGGTTGCATCCAGCTGCATGATCGATCAGTCGCGGATATCGAGCAGTTGCTGCCGCCGCGGCCGCCTATGGCTGCGGAGCCGTGGGAACCGGACCCACAACATCGTCGCCAATATTTCGATGTCACCGCACTGCATGGGGCCGCAGATGCCGTTTTTTCAGCTCCCGGCACACTGGCATTGCTCATGGTGCACCAGGGTCATGTAGTGATTGAACGTTATGCGGAAGGCATCAACGGAACCACACCGCTGCCCGGCTGGTCCATGGCCAAGACGGTGACAGCCCTCGCCGCGGGCATGTTGGCTCGCAGGCAGTTTCTGGGTGCGGATGAAGTCGCGCTCTTCAAACCCTGGGAAGAGGATGAGCGCATCCATATCAGCCTCGATCAGCTGCTGCGCATGACCAGCGGTATCAACATCCTCGAGAACACGACCGGCGCCGATGCCAACAGCACCATGCTGTTCAAGACCGGTGATTCATCAACGTACGCAATCAATCGTGGCCTGGACGATACGCCGGGCGAGGTGTTTGCCTACACCAGCGGTAGCACGATGCTGGCCGCGCGTCTGATCTCTGATCGATTGGGTGGGCACCCGGAAACCCTTGGTTTCCTGCGGCGCGAATTGTTCGAATCGCTCGGCATGAACAGTACCTACATGGAACCGGACGAGACCGGTCAGTTCATCGGCTCCTCTTTCATCATGAGCAGCGCCCACGACTGGGCGAGACTTGGGCTCATGCTGCTTAACGACGGGGAAGACAGCGGTACTCGATATGTCGATGAGTCGTGGATCGAGTACATGACCACACCAACCCCGCAAGCGACCCATCGTCCTTATGGTGCGGGGGTGTGGCTGATCGATCCGGACCATCCGATTCAGCACTGGATGCACAAGCTGCCTCGCGGCACCTACTACGCATCCGGATTGCAGACCAATCAGCTCTGGGTTATGCCGGAACAGGAGCTGATAGTCGTGCGCCTGGGTGCTACCAACGATTTCTTCAAGTCAGGGGTAGCGGAGTTTCTGGTGGCGGTGCTCGCAGCGCAGATGGATCCGGAGATACAGTCGTCAACCTGACATCCACTTGCTTCCCCCCATCCAACTGGAGGCTGAACCGATGACCGAACCCACCATCATCCTGCACCAGTTCCGCGCTTCCCACTTCAACGACAAGGTTCGGTGGGCACTGGCATTCAAAGGGTTGGTCCACCAGCGAAACACCCTCCTGCCCGGGCCGCACCAGGGCACGATCAGGAAACTCTCAGGTCAAACCTCAACGCCGGTTCTTGAGCTGGATGGCCGGGCGATCGCGGGGTCGGCAGCGATCATCGATGCGCTCGAACAACGTGTCCCCTCGCCCGCCTTGTATCCGGCAGATACCAAGGAGCGCCAGGATGCGTTGGACATCCAGTCCCGTTTCGATCGTGACCTGGGGCCCGCAACCCGGACGATCGTTTTCACTGTCTTTGTCAACGAACTCGGGTACCCGGCGAGGACTTTCGGCGGCGAAGCATCAGCGGTGCAAAGAGGCGTGTATCGGCTGGTTCTGTCGCTCGTGAAGCCGATGATGGCAAAGACGAACGGCGTGACTGATCCGGAAAACGTCAAACACTGCAGCGTGATCACGCAGCAGGCGCTCGACTGGATTGCCGAGCGGACGGCACAGCAGAAGTTTCTGGTTGGAGAGTCCTTCAGCGTTGCTGACCTGACTGCCGCCGCTTTGTTGTCACCGATCATGCAACTCGAACATCCGGACATGCGCCCTGCCGCGCCAGTGCCTGCGGCACTTGAAGCTATGTGGAGCGAATGGAAGAACCATCCCCCCATTCATTGGGCGAAAGGAATCTACCGGGATCATCGCCCTGCGGATGCGCGATAACGGGAATTGGGAGCTGCGGAGCCTCCCCGCTACAACGGCCCCTGCAGCGACGCTGGGCTCTGCTCCGGCTGCACGTCCGAATTCGGTACCGCTCGAAGGAAGGTGACCAGCTCAACGTACGACTCTGAACCCGTGTTGATCGCACGATGCACCCGCGGTTCCGGTTCATCCCATCCGGACAGGCCGCGGTACACGGGGAACTCTTCCCGCTCGGGAACGCCTGCAAATTCTATGGCGAGCCGATCACCGGCAAGCACGACGCTGTAACGACGACAGGGATCGATATGCCAGGCCGAAACCGCACCGGATTCGAGGCGCATCTCCCGGACGACGCAATCAGCGGTAACGCTAAGCTCAAGAACGCTCATCGAGATGTGGAAGCACAACCACCCGCCTTGAGAATCCGTTTCTGAGAGCCGGGATTTCGCGAAAGGTGCGCCGCCGGCCTTGGCGGGCGCATCATCAACACACCACCGCAGTTGGGGCATTGCCCCTTGAGGACCTTGTCGGTGCGGTCGGTGCAGAACGTACACTCGTGGCTGCAGATGCGCGCATCAAGTGCATCCGGCGCCAGATCCTTGTCGCAGCACTCACAGTTGGGTCGCAGTTCGAGCATCAAACGGCTCCGGCTGTCTATGTGAGCCGACGATAACACCCGTCGCGGAATACCGGAACACAGCTGCTGCACTCGAGGTCCGTTGCCTAGTCTACATCATCGCCATAGCCTCGTTCGATGAGCTCGCGACCCGAGGCGCTGGATCTGATGACACTCTGTACATCCGATTGAACGGCACGCCATGCTGTTTCCGCCACCAATGCTTCAGGTGACTTCCTGCCACTGAGATGACTGATGATCGCACCAGCACCGATCAAATCTTCAATGGCGGGTCGCAGCGTCCCGTCGGGCCAGCGCTCACCCGCGGCAATCACGGTGATGGAACGCCTCGTATCGTCTGCCCATCGCGCAACACCGCTCGCATTGCGCAGACAACCGGCAACGATGTCACCCGCCTGACACAACAGCGTCAACGTCGAGCCGTTCGGCGAAGGCAATACCAGCCGGGTGCCTTCCGGAATGGCGTTCATCGATCCAGGTGACAACGAATAACCGGGAGCTCCACGATCTACCGAGAGTTCTGCAGCACTCTGCTTCGCGAACGACCCGGCGGTTGCGTCCTTGAACCGGTACGGTAAAACCTGCGCACCGCGCGAACATGCGACACCCAAAGCGGTTGAGAAGCTGAGAACATCGACGATAACCGCGACATCAACCTCACGGGCGATGTGAACAGCCGCGTACTCACCCCATTCGAAGCGGACGTCATAGCCCGCTTGCAAGTGCTATGATTCCGGAGCCGGTAGAATCTCAGTCATTGACTCGATCCTTCGTCACCTTTTCCAGGAGTTTTCGCAGAGTCGCATCGTTGGCGCTGCCGAGCGAATAGAGCACGTCCCAAGGATCCCCTTCGAGCTGGAGCCAGGCCGCGAAAGCGGGCTCGGTTTTCATGCCTGAACGTTTCAGTTCCCGAATCTTCGCCCGCGAGGCTTCGCCACTCAGCGCCAGCAACCGCGCCTCCACGTCGAGGTGGACCACTGCGGCCTGATGATCGACCGGGACGTTTTGGCCAAAGATCTCGAACTCAAAACCATCGGCACGAAATCCTGCCAGCGTCGTGTAGTCGCCATGAATGTTGCCGCGGCGCAAAGAAAATCCCTCCAGGCCGGAAAACGCTTCTACGACGCACGTTGCGAAGCGCATGGCATCCGGTACACAGCAGATGATATCGAGGTCACTGCCATCGATATCGACATCCAATGGAATCGTTCCGGCGAGAATCGGATCAAAGTCCACAAGGACATCGAGCACCCGCGTATTGGACAACGCGGCCAGGGCCTGTTGCTGTCGCAACGTGCCCTGAGTGAGGTAGCGAACATCCCGCCAGTTCTGGAACCACACCATGGCAAAGACCCGCCGAGTTACGACGCCGAGTCGAGCCGGGCCGCAAGCTCGGGACGCCCCGACGCGCGAGCGAGCTCGGCTGCATTATGGCCTTCAAGATTTCGAAGGCCCCTGTCAGCGCCATTGGCGAGCAACAGATCAACCAGCACCGGGTGACCACGATGCGCGGCTTCGTGAAGCGGCGTGAACTCCCCTTGTTGCCGGGCATTGACGGTTGCGCCTCTCTCGATCAGTGCCCTCGCCATGTACAAGGCCGTATCAGGATCGGGGCTCGCCACGGCACTGTGCAACGGACAGACCTTCATCGGATTGCGTGATGGGGCATTGATTTCAGCCCCCGAAGCGATAAGGGCGTCAAAAAGATCGCGACGCCCGAAAAAACATGCGTAGCCGAGCGGATGGAAACCGTCAGGCGAATACGCATCCTTGAGCGCTGCATCCTGGGCGATCAAAAACTGAACACGTTCGACGCAACCGAGAACACTGGCTTCAAAGATATCGAGATCGGTGCGAGAGGCGGCGAGCAGCTCCGCGCTTCTTGTTTGACCGAAATAGACCGCGAGACAGATGACCGAAACACCCTGAGCATCCCGCGCGCGAGCCAACTCCTGATATGTTTCGAGCATTGCCGCGAGGGAATCCGCATCGCCGGTCCGGAGGTACTCGATCACCGCTGTTGCGTCTGTCATTTGAAGCTCCACACCGTTCAGTGCCTCGACCGATCACCCAGGCACATCAAACTCTTCGATCACAGGTGGCTGCGCGACATAATCACTGAACCGCGCCCACCGTGGCCGGAGCCGCACATAGACAAGCTCCGGCCAATCGAGGCGCGAAGGCCCATCAGGGAAGACGGCATAGTAGACCTCTGCCAGTCGCTTGAGCTCATCACCTTCGGGAAAGTCCACGTCGCCTTCGATCTGCAGCGTACGGGGATCATCGTCATGCCATCCACCGATCACCAGAGCCATACGTGGATTGGCACGGAGGTTCATCGCCTTGCGGCTCGTCGACAAGGTGTCAAAGACGATCTCGAGCTGCTCGCTCATGGCGATGCCGATGACCGCGGCCTGAGGCTTTCCGTCCGAAGTGGCGGTGGACTCGATCGCCCAGCGATGGGTATCCACGAACTGTTTGAGTTCAGTCGGAGTCATGGCGACAGAGAAATGGCCGGTTCGAGAAGAGACACATGGGAGATGATGCTGCGCTCGAAGTTCTCACGAGCCTCCCCGAAAGGCAAACACCACTAGCCCCAAAAAGCAGCACCACCGAAGGATAAAAGGTCAGTCCAAATCCGAATGCCCGCGCCGGCGCACCTTTGGCGTATCCGGTCGCAAAGAAGATTCGACCCGCTACGAAAAGAATGGCGGCCAGATTGGCAACCGGAAGCCACTGTTTTGAAGCGACCAGAATCCATGCGGTCTGCACGATCGCCGCCAGTACGGTTTGTTCCAGTGTGTTTTGCAACACCGACTGCAAAATCCTGATTCGATCCGATCCCGCAGTGAGGCCACTGCCGTGAATGTCCGCAGGCGAGAAAAAGCGGAAACGCGCGATCGACGCGATACAAATGGCCATGGGTGCGGCCAGGAGAACCGCCGTCAGAAGTAGACTGCGAGAGCGATCTGGTTCAAGCCAAGGGGCGACATCGAGGATCAGCGGCAGAGGGAGAACTGCACTCATCACCACAATCGCCGGCAGAATGCC
Organism: Gammaproteobacteria bacterium; assembly: GCA_016874135.1. Taxonomy (GTDB): domain Bacteria; phylum Pseudomonadota; class Gammaproteobacteria; order Pseudomonadales; family Azotimanducaceae; genus SYFY01. The sequence continues at coordinate 5,692 of VGVE01000059.1, read as the reverse complement.
GCGCAGCACGCCTTTCTGGTTCTGATCGAGGCTCATCGTTCGCCTGGCCGAGGGTACAACCTTTATGCTGCGCCGATGAATCGAAGTCGTCCATACAGGAGTCCAACAAGAGGCCGTGCGCCACAAGTCGAGTTGCTCCCCTTATCCTTCATGTTTGTGATACTGACCATCCGGGTAACTGGAACATGACTTTGAATCCCATCGTTCTTCTTCTCGGCCTGTTGATTTCTGCGACGGCGGCGGCCCAGAGTCCACCACCTGGCATGGTTTGGATTCCGGGCGGCGAGTTCGCCATGGGCGCACGTGACCCCGGAGGCATCGACAACAACCGGATCGGGATGCACGCGACCACTGATTCGCGCCCCATCCACCGTGTGCGCATCACCGGCTTCTGGATAGAACCGACCGAGGTAACAAATTCGGCTTTCACCCGATTCATCGACCAGACGAATTACGTCACTGTCGCCGAGCGACAGCTGGCCGCGAAGGATTTTCCCGACCCCGATCCTGCCTTGTTACAACCGGGCTCATCCGTATTCGCCCCACCGGGGCAACCCGTACCCCTAAACAACTCTCTTCAGTGGTGGCGATGGGTGATCGGTGCCAACTGGCGCCAGCCCGAGGGTCCGGGCAGTTCCATCCGCGGGCGCGAGCAGCACCCCGTTGTGCATGTGGCGTTTGAAGACGCGCAGGCGTTCTGCGCCTGGCGTGGTGGACGTCTGCCAACGGAGGCCGAGTGGGAGTACGCCGCCCGTGGTGGGCTCGAAGACAAACGATATCCCTGGGGGGATGAACTGCGTCCCGAGGGACGAATCATGACCAACAGCTTCCAGGGTCACTTTCCGGATCACAACAGCGCCGAAGACGGCTACATCTCAACCGCACCCGTGGCGCAGTTTCCAGCGAACGGTTATGGGCTACATGATGTGGCGGGCAACATCTGGGAGTGGGTGAGCGACTGGTATCGGCCCGACTATTACGCGACGCTCATGCGCTCCGGCACGGTTGCTGTCGATCCACAAGGCCCGGCGGACAGCTTTGATCCCAATGAGCCGGGTTTGTCGAAAAAGGTCCACAGAGGTGGATCATTCCTCTGCACCCATGAGTACTGCTCTCGCTACCAGGTCGGCACCCGCGGCAAGGGCGAGATCAGTACTGGAACCAACCACCTCGGCATACGTTGTGCGCAGAGCGGGCTCAGCGCGCACTCAACGCAACGATAAGACTGGTCGCGGACAATACGATCACCACCGGCAGCCAGACCATTCGCTCGCGGGGGCTGGGTGTGGCTGAATTGGCGATACAGCCGAGTACGCTGTAGCCGACCACGATCCAGATCAGGGTGTGCGACAGCGGCTTCCAGTCATCCAGAATGACGCCTGCCCGGACAAGCACGATAAAGATGAACCCGGCGAGAATCAGCGTGGATACCACCGGAATCAATCGCCACATTCCGGGCAAGACTCCGCGGTGTTTGCCTCCCATGGTGAATTCACCCCACGGTGCGCCGAAGGCCAAAGCGATCTGGAAGAGGATCGTGAGTACGCTGAGCGTAGTGAACATCCACGCACAAAGAACGGTGACGGTCATGGGGTCTCACCTGCCGCAACGATGCGTTTCAACAAACTCTTTTGCTCCGTCGCAGTCTTGACGCGATAACGAACGAACTCTTTCCCTGACGTGCGCAGATCCGCGAACGGCCCTTCCGCATCTTCATGAAAGTGCAGGAACGCGACCGACTTGCGGTAGAACACCCCAGGCCTCCGCTCGTTGAGGAATGGCACCGAACGAATGTCCTTGAGCAATGGCGCCAGGTGCTTGAGTGCCTCAGGTCCTGCGTGCTTCATGTCTGCCCTCGCTCATCTCTGCCCTCTCTCATCAATCCAGACCCGCATGGGATGAACTGCTTCGAATCCAGCGGCCTGTGCCGCTTCAAGCGCCTCCCCTGCTTCCCAGCCCACGAGCAAATCATGACCAACACGGCGGCGGATGGCTGCCGTGAGCAACGGCCACACATCGAGTTCCGGAGCGAGTGAAAACACGTTGGAGATACCCAGCACCCGTTCATTGGCATTGATGATCGCACCCGCCTGAATACGCTCCGCCTTGAGCAAGGCGATGAAAGCAACCGATCTCACGGCACGAGGAGATCCCAGGAAACGGTCGACATCGATCGCAGTGATTCCGGACGATTGAATCCAGGCCTCGATACCATGGCGTTCCTTCAGCCACAGAATCGAAACGTCGGGAGGAATCCGGGTGTCTGACAGCTGTTCGCCACTGGAGGCGATCCACTGACCTTCAATGGCACACCGGAAACCCTGGTCTGAAAGATCAAGATTGGCGTAGCTGTCTTTGATCCCGAATCCTGCAGGTAATCCAAGCGATCTGAGTTCGTCGGCCAATCCACACTGTTTGCGGGCGGCGACATCGCAATCAGTGCTGATGTAGTTCGGGAAGTATGCTGGCACCCTGCGCCGGAACAGGACGCCGCCAAAGCGGGAAACCGACGGCGAGTTGTTGAGCTCAGAACTGATCAGAGTGCACCACGCCACGTTGTCCGCCATGGCGAAGCGGACTCCTGTGTTCATGCAGCATCCACCCGCGAAAACCACACCAGGTTGCCATCAGGGTCGGTAATCGCGAATTCCGTTGTACCCCACGGTTTCGATTCAAGCTTCGCATTCGGGTGGACGATGTTCGCCTGCAGGCAACGCTGATAGAGCGCTTCCACTTCACTGACCCGAAAGCGGCAGCTGGTGTTTTCTGCGATGTTGCGGTCTGAACATGCCCAGAAATGCAAACCGACTTCGTCCCGAGTCATGACCCCGTATACACCCTGCTCCACATGCCGGGCTACAAATCCGAGGTTCCTGGCGTAAAACTCGACGCTTCTATGGATATCGAGCGAAGCCAGCACAGGCGTTGCTGACAGGAAAGTTTCGGTGGGCATTCGAATTCTCCTTCAACTCAAATCGACAACGGATGCGCTCAGGATCGTCGCGGCGGGTAACGCCACCAGGTCGCCACCACCATCGCAGCGAAGGCGGTGTAAATCAATGTGAACACGATTTCCGGGGCGTTATAGAAGATGAGGCCGCCTACCCAGTGTTCAATGAACGACGTCTGGTACACCGAAACGCCCGCCTTGAAACGCAGCCAGTTTTCGAGGGTTGTGAGCGGACACTCGACGCCAAACCACGACTCAACCACCACGACGCCGATGGCGGTAAGGTGCAGCGCGCGAAACCCGTACCGGTTGACGAACCCCCAGCCGAGGTGATTCCCGATCACAATCAGCAGAAGCCCGATCACGACAAAGGCGACAAAGACCGCGTGAATGATCAACACGGCGTCAGCGAGCAACAGCCAGAGAGTTGCACTCATGTCGCCAACCGCTCAGCCAGACAGGTCACGTGCGAGATTCAGGAAGATTTGCGCAGATCCTCCGTTACCGTTCCGTACTCAAGAATTTCCGCATCATGAGGTGGATCGCGCCAAGGCTCGACCAGCGCAGCTGCGTACCAATCGCGCATGGCGCCGAGCGTGCGCAGTCGCTCCGCATAACTCACTGCGACTGGGCTTAACGCCGGCGCATACGTCAGCACCCGGAAAGCAACCGGCGCAAAAAACGCATCCGCTGCTGTAAATCGATCACCGGCGAGGAACGGCCCACCAAATCGCTCGATACCTTCACACCAGAGGGCATCGATGCGCGCCCACTCCGCGAGCAACGCCGGGGGCTGATTGTGAAGTGAAACCCGCACTCCGCAGTTCATGCCGCAATGATTGCGCACCGTGCTGAACCCGGAGTGCATTTCAGCGCTGACTGATCGCGCCCATGCTCTCTGGACGCGATCCGCGGGCCACACCGCCGGATACTTCTCCGCTGCGTACTCAGCGATGGCAAGCGAATCCCAGACCACCACTTCTCCGTCCACCAGGCAGGGCACCTTCCCGGTGGGTGAAAACGACCGGAACTGATCCGATTTCTGATAATCAAACGGCACCAGTCGCTCACTGAACGGGATCCCGAGCTCCCGAAGCAGTACCCAGGGTCGCAGCGACCACGACGAATAGTTCTTGTTGGCGATGTACAAGGTCCACATGGACGAGTCTCCGATCAGATCAGGTTCTTATTGGGCAGGACCACCCTCAAAGCTCTTGTGCGCGAGCGTACCCGCATGGGCTTCCCAGTTGCGACCATCAAACGGCACGATGCGAATATTCGGCAGCGGCGAGTCCAGACAACGAACGTTCACATCAACGCCGTCGGGATTGGATCGAGGCACATAGAACGGCTTGATCCCGCAAACCCTGCAGAAGGTGTGGCGGGCAACACCGGTGTTGAACTGATAGGTCACAAGTGAGTCCGCGCCCTGCAAGAGCCTGAAACGTGCTTTCGGCACAATCAGGTGCAGAAAGCCGGCCTTCGAGCAGATGGAACAGTTGCAGTCTTCAACCTCCACCGTATCGGGGGTTTCAACTTCAAACCGGACTGCACCGCAGTGGCAACCACCCACACAGATCATCGACGCAAGTTACTCACGATCGCCGCATCGTCATCGCGATCGATATAGAAATAACAGTTCTCGACCTGACGCCCGTTCTGGACCCGCATTTCCGTGTGGGACAAACGGCCACCGATCTTCTCCATCGCCTTGCGCGATCGGATGTTGTCGACACCGATGTGGAACCAGACCCTTTGCGCACACCGGAAAGCGTGTTCGAGCATCAGTCCTTTCATCTGCCAATTCAAATCCCCACCCCAATGGGAACGTGCCAGGAAGGTATAGCCAATCGCCACTTCCTGAGCCTCCGGATCCCACTCATAGAAACGGGATGAACCGATGACATCACCACTGCGCCGATCTTCGACGATCAACGCACCACTGCCTTGCATCGCCGGCTGGAAGAAGTTGCGCTGGAACACATCCCGTTTGTACCGTTCGGGATCGGGATGCACGGCCCAGATCGCTGGATCCGAAGCCACTAAATAGAGGGCTTAAAAATCAGCGGCGGTTGCGGGACGAAGACGCAACAGGTCGCCTTCGAGTACGGGCAGGTATTCGAATACTGCTTGCATGCCAGTCACTTCATCAACAGGTCGGAAACGAGGCCATGCACTATACGACGTTCGGCAGAACCGGTCTCAAGGTCAGCGTCGCCGGCCTTGGCTGCGGCGGATTCAGCCGATTAGGACTCGGCGTCGGCAAGCGTGAGGCGGACGCAATCATGATCGTCCGGGCTGCCATCGAAACCGGCGTGAACCTCATCGATACTGCTGCTGTCTATGGAACCGAAGGCGTGGTGGGCAGAGGCATCAGTGGCCATCCCCGCGATCAGCTGGTCATCGCCACCAAGGCGGCTTTTGGCCGAGGCTCAAGAATCGCCACACCAGACCAGTTGATCGCCAGTCTCGACAACTCGCTCAAGGAACTGCGTACCGACTATGTCGACATCTTCCAGTTGCACGCCGTCGCACCAGATAACTATGCGCGCGTGTGCGATGAACTGGTGCCGATTCTCCTGAGTGAACGCGACAAGGGCAAGTTCCGTTTTCTCGGCATCACCGAAACACCACCGTTCGATCCGGAACACCACATGCTCCAAGGAGCGCTGCGGGATGGTCTGTGGGATTCGGTCATGGTGGCGCAGCACATGCTCCATCAACATGCGTGCGACCGGGTCT
>VGVE01000058.1 GCA_016874135.1 Gammaproteobacteria bacterium | reverse complement strand
GCCGGACGCACTCGGGCTGTCCTGGACGTAGAGCAGCCACTCGTCGGCGCGAAACGGACGGTGGAACCACATGGCGTGGTCAAGGCTCGCCATCTGGATGTTGTGCTGGAGGTAGCTGATGCCGTGGGGAAGCGTGGCGGTATCGAGCAGCGACCAGTCGGAAAGATAGGCCAGCACGCACTGATGCAGACGCGGATCGTCCGGCAATGCGCCACGTGTTCGCATCCAGGCCATTTGCCGTGGTGCCTGCTTCACGGGATTGAAAAGGTCCGCGGGATCGATGGGCCGGAACTCGATGGGGCGGGTGCTGAGCGGATGACCCTCGAACAGTTCGGGGTGTCTGGTCATCAGTTCCTTGCGGATATCGAGTTCGTCCCGCACCGCTTCGGGGGGTGGAGCATCCGGCATGTCGAACTGGTGCGAGAGGCCGTCCTCCACCACCTGGAAACTGATCGACATGGAGAAGATCGCCCGGCCATGCTGGATGGCAACGACGCGGCGCGTGGTAAAACTCCTGCCATCGCGGATGCGGTCGACCTTGTAGAGGATCGGCACCTTCATATCCCCCGGCCGCAGAAAATAGCCGTGCAGGCTGTGCGGCTGACGATCGTTCTCAACGGTGCGGGATGCCGCGACCAGCGCCTGCCCGAGTACCTGACCACCGTATACCCGTTGCCAGCCTTCACTCGGACTCGTGGCGCGATAGTGGTTTTTCTCGATCTCTTCGAGGTTCAGGAGGTTGATGAGCTGCTCGATGGGCGCGGTCATACTGCGTGGTAACCTTGGGCACAAGATTCAAAGGGGGCGCATTATGCCATCGCGGCGGGAACTCATTCAGCTCAGTGACAGCGAGATTCGTGACTACCTCAATGCGCAGAAGACGCTGATCATCGTTTCCAACGGCAAGGACGGTTTTCCGCACCCCATGCCGATGTGGTTCTGTGTGGATGATGCGGGCTGCCTCTACTGCACCACCTTCACGAAAGCCCAGAAGGTCTACAACTTCAAGCGGGACCCGAAGGCGACACTGCTCGTCGAAAGCGGCGAGGAGTATGCGCAGCTCAAAGGACTCGTGATCTACGCCGACGCCGAGGTGATCGACAGCTACGACGCCGTGTGTGATGCGCTCGTCAGGATCAACACCAAGGGGCGGGAGGTTGATGAAGAAGGCAGGAAGAAACTGCTGGCGGCGGTGTCACCTACGGCGACGAAGCGGGTGTTGCTGAAGTTCACGCCCAGGAGTTATGTGAGCTGGGATCATTCGAAGTTGGGGGGGAGGTACTAAGATCTCCGCACGATAGTTCGCAGTGAATTCGCGTATTACTCAATACGGTTAAGTGCGTTCCAACGTATCGTCGGGCGAAGCCAATGGGTCTACAGCCTCATTTTGCTTCTGTCTATGAACTGATCCTGCGTCTGGCTTCCTACTCCAACACCCCCGCCACCAACAACTCCCCCACCTTCTCATCCCCATACCCGAGTATCCCCTGCAACACGTCCATCATCCCTGTCCCGAATGTCGGCGCGACATCGGCCGGTTTCCCGGGCGTGCGCGAAAGCCTCGACCGGGTAGCCTCGATGACACTGTGCCCACCTGACGGATGTTCTACGCGGTGGAAGTGCCTGAGATGATTGAGCTGCGGATCGACCACCGCCTCGGCGCTGTTCTGCACGGGATAGGCCGGAACACCGTGACTCTGCAGCTGCTCCGCCAGCGCATTGGCGTCCTGGTCTGCAACGAACCGGCTGACGAGCGCATCGAGTGCGGCTTCATTCAACTTCCGCGCTCCGGCACTCGCGAACCGCTCATCGTCTCCGTCAATCCCCATCTGCTTCGCAAGAGCCTGCCACTGCATATCGTCTTCGCACGCAATGGCAATCCACTGATCATCACCTCGGGTCCGGTAGGCGCCATGCGGGGCGTATTGCAGATCGGCGTTGCCCATGCGGGACATCACGTGGCCGTTGGCGTCGTAGTCGAGAATGGCGGGTGCCAGGAAATGAACTGCGGCTTCAGCCTGCGACATATCGATGTACTGGCCTTCGCCGGTTCGCCTGCGGTGTTCGAGCGCAGCGAGAATCGCAGCGCCGTTGTAACGCGGAGCGATGTAGTCGGTATAGGCGCCGTAAGGTCCAACGGGTTCCCGGTCGGGCCACCCCACCACTTCGTTGAAACCACTGATGGCGGCGGCGAGATTGCCGAAACCCGCGTACAGGGCTAGCGGGCCTGTTTGTCCCATGAGGCAGGTGCTCAGCATGATCAGCTTCGGATTGATTTCTCGCAGCACCTCCCAGTCGAGACCAAAGGCTTTCATGGCCCTTGGCGAATATGATTCGCACACCACATCAGCCCAGCGCACGAGATCAAATACCACGTCCTTCGCTTCGGGCTTGGTGAGGTCGAGGGTCAACATCAGCTTGCCGGCGTTGGCGCCGTGAAAGAGCGCCGATTCTTCCGGGTCGTTACTCGCGTTCATGAACGGCGCGACGGTGCGACAGGCATCCAGTCGTGAACTCGATTCGATCCGCACCACGGTGGCACCGAAGTCCGCCAGCGAGCGGGTCGTTTGTGGTCCGGCGATGGCCCACATGAAATCGAGGACTTTGAGTCCTGCGAGTGGGCGTGAATCGCCGGCATCAACGCTCCAGGCAACACCCGGAGGGATCTCGGTCGGCTTGTTAGCTGCCAACTCCGCCATTACTTCATCCCGATGCGCGTCGAGCTTCGGTGCGGCCCGGGTGTATTCGATAGGCGTTTGGCTGAACTTCACGAACGGGCCCGGGTATCGCAGACCTTCCGCTTCGCCGGGGAGTTTGCGGAAGTAGCCCCGCGCCGCGAGTTGCGGGCTTTCGAGCATGTCCGTCATCGTGTTCACCGGCGCGAGCAGGAGGCGCCGCTCCATCGCCGCGTCGAGCAGATCGGCTTTGGACGTTGCACCGGTACATGCTGCAACTGCCGCCTTTGCAGCTTCGAAGTTCTCGATGGGTTCGGCACCGGTACCGAGTAGCAGGCCGTAACCGATCCAGTCCTTGTCGCGCATCGTCGCATCGCAGTAGCCGCGATCGTGTACGTAGTGCATCAGGCGTGCTGTGGCTGGGCCGGCAGCGGGGCCGAAGATGTGGGTGATCGAACAGAAACCGTCGCTGGCGGGATAGGTCAGACGAATCTGGATAGGTCCAACCCTTGGACCTTTGGCGTTTCGGGCCACCGGTGTGGCGTTGACAAGCGCGCCAACGACAGCGGACTGCGTGCAGATCGTCACGCATTGTTGCGCCGAGATATCGATGTGCTGCCCAAGACCGGAACGGTGGCGTTCATGTAATGCCACCAGGGCACCGAATGCGCCTTCGATTGCGGCATGCTGAAACGCCTGCGGCACGCTGGTGCGCACCGGTGCGCGATCATCGTCGCCGGTGATCGCCATCGGGCCACCGGCAGCCATGACCACGATGTCGGAGCCTTGCCAATGCGCCCGTGGTCCTGTGCTACCGAAAGGAGTGATGCTGATGTGGATCAGGCGTGGATTCAGCGCCGCGAGTCCGGCTCGATCCAGCCCTGCGACGGTTCCGCCAACTGGTTCAGACTCAACCAGGAAATCTGCACGGCGAATCAGCTCCAGGATCGTCTGCCGATCTTCCGGCTGGTCCACGTCCAGAACGATGCTGCGCTTGCCGCGCGCGTACGCCCGCCAGGAAAGCGAAGCTTCGCTGTCCTCGCGGCCTTCGATGAAGGGCGCGCGTCGTCGCGCCTCGATGCCACCAGACGGTTCGATCTGGATTACGTCAGCACCCAGATCACCCAGGATCTGTGCACATAAACCGCCTTCGCGACTGGTCAGATCAAGTACCCGGTAACCGTGCAAGGGTGTGATCATGATCGTTGGCGCCTCCCCGTGTACCGCAACTTTCCGAGTGCGGGAGGATAGGTTTTCCCGGCGCCGGAGGATACGGCGGCTCTTGCGCCGGCTTGCAACCGTTTATGGAAGGGCAGGGGTCTCAAGTTCTTTCCTCAACGGGCGCTGTCGGCCACCAAAGGAATTTCCGGCTGTTCGGCGTTCAGGGAAGTCTTTACGCTGCCGGTAATCGCCAGTTGTTTGATTCAACGTGACATCTCCCGGTCGAGTGAATTGGTCAGGTGTACGGAACATCGCCGGCCCGATAGCGGCGATGGTCGTGTGGCTGCTCACTTTTCCCGAGGCCACCGGGTGGGTTGAAAACACGCTGGTGTTTGCGGCGCTGTTCATTGCCGTGATTACGGCAGTACATCATGCCGAGGTCATTGCGCTTCGCATCGGCGAACCCTTCGGAACGCTGGTCCTCGCACTTGCCATCACGGTGATCGAGCTGGGCCTGATCGGATCGATCATGTTGTCTGGCAGCGACGTCGGCAGCACCCTGGCTCGCGATACGTTGTTTGCGACGGTGATGATCGTCGTGAACGGCGTTGTCGGGTTGTGTCTGCTGGCGGGTGCGCTGCGTCATCACGTGATGGTCTTTCGCAGCGAAGGCGCCGGGCATGCGCTGTCGGTGCTGGCGCCTCTGACAGTTCTCACCATGATCCTGCCGACCTTCACAACCGCGACGCAGGGGCCAACCTATTCAGACACACAACTCGCGTTCGTCGGGCTCTGTTCGCTGCTGCTGTATAGCATCTACGTGTTCGTGCAGACCGTCCGCCATCGCGATTATTTCCTGCCCCTCGAGGATGACGTCGGCACGGCACATGTAGCCCCGCCATCGGTACAGCAGGTCCAGGTCAGTCTGGCGCTGCTGCTGGTCGCGCTGGGCTCTGTCGTCGGTCTGGCGAAAACGCTGGCGCCGGCCATCGAGGCTGCGGTTGCGGCGGTGTCCGCGCCAGTGGCCGTTGTCGGTGTCGTTTTTGCGCTGCTGGTGCTGCTGCCTGAAACTCTGGCGGCTGTGCGTGCGGCGTTGCGTAACCGCATGCAGACCAGCCTCAACCTGGCCCTGGGTTCCGCCCTCGCAACCATCGGCCTGACCATTCCCGGTGTGGCGCTGCTTTCGGTACTGTTCGGGTTGCCCCTCGAGCTGGGGTTGCCGAATACCCAGAAAGCGCTGCTGATGCTGACTTTGCTGGTGGCAACCGTCACGCTTGCCAGCGGACGATCCACTGTTCTGCACGGTGCCGTGCATCTCGTGTTGTTCTTCGCCTGGCTCTTCCTCTCCTTCGTGCCCTGAGCTTCGGTGGCGGCAGCCTGTAAAACCCGGTGGGCGGGCGGAGCGCGTGGTGGTTCGCGGCAAGCGAATCGAACAGAGATCGGCTAGTGTCGCACCGGATCCGCTACTGAATTCCAGGAGTCAGAACATGCAGCCAGGTCCGCTCGCAGACGTTCGGGTGCTTGACCTCACCGATGAACGCGGTATTTACGCCGCAAAACTGCTCGCCGATCTCGGCGCTTCAGTGGTTCGGCCGGAACCTCCTGGAGGTGATCCGCTCCGGCAGCGTGGTCCGTTCCATGAGAAGACCGGTGTGTCGCTCTGGTACACGTGGTTTGCATCGAGCCGCAGTATCTTCACCTGCGATCCGGTGGATAAGGACTCGCTCTCTCAGCTCCAGCAACTGCTCGAACGGGCGGACATCCTGCTCACCTGTGACGGCGGGTTTGCACTCGATGCGCTCGACATATCAGGTGCACGTGAACGACATCCGGCGCTGGTGCACATCGCTGTGTCGTCGTTCGGCGACCAAGGGCCGTGGCGTGACTTTCTGGCGCCCGATCTCATCGCCGGTGCGCTCGGTGGTGCGGTGGCGGCAACCGGTGTTCCAGAGACCACGCCCCTCAAGACGTTTGGTGAGCTGAACTTCATGGTGTCCGGTGTCTATGCCGGCATCGCGGCACTGTCTGCCCTGTATCACGCACGCGCGACCGGCGAGGGGCAGCGCGTATCCGTGCCTGTGCACGAATGTATCGCCTCCTGCCTTGAACAGGTGCTGATGCTCAGCTGGTATGGCGGGAAGATGAATCGCGGCCGCATCCTGCCGCGTCAGGGTGGCACCCACTGGTCCATGGCGTTTACCGTGATGCCGGCGAAAGGTGGGGCGATCATGACGACACCCATGCCGGACTTCGATGCGCAGCTTGCCTGGCTGGCGGAAGAAGATGCGCAGCAGGATCTCTTCGATGAGAAGTACCACGACCCCGCCAACCTGCCGCTCTATATCGGCCGGCTCATGCAGGTGATGCGGCAATGGGTCGCTGGCCAGAATCCGGAGGAGCTGTTCCTGCGCGCCCAGGAGCGGCATGCGCCCTATGGCTGGGTGCTGCCCATTGAACGCCTTGCAGACAACCCGCAGCTGGCGGCACGCAACTGGTTCGTGCCCTTTGACGTGAGCGGCGAGCCGGTGAATGGCCCCGGAGCGCCCTATCGGTTCTCCGCCACACCCTGGAAAAACGCAGCGATGGCGCAGGTGAACGGTGACGATGTGCTCGCAGATCTCGGCTGGGAGGCATCTCGATGAGCCGGCCCCTCGAAGGTTTGCGTGTCCTCGATTTCACCCATGTCCTGGCGGGCCCCTACGCCACCCGCATCCTCGGCGATATGGGAGCGGACGTGGTCAAGGTGAATTCCCGGGAACGGGCGATCGCGGGCAATGGCCCTGAATCGCCTTACTACATCATGTGGAATCGCAATAAACGGGCATTGGCCCTCAACATGCGCAGTGACTCCGGCAAGGCGTTGTGCCGGCGTCTCTGTGATAACGCAGATGTGGTTATCGAGAACTTCGCGGTCGGTGTGCTTGACCGGTGGGGCATCGGCTACACGACGGTCAGCGAAACCAATCCGGGAGCGATCTATGTGCAGATGTCCGGGATGGGACATGGTGGCCCATGGTCATCGTTCGTCACTTATGCCCCGACGATCCACGCCATCAGCGGCCTGACGCTCCTGACGAGCGTCCCCGGGCGCGAGGACATCGGCATTGGCTATTCCTACAACGACCATCAGGCGGGCTTGCATGCGGCGTTCGCCATCCTGGCGGCACTCGAGGCACGCAGGCGTACCGGGCGCGGCCAGCAGATCGATCTTTCGCAGTTCGAGACGGGCGTGAACTTTCATGGGCCGGCTCTGCTTGACTGGTTTGCCAATGGCCGCGCCGCGCGCCCGGTGGGTAACCGATTGCCCTGGGACAGCGCAGCACCACACGGGGTATACCCGTGCATTCCCAAAGGAGAAGGCATCACCGGTGAACGGTGGATCGCCATCGCCTGCCTGACGGATGAACACTGGCGCGCACTGCGTGAAGTGATGGGGCGGCCGGCCTGGGCCATGGATCCCGCCCTCAATGCCGTCGAGGGGCGGATGAAGACCATCGAACGAATCGATACCGAGGTTGCCGCGTGGACCCGGCAACATGATGCACTGACGCTCATGCACCGTTGCCAGGCGGCAGGAGTACCGGCGGGTCTGGTGCAGGACGGAACCGATCTCACCGATCACGATCCACAAATAAGAGCGGCCCGTTTTATCCAACCGATCGACGAACCCGGCTCGCCACTCGGGCAGACCTTTGCAGACCGGCTGCCGCTGCATTTCGAGAAGACGCCGTGTGATGAATACCATCGGGCTCGACTGCTCGGTGAGGACAACGCCGCTGTGCTCAAGGACTGGCTGGGACTGTCGGCAGATGACGTTCGTGCAGGAGAAGCTGATGGAACATTGGGTTGAGCGTTGCGGATGGCTGGTTGCAACTGTCGCGCTGCTGCTGGGATGCTCCTCGGAGCCGCGCATGAAGAACCCTGACAGCTCCGCTTCACTCGAACCGGATGACGCTGCGCACCGCTATCTCGAAGAGGTAGAAGGCGAGGCAGCGCTTGCGCAGGTGCGCAGTTGGAACCAATCCTCTCTGGCTGTTCTCGAGGGACACCCTCGCTTCAAGGCTTTCTACGAAGCGGCACTTGAAATCAGTACGTCGAAAGAACGGATCCGCTACGGCACGATTCGTAGTGAGTACGTCTACAACTTCTGGCAGGACGAAGACCACGAACGTGGTCTCTGGCGACGCGCGCGGTTTGAAACCTATGCTTCGGGACAACCTGAGTGGGAAACCCTGCTCGATCTCGATCAGCTCGCCAGAACCGAAAACGCCAACTGGGTGTACAAGGGAGTGTCGTGCCTGCCGCCGGAGTACGTCGATTGCCTGGTTTCGCTGTCGGATGGCGGCAAGGACGCCGTGCGCATCCGTGAGTTCTCCATTCGTGGAGGCGGTGCGAACGTGGGTTTCGTTACGGGCGGTTTTGATATCCCCGAAGCCAAAACCACAGCGGTGTGGGAAGACCGGGACACGCTGTTGCTGGCGACGGACTGGGGCGCGGAGACGCTGACCACGAGTGGCTATCCCTTTGTGGTCAAGCGGCTCAAACGCGGCCAGTCGCTGGATGATGCCACCGAAGTCTTTCGAGGTACGAAGGAAGACGTCGTTGTTGTTCCGGCTCCCATGGAAAACGCCGAAGGCCACCGCTGGATGATTGCGGTTCGCGGCGAGACCTTCTTTACCTCGAGCCAGCATGTACTCGGCGACGATGGAACGACGCTGCAGTTCCCGACCCCGAAAAAATCAACACCACACGGGCTGTATGGTGATCAGCTCATGCTCACGCTGGAAGAAGACTGGCAACCTGCAGGTCAGGCTTTGTTCCGGCAGGGGGATCTGCTCGCATTGACGTGGAGTGAGTTGCTGGCCGGCAATCCATCGCCTCGCACCGAACTGATCTTCAGACCTTCTGCCCGCCAGGCCGTACAAGGCGTTTCGATCACACGTGAGGAGGTGCTGGTTGGCCTTGCCGACAATGTGGCCGTGAAGGTGATGGCCTGGTCCAACAAGACAGGTTCGTGGCAATCCAGGGCGTTGCCGCTGCCGTCCTCAGGGACATCAAGTGTGGCGTTCGCGAGCCAGCGTGAAGAAAAAGCACTGGTGTCGTTCGAGAGCTTCCTGTCGCCGGATTCCCTGTATCTCTGGAATGCGGTACAAGACACAGGCTCCATGCGCCTGCTGCAGCAGCTTCCTGCGTGGTTCGACGCCTCGGCGCACGTGGTGGAACAACACGAGGTCGCCTCCACTGATGGTGTGAAGGTGCCGTATTTTGTGGTGCGGCGGAAAGACCTGCGTTTCGACGGCGAAAACCCGACCTTGATGTACGGTTACGGCGGCTTTCAGCTCAGCCAGATGCCGCACTATTCGGGTGCGATCGGCAAACTCTGGCTCGATCAGGGCGGCGTGTACGTGCTGGCCAATATCCGTGGGGGCGGCGAGTTCGGGCCGGCGTGGCATCAGGCTGGCCTCAAGGTACGTCGCCAGATCATCTACGATGACTTCATAGCCGTGGCGGAAGATCTCATTAGCCGGCGCATCACCTCACCACGCAGGCTCGGAGCGATGGGAGGATCGAATGGCGGGCTGTTGATGGGCGTGATGTATACGCAGCGGCCTGATCTCTTTGCAGCCATCGTCTGTCAGGTGCCGCTGCTCGACATGCTGCGTTTCCACACGCTGCTTGCCGGTGCTTCCTGGATGGATGAATACGGCAACCCTGATGTGCCGGAAGAAGCGGCATTCCTCAGGAAAATCTCGCCGTATCACAATGTGGATCCGGCCAGGAGCTACCCCGAAATCTATTTCGAGACGTCAACCAAAGACGATCGCGTTCATCCGGGACACGCCCGCAAGATGGCAAAGCGGCTTGAAGACCTCGGCAAACCTTTCCTCTACTACGAGAACATCGACGGGGGACACGCCGCCGGTGCGAACCAGCGGGAGACGGCGCGGCGCATGGCGCTCGAGTTCACTTATCTGACACGTGCCTTGATGGGCGGTACTTGAAACCCGGTTTGATCAGCAATCCCGACGGGTTGTGCGGATTCATCCGCGGATCGCCTTGGGCGGCAGTTCCCACAGTGCCCGGCCATAGTTTTCCGCGGCCTCTTCCCAGACCAGCGACACGTGGGTGATGCCAACGTTGATGTCACGCTGGAAACGCTGGATGGGGTTGCCGAGGTACACGGATGTCGCACCAGCCATCAATGCGAGGTCGGCAGCGACCTTGCCCGTTAGTCGTGCAACGAAGGAAGCGTCGCGCTGCGAAGCATAGGCATCGACCGGCGTGGGTGGTCCGCCGGCTTCAGCCCACTTTTCCAGCTCGTTCAGCCGGTGGCGCATGATCAGTTCGGCGGAATGGATCTCCGTGAGTGCGCCGGTCAGCTTGATCTGGTTGGCGACCCGCTCCACCTGCTTTTCGCCTGAGAAGAGGGCTTTCTTGCCGATGAGCACCTGACGAACCGCTTCCGCCATGCCGCTCGCCATGCCGATGAGTGCGGCGGGAATGCCCCAGACCGCTGGCCAGCTGAAGGGCAGCCGCGCCATCGGCATGCCGTTGAATCGTCCACCTGGTGTTGTGCCGGTGGCGAGTTCGCGGATGGAGAGGATGCGGTGCTCCGGTACGAAGACATCATTCAGGATCAGGTCCTTCGAACCCGTGGCGCAGAGGCCGGAGACGAACCAGTCATCTTCGATCACGACATCCGAGCGGGGAACCAGCATCCAGTCGAAGACGGTGGCGCCCGGTTTCAGGATGATGAACCAGCTGGCGAAGTCGCAGCCGCTGGAGAACTTCCAGCGGCCGCTGAGCCGGTAGCCACCATCGACCTTCACCGCCTCACTCCGGGTCGCGAACGAAACCGTCGAGCAGATCACGTCATCGCTGTCCGCCCAGTACTCGCGTTGTGCCTGTTCGCTGAAGAGGCTCAGCTGATAGTTGTGCACGATGAAGAGGTTGGCGATCCAGCCACTTGATCCACACGCCGTGGCCAGGGTGCGAATGCACTCCGCCGCCGTGCCGATACCCAGCTCAAAGCCACCGAAACGTTTTGGTTGCAGGATGCGGTGGAACCCTGCGGCGCGCATTTGCGTGATGCTGTCATCCGGCAATCGGCGGTTTTTCTCTGCTTCAGCCGAACGTTCGCGGAAGGCGGGAACGAGTGCTTCGGCGCGCGCGATCATGGTTTCGCGTGAAGGAGTGGCTGAGTCAGTGAAGGCCTGCGAAGGTGTATTCATGTTCACCTGTCCTCATGTGCGGTTGTGGATGACGGATGCGAGGGCTGCCGGCTCGACGACGTCGCGCTCAGGACGACTCTGGAAATGCGGCACTCAACCCATCCATCGTCGCGACACGCTGGATCAGGTTTTCCACGCGGGAGGAGTAACCCCACTCGTTGTCGTACCAGCCGATGACCTTGACGAAGCCGCCGTCGATCACCTGGGTCAATTCGGCGTCGAATACGCAGCTGTGGCTGTTGCCGACGATGTCGCTCGAAACCACCGCGTCGGTACAGTACTGCAGGATACCCTTGAGTGGACCGTTGGCTGCGACCTGGAACGCCGCGTTGATCTCCGCAACCGTGGCCGGTTTCAGGAGTTCGAGCGTCAGGTCGACAACGCTGCCATCGGGCACCGGCACCCGCATGGCCAGGCCATCGAGTTTGCCTTCGAGTTCCGGTATGACGCGCCCGATCGCACTGGCCGCGCCGGTACTGGTCGGGATGATGTTGATCGCAGCATGACGTGAGCGGCGAAAGTCCTTGTGCGGCGCATCGACGAGATTCTGGTCGGCCGTATAGGCATGGATGGTGTTCATCAGGCCACGGCGGATGCCGAAGGTCTGGTGCAACACCAGCGCCATGGGTGCCGCACAATTGGTGGTGCAACTTGCATTGCTGATGATGCGTGAAGCGGGTGTCAGGACGTGGTCGTTCACGCCGAGCACGACGGTGCTGTCGAGGTCGTCCTTGGTGGGTACCGTGATCAACACGCGTCGTGCACCCTGCCGGAGATGAATATCGAGTTCCGCCAGCGTGCGGAATTTGCCGGTGCATTCGATGACATAGTCAACGCCGAGTACCTTCCAGGGCAGGCGCGCGGGATCCTTTTCATTCAGAACCCGGAACGGATCTCCGTCGATGGTCAGCACATCGCCGTCGAGCTGCACCTCGCCGGGGTAGATACCGTGCACGCTGTCGAACTTGAAGGCATAGGCAAGGGCATCGGCAGGGGCGAGATCGTTGACCGCGACCACATCGTAGTGGCGACGCAGCTTGGCGATGCGAGTGACAGTGCGGCCGATGCGGCCGAAACCGTTGATGGCGATTCTGGGAGTGGGCACGGTCTATCAGGCTCCTCGGGGTTGTCCCCGGTAATGACATCCTGCTGCTTCTGCTGAAGCCGGACCCGCAGCACCGATAACAGGGTCTGGCGCGGTCATCATATCGACCGGTAATCCGGATGGCGCGAAGGATGGATAGAGATATTCGCGTTGCGTTCGGTAACTTTTCCCGACTCAGCCCGCCTCTGGCTCTGGCTCCCTGCGACAATCTGTCGCATGTGATCCGAAACCGTGCACCCGGACAATTCGCGGCCTGTTTTGTGGGTGCGTCATGAGAAGAAAGACCATGGTGTGGCTGCGGTTCGGTGCGGTCGGGCTTCTGGCCCTGCCTGTTGCGGTTCAAGCCGTCGGGCTCGGCCAGAAGACGAAAGGGCCGATTGAAGAAGAAATTGTTGTCACCGGAACAAAGTCGTCCGGTTCGGCAACCGCGCGGGGCGCCATGGCCTCTCGCGACGAACTCGGACGTGTGCCCGGTGCCATAGGATTTGTGGACAGCGAGGAGTTCGCCGACGAGTTCGCGCAGAGTATTGGCGATACGCTGGTCTTCACGCCGGGTGTGTTTGCGGATACCTCCGCGCAGCGCGAGAACCGGATCTCGGTGCGCGGGTCCGGGCTCAACTCGTCATTCGAGCGTCGCGGAATCTCCCTGTACCGTGATGGCATACCGGTGACACGTGCCAGTGGTTCATCCGAGTTCCAGGAAGTTGATCCCGTCAGCATCCAGTACATCGAGGTTCACAAGGGTGCCAACGGACTTCGCTATGGCGGTGCGGCGCTGGGTGGTGTCATCAACATGGTCACACCTACCGGCCGAACGGCCGAAGAGGCGCTGTCAGTCCGGCTCGAAGGAGGCAGCTTCGCCAGCCGGCGCGGCGGTGTCGCTTTCGCTCAGGCCTGGGATACCGTGGATGTCTATGCCGCCTACACGCGACTCGACGCCGATGGTTATCGTGACCACGGTGCAGTCGACAGCCATTACGCCTTCGCCAACTTCGGCGTGCAGTTGGGCGACCGGGTGGAGAACCGCACCTACGTCACTTACCTGCAGGACCACTTCGACCTGTCCGGAAGCCTGTCGCTCGCGGACGCACTGAGCGATGCATCCCTGGCCGCACGGCCCGTCCGCATCGGGCCGTTCTTCCCCGGCGGCCGGGTAACCGTGCTCGACCCCGGACCGATTGCCGACGACTGGGACCGCAACCTCGACGTGGTGCGGCTGTCGAACATCACCGCCGTCGAATTCGACAGCTGGTCGCTCTCCGCTGGCGGCTGGTACAGCAACCGCAAGCTCGATCATGCCATCACCCGTTTTGCCGGCATCATTGACCAGAGTGAAGATGAAGGCGGGCTGTTTGCCCGGGCCGAAGGCGAGTTCAGTTTCGGACAGCGGCAGGCGCGATGGACGGCTGGGTTCGAAGCCAACAGGGCGTGGAACGATGCACGCACCTGGGCCAATGTAAACGGCCGCCGTGGTGCGCTGCGCACGGAAGCTGACCAGAATTCCTGGAACGTTCTGGCTTACACGCAGCTCGATCTGCCGCTTGACGATACCGTCACTGCCGTATTCGGCTTGCAGGCGGCGCGCGCCAGCCGTGACAACGAAGCGATCCTCAACGACACCAGCGGCCGGGTCACGGCAACGCAGGTCAACCCGCGCCTCGGTGTCCTGTGGACGCCAGCGGAGTCGGCCACCTTCTTTGCCAACGTCACGCGGGGTTTCGAACCGGCGAGCATGGCTGACCTCACAGCCGGTGGCGCACTCGACTTCACACCTCTCGATGCGCAGTCGGCCTGGACGTTCGAAGTCGGTGGCCGTGGCCAGCGCGGCATGTTCTCCTGGGACGTTGCCGTCTATCGCAGCGAGATCAAGGATGAACTGCTGGATTTCGGAGTGCCGAGCGGCTTCAGCTTCATCTCGTTCACGGACAACGCCGAAGATACGGTGCACCAGGGGCTCGAGCTGGGCATCGACGTCCGGCTTTTTGAATCAGCACTGGAGGCGCAAGGGCTTGATCTGTTATGGCGGCACATCTACACCTTGAATCACTTCCGGTTCGATGATGACGATACCTATGGCAACAATGATCTGGCGGGTGTGCCGGAACAGCTCTATGTCAGCGAGTTGCGGCTCGATGGCGCCCGGGGATGGTATGTCGGTGTCAATGTCCGAGTGGTGCCGGACGGGCCGTGGGTGGACTTTGCCAACACCACACAGGTTCCTGGCTACACCCTCTGGGGCATGACGGCAGGGTGGGAGGTGACTGAGCACATCAGTCTCTTTGTCTCCGGCGAGAACCTGACGGACAAGGCCTATATCTCCAACATTGGCACCAACGCCGATCAGTCACGCGAACGCGCCCGCCTGTTCACACCCGGCCAGGGACGCGCCTGGTTTGGCGGCATTTCGGTGCGCATCTGAACGGAACCGTTAGCAGTGTTTCCCGCCACAACCGAGCGTTTTCGATCATGAGCGAAGTCAACGCAGCACTGCCGCTGCCGGCATCACCTGATGTTGCGAGGCGCAGGTCACACCGCTTGCTGAAAACGGCGATCAGCCTGCATCGGCTGCTGGCCTGGTTTGCCGGAATCGGTCTTCTGGTGTGGGGATTGTCCGGGTTGCTGCATCCGCTGATGACGACCTTCGGGCCGCAGCAATTGGTCTATCGCGCACCGGCGGCGGCGCTCGCCCTTGAAGGTATGCTCGATGCGGGTGAGATCCTGCGGCGCGCCGGGATCGACAATGCCGTCGCCGTGCAGATGGTTGTCACCGGACACGGTAACGTGCTGCAGGTGACCGAATCTTCGCTGGCGCCACGCCGCTATTTCGACGTGCACAGCGGTGAGGAACTGGCTGATCACGACCGCCGGTATGCCGAGTACCTGGCACGCCACTATCTGGGGGCACAGGTCGAGCCGATGCCGGTGCAGGCGATCAGCTTGCAGGACCACTTCGACCTGGAGTATCCACAGGTCAATCGACTGCTGCCGGTGTGGCGGATCGATTTTGAGGGTGACGGCCATCTGACGGCCTATGTGCACACCGAAACCGCGAGCCTTGCCGCGGTCAATGACGACTTCAAACGAGTCATGCAGACCGGGTTCCAGTGGTTCCACACCTGGGACTGGATGCCTGACCGCACAGGCTGGTTACGAGTCGCGTTGACGACACTGCTGGTCGGCTCGATCTTCTGCCTGTGCATCAGCGGCGTGGTGATGCTGCTGCGGATCCACCGCAAGGGAACCGCGCCGGGTCTTCGCGGCTGGCACAGGATTGGCGCCTGGATGCTGGTACTGCCGGTGTTCATGCTCTCCGGGAGCGGCCTCTATCACCTCTGGCTGATGGCGATCGATCCACCACAGTCCTTCTTGCGGCACGGCGCGCCGCTTGACCTTGCCGGCGTCTCGTTGCCCCTGGGTACGCAGTGGCGCGAGGTGACCGAGGGCCTGCCGGTTGACCGATTGTCTCTGGTGCGCAATGCGGAGGGCGAACTGCTCTATCGCCTGGGACTGAGTGCACAGGGATCGGCACCTGAAGGTGAGAAGGCCATTCGCAACGCACGCTTCGACGGCGTGCCCGCAACCGGACCGGCGCTGTATCTCGATGCGATGACCGGACAACCCTGGCAGCCCGGTGACCGGGAACTCGCCCTGCAGATCGCGGAATACGCAATCGGTCTGCCTCGCAGTGCCGTGACCGAAAGTTCGCTGCTGACCCGTTTCGGCGTCGACTACGATTTTCGCAACAAGCGTGTACCCGTTTGGCGGTTGTCCTATGGTGAGCCGCACAACATCGCCTACTTCGTCGACACCGCCACCGGCGTACTTGTGGATGCGGTCGAAAGCCATGAACAGCCGGAACGGCTGAGCTTCTCACTGCTGCATAAGTGGAGTTTCCTGATGATGATCGGACGCGATGTGCAGAACGTGGCTATCAGCGTGGCTGTTGTTGCAGCCATCGGGTTTTTGGCGATCCCCGGGCTACTCATGCGCTGGCGACGCCGGGTGGGGTCAGCGCTTTAGCATTGTGTTTGGACTCGGGGTTGGAGACCATCCCGGGTTGATGAATGACCAGGATCAGGTAAGCCGCGTGACCCGCATCTTTGACGACAACTCCCAAAGCATCGGCAATACGCCGCTCGTTCGAATCAACCGCCTTGCTACGGGCTTTGATGGACGCATCCTTGCCAAGATAGAGGGTCGAAACCCGGCCTATTCGGTGAAGTGCCGACTCGGTGTGGCGCTGATCGAGGCAGCCGAGCGGGATGGCATCCTAACTCCGGGTCGCCGCGACGTCACCATCGTCGAACCGACCTCGGGCAACACCGGCATCGCGCTCGCGTTCGTTGCTGCTGCGCGGGCTTATCCCATCATCCTGACGATGCCTGAGACCATGTCCATCGAACGGCGGCGCATGTTGCAGTCATTCGGTGCGCGCCTGGTGCTCACCGAAGGCGCCAAGGGGATGCTGGGCGCAATCGCCCGGGCGGAGGAGATCGTGGCCAGCGATCCACGATCCCATTTCATGCCGCAACAGTTCAGAAATCCCGCGAATGCCGAGATTCATTTCCGCACCACAGGTCCTGAAGTCTGGAACGATACCGACGGGCAGGTGGACATCTTCGTCGCGGGAATCGGGACCGGCGGCACGATCACCGGCGTATCGCGTTATCTGAAGCATGAAAAAAAGCGTGCCATCCGGAGCATCGGTGTCGAACCGGCGCAGTCACCGGTGCTGACTCAGCTGCGTGCGGGCGAACGAATGACGCCCGCGCCACACAAGATCCAGGGCATCGGCGCCGGATTCAAACCGGAAGTGCTGGACCTGGATCTCGTCGACGAGCTGGTGACCGTCAGCAACGACGAGGCCATCGTGATGGCGCGTCGGCTGGCTGCGGAAGAGGGCATCAGCTGCGGCATTTCTTCAGGGGCGGCCATGCATGCGGCGATCCAGGTTGCCGGGCGTGAGGAAAATCGCGGCAAGACGCTGGTGGTGATCCTTCCCGATGCCGGCGAGCGTTATCTCACGAGCGCATTGTTTGAAGGCTTGCCTGTGTGATGAACCAACCTGTTGAGGTGTTGCCGGTCGATCCAGCGGCCGCGAATCAAACGCTGACAGGGCTCGGTGCGGAAGCGCGCATCGAATGGGCCGTGCACACCTTCGGTATGCAGGCGGTGTTGTTGACCAGCATGCAAAAAAGCAGCTCGGTGCTGCTGCACATGATGACCCGGGTGGCGCCTCAGAATCCGGTCCTCTTCGTTGACACCGGATATCACTTCCCTGAAACACTCGCCGTACGGGATCAGTTCGTTCGTGATCACGGTTCGAGGATCATCACCTTGCATCCGGAGCTCACTCCCGCAGAGCAGAAGGCGAAGTACGGTTATGACCTCTATGAGTATGTCGATGGTCAGCCCGACTGTTGTCAGGCACGCAAGGAAGCACCGTTTCTCCAGCATGTGCGCGGGTACGGCATACGCCTGGTGATGGTGGGGTTGCGACGTGCCGAAGGTGGCGCGCGCGGCAACCTGCAACCGCTGATCGTTGATCCGCGTTATTCAGGTTACACCCTGCACCCGTTGCTGGACTGGAGTGCAGAACAGCTGGATGACTACATCAAGGCGCATGACCTGCCCGTGAATGCACTGCATTCCCGTGGTTATCCCAGTATCGGCTGTGCGGTATGCACCACGCCGGTTGCACCGGGTGAGGACGAGCGTGCGGGACGCTGGCGACACCTCCGTGGCGAAGGTGTCCAGCCGCGGTATTGCGGACTTAATTTTTCGGATGGTGGGGGGATTTAGGGGCCTTCGCGGTCCCGTTGGGACCGCTACGGCCGCCTTTCGGCTCCCTTCGGGAGCCTCAGTACTTGTAGCTTTCGGGCTTGTAGGGGCCTTCGACTTTCACGCCGATGTACTTGGCCTGGTCCGCGCGGAGCCTGGTAACCACACCACCAAAGCCCTGCACCATGAGCTCCGCCACTTCCTCGTCGAGTTTCTTCGGCAGAACTTCCACGGTGATCGGCGCACGCTGGTTCAGCGGCTGATCGGCCCAGCGCTGTTCGTACAGGTGCATCTGCGCCAGTACCTGGTTGGCAAACGAGCCGTCCATGATTCGTGACGGGTGACCCATGGCGTTGCCGAGGTTGACCAGCCGGCCTTCCGAGAGCAGCACCAGGAAGTCGTCGTCATCTTCGTTGCTGCGGAAAATCTGGTGCACCTGGTCCTTGACCTTGTCCCAGCGCCAGTTCTTGCGCATGAAAGCGGTGTCGATCTCGTTGTCGAAGTGGCCGATGTTGCAGACGACGGCACGCCTCTTGAGTGCACGCAGCATGTTGCTGTCGCAGACGTTGGTATTGCCGGTGCAGGTGACCAGCAGATCGGTGTCCTGCAGCAGGCGCAGGTCGAGGTCTTCGTAGACGCCGGTGTTGTTGCCGTCCTTGTAGGGTGACACGACTTCGTAACCATCCATGCAGGCCTGCATTGCGCAGATCGGATCAACCTCGACCACACGCACGATCATGCCTTCCTGGCGCAAACTCTGGGCTGAACCTTTACCTACATCGCCGTAACCGATGACGAGGGCGCGCCTGCCCGCCATCAGCATGTCGGTGCCACGCTTCACGGCGTCGTTGAGGCTGTGACGGCAACCGTACTTGTTGTCGTTTTTCGACTTGGTGATGGAGTCATTCACATTGATCGCCGGCACCTTGAGCTTGTTTTCGGCCATCATCTCGTAGAGCCGGTGTACGCCGGTGGTGGTTTCTTCGGAAATGCCGTGGATCGAATCCAGCATGCCCGGATACTTGTTGTGGATGAGTTCGGTGAGGTCACCACCGTCGTCCAGCAGCATGTTCGCTTCCCATGGCTTGCCATCCTTGAGGATGGTCTGCTCGATGCACCACCAGTATTCCTCTTCGGTTTCGCCCTTCCAGGCGAACACCGGTATGCCGGCGGCTGCGATCGCGGCAGCGGCATGGTCCTGCGTCGAGAAGATGTTGCACGACGACCAGCGCACTTCGGCACCGAGTGCGATCAGCGTCTCGATGAGCACGGCAGTCTGCACAGTCATGTGGATGCAACCGATCACCCGTGCGTCGGCAAGCGGCCTGGTGGCCGAATAGCGCTTTCGCAACGCCATGAGCGCCGGCATTTCCGACTCTGCAAGACGGATTTCCTTGCGACCGAATTCGGCGAGGTTGATATCGGCGACTTCGTAGTCCCTGAAGTTGAGGTTGTGGGTCATGCTGGCTCCTTGGTGTAGGTGAGGATCTGGATGGAGAAACCGTTTTTCTGCGCCAGAAACTGGCGCGGGCCGGGTGCGAGGCCGCAACCCGCTGCCCAACGATCAAGTTCGGTGGCATCGAAGCCGAGCCACAGGTCGCCACAGGCTTCGCGCACCCATTCGTGCTCGTGACGTTCGAGTTCGGCGATGAAAAGACACCCGTTGGCGGCGAGCAGCTTTGCGCTCTGCGAGAAGAATGCGCGGGGCGACGGGAAGTGATGCAGCACCATCGCAGCGACAATGGCGTTGAAATGCTCCCGGCTGCGAAAGCGTGTGTATTCCTGCTCCACGAAGGTGATGTGCCGGTTGCGGGCAAAGTGCTGTCGCACAGGTTCCAGCATGCGGGCAACCTGGTCGATCGCAGTAACCGAACCGAAGTCGCGGGCGAGGGAACCGAGGATTTCGCCATCACCCGGGCCGACTTCAAGGGCGCGTGCCTTGCGGCCGCTCACGGACTGCCACAGCGCTTCCAGGGAAGGTGCGTAGGTCCGGGTTTCGCTGATCAGCATGCGCTGGCTCTTGAGTGCATCGGCATTCAGGCGGAAGAAACGTTCCACCTGCTGTTCACGCTCCGAGTGGATGTGTTCTATGGCTGAATCGAGTCCGCTGGGCAGCGGCGCTTCATCGAGGGCATCGAACAGCGCTTTCATGAACGGATTCGATGTGATGTCTTCACGGCGGTAGTACAACGAGTTGCCTTCGCGGCGCGACACCACAAGTCCGGCTTCACGCAGGATCCGCAGGTGATGGCTCAGGGCTGTCTGTGCCATGTCGAGCAGCTGCGAGAGTTCCGATACAGCGAACGAATCGTGACGGAGTGCACGCAGAATGGTGGCACGGCGGACATCGCCCGCAGCGAATGCGATGTCCACGACGGGGTCGTGCGAACTGGCAGTAGAGGGAGCCCGGCGGGCGGAAGAAGGCATGACTGCAGTGTGTACGAGGGGCGATCAGGAAACTGTGGGCGCAGTCTACGCTTCTGTAAAAGCTGCATCAAAAATATTTGATATTGTTTGTAAACGGGTTGTGCTAGGGTTTCGTGCCTATCTGTAGTCCGGCGCCACGGAGTCCCGATGCTGGCCAGCAAACTGCCTGATGTAGGCACCACCATCTTCACGGTGATGAGTGAACTTGCCAGGGCGAAAGGCGCGATCAACCTTTCCCAGGGTTTTCCTGACTTTGATGCGCCTCCTGAACTGCTGGACCGGGTGCAGCATTACCTCCGCACCGGTCACAACCAGTACGCACCGATGATGGGTACGCCGACGCTGCGC
>VGVE01000057.1 GCA_016874135.1 Gammaproteobacteria bacterium | reverse complement strand
GCGTTCGATTTGCCAGCGAATCGCCCGAAGGGCATCACCGCTGAAGCGATGTGCCATGCCTTCGGCATGGACAAGAAGGTCACCGATGGTAGAGTGCGATTCGTACTCGCCTCCCGCATCGGGCAGGTGGAGATACGTGACGACGTGCCGGCCGCACTTCTCGACCAGACTCTCAACACGGACTTTCTCTGCGAATTCAATGACTGATGGTGAACAGGGCTTCCTCGGCCTGACCCACAACCCCTTCGTCACGGAAGAAACCCGTTTCTTCGAAGGCGGACACCGCAAGGCTGCGCTTGATCAGCTGCGGCACCTTGGTCAATGGTCGAGAGAGGTCACACTGGTCACCGGCCCGCTTGGGGCTGGCAAATCCGTATGTTTCCGACAGCTGTCCACGACCCTCGAACCGGGCGTGAAAGCGGCCCGCATCAACGGAGTTCTGATCAATACATTCCGTGAGGTGTTGTCGGCTGTGGCTCAAGGCTTCGGTGCATCGGTGAGCGCCGATGCGAATGCACGAACGCTCGCCGAGGTGCTCGCCACCTTCTTCATTGGCCAGGAGCGACAGGGCCGCTTCTGTCTCATCATGGTTGATGATGCACATCTGCTCGACTTCGGTTCTGTCGAGGAGGTGTTGAAGCTCACCCGCAACAGTCCGGTGAAACTCTGTCTTTTCGGCGAACCATCCCTGGTTAATGCCGTGACCCGACAGGCACAGCGCCAGGAAATCAATTGGCACGAGATCCGTCTCGGTGCATTCACGGTGGATGAGACCCGGGACTATATCGACTGGAAACTTGCCCGGGCCGGCTTTCGCGGCACACAGCCGTTTTCTCCGAGCCAGTTGGCTCGTGTGCAGAAGATGTCGGCAGGATTACCGGCGCAGATCAACCAGATCTGCTCTGATCTCGTCGACCGGCTCGAGTCCGGCCAACCCGCCGCAAGCAAGGCGAAATTTCCCCTGGCCCATGGTCTCGTTGTCGTGTTGTTGATTGTTGTGGTCAGCCTGTCCTACCTGGTCCTTTCCGGCAGCGAAACTGCGGACCCTGAAAATCTGCACACAGAAACTACCCGAACCACGATTCCGTTACCCGGCAGTGAATCGGCAGCCGGCGGAGAAGAAGCTCTGGCGGCTGATGCGGCTGATACGGAGGAGATCGCGGATTCATCTGTCGAAATGCTGACTTCGACAAACACGGACGAGCTGACGTTACCTCCGACAACAACAAGCACCGAAACGACCGACACTGTTCAAACGGAGCCTGTACCCACGGAGCCGGTTCTGACACCTATGCCGGATCCTGCAGAAGTCAGCGCCCGGGTCGAAGCGGCTACCGTCAGTACGATGCCAGCCGCAACCTCAGTCGCAGAGCAGAGCAGCGGTGTCGTCGACGCAACCCGGATACCTGCGGCAACACACGATGTCGAATGGCTGCTTGACCAGTCGCCGACAGCATTCACGATTCAGCTTGCGTCGTTCTCGATCAACGAACGGCTGGTGAACTACCTGAACCAACAAAAGTCACCGGAAGATTTTGCTTGGTATCCGATTGAACGCGGCGGCAAACGATGGTTCGTGGTGACCTGGGGGCAGTTCGCAACTCGTGCCGACGCCGTGCAGTCAGCCGGTGCGCTGCCTGCGGAAACCGGCAAGGTGGAGCCGTGGATCCGGCCGATGTCGATGGTTCAGGATGCCATTCGCGCGACACGCTGACGTGGCGACGGTTGCTTGCGGTATCGATCCGCTCTTTTCTTGATTCGTTATTTTCTTAATCTGTACTTTTCTAGATCTGTTCTTGTCTGAATCCGCTTATGGCAGCCGCGTACTGCCCGTCAGAAAACGATCAATCTCCCGGGCTGCTTCGCGTCCTTCATTGATGGCGCGCACGACGAGCGACTGGCCACGGCGACAATCACCGGCGGCGAAAACACCTGCGACATTCGTGGCGTAGTTGCCGTAGTCGGCGCGGTAGTTCGAGCGTTCGTCGTAAGAAACGCCAAGCGGATCCGATGCCGCGTGCTCCGGACCCAGAAATCCCATGGCGAGCAGGATCAGATCCGCGGGCCAGAATTTTTCAGTACCCGGGATATTCTCGAAACGCCCGTTTTTCATCTCGACGTTGATCGTCTTGACGCCCTTTACCTGGCCGTTGCCGTTGTCCTGGAACTCGAGCGACGAGATGCTGTAAACGCGCGGGTCCTCGCCGTTCCGGTGAGCCGCTTCCTGGTGACCATAGTCGGTACGGAAGATCCGCGGCCAGGTCGGCCACGGGTTGTCCGCGGCGCGACCTTCGGATGGCTTTGGAAACAGCTCGAAGTTGATCAGTGATTTGCAGCCGTGCCGAAGCGAAGTACCGATACAGTCGGTGCCGGTGTCACCACCGCCGATGACGATTACGTCCTTGTCCTTGGCAGAGATGTAGTTGCCATCAGCGTGATTGCTGTCGAGGAGGCTCTTGGTGTTCGCGGTCAGGAACTCCATGGCGAAATGAATGCCCTTGAGGGGCCGTCCCGGAATGGGCAGATCACGGGGTAAAGTTGCGCCGGTAGCGAACAGAATTGCATCGTGGGCAGCTTTCAGAGCTTTGATATCTACGGTGCCGTTGGCGCCGTCGCCAACCGACCGGCCGGTTACAAACACGACGCCTTCGGCCTCGAGCAGCCGGACACGGCGATTCACCACTTCTTCTTTGGCGAGTTTCATGTTCGGGATGCCGTACATCAAAAGCCCGCCAATCCGATCCGCACGTTCATAGATCGTGACGTTGTGACCCGCACGGTTCAGTTGTTGGGCCGCCGCGAGTCCAGCAGGGCCGGAACCGATCACTGCGACTTTCTTGCCACTCCGTTCCGCCGGTGGCTCGGCCACCACCCAGCCTTCAGCGAAGCCGCGGTCGATGATGGCCATCTCGATGTTCTTGATCGTAACAGCGGGATCCGTGATACCGAGAACGCAGGCACCTTCGCAGGGCGCCGGGCAAACACGGCCAGTGAACTCAGGGAAGTTGTTCGTCTTGTGCAGGCGATCGAGCGCTTCGCGCCACTGGTTGCGATAAACGAGGTCATTCCACTCGGGAATCAGGTTGTGGATCGGACAACCGTCGTTGGACTGGCAGAACGGGACACCGCAGTCCATGCAGCGTGCACCCTGACTCTGCAGGCGGTTGTCATCGTGCGGAGTGTAGATTTCCCGGAAGTCGAGCAGCCGCGCTCCCGCATCGCGGTAAGGCGCGGTGTTGCGCGGAAATTCCATGAAACCCGTTGGCTTGCCCATGAGACGTTCAGTCCTTCTTTGGATCGGCGAAGCCGTCAGCCCGCGCTGACGGCATTCCTGCGCTGTTCGATAACCCGTTTGTAGTCGGTCGGCATCACCATCACAAACCTGCGCGAGGCGTTGCGCCAGTCGGCAAGGAGCCGCTCGGCGACATTGGAACCGGTGTACTGGAAGTGTTTTTCGACCAGCGTCTTCAGCTCACGGTCGTGTTCATCGTCGCTGACGGATTCGAGCGCAACCATCTCCGTATTGCAGAGATCAGCGAAGTTACCGTTCAGATCGTAAACCCAGGCAATGCCGCCGCTCATGCCGGCGGCAAAATTGCGACCGGTCGTGCCGAGCACCACCACACGACCACCGGTCATGTATTCGCAGCCATGATCGCCGACACCCTCCACTACCGCACTCGCACCGCTGTTGCGAACACAGAAACGTTCTGCAGCCGCACCACGTAGATAGACCTCGCCGCTGGTTGCTCCATAGAGGCACACGTTGCCGACGATGATGTTGTCTTCCGGCCGGAAACGACTCTGCTTCGGTGGATAGACAACGATGCGACCACCGGAGAGGCCTTTGCCGACGTAGTCGTTGGCATCGCCTTCTACTTCCAGCGTAACCCCCTTGGCCAACCAGGCGCCGAGGCTTTGCCCTGCGCTGCCATTGAAGCGGAAGTGGATCGTGTCATCGGCCAGCATGCCTGCGCCCACTGCACGGATGATGCGGTTCGACAACATCCCGCCAACCACGCGATTGGTGTTGAAGATCTGCATTTCGTGGAAGACGCGGGCACCTCGCTTCAGTGCAGGTTCCGCAAGCTCCATGAGTAAATTGTCGAGGGACTTCTCGAGACCATGATCCTGATGGTGTACGCAATACGCACCGAGGAAGTGGGTCGGAACGGGCGCTGGTGTCAGCAACTTGGAGAGATCAAGCCCTCTGGCTTTCCAGTGATCCACCGCCGGCTGCACAACCAGCGCATCCACACGGCCCACCATCTCGTTCATCGTTCGAAAGCCGAGCTCCGCCATGATCTGGCGCAGTTCCTTGGCAACCATGAAGAAGTAGTTAATGACGTGTTCTGGCTGACCTGCGAACTTCTTGCGCAGCACCGGGTCCTGCGTCGCGACACCTACCGGACAGGTGTTGAGGTGACACTTGCGCATCATGATGCAACCCAGCGCAATCAGCGGCGCGGTGGCGAAACCGAACTCTTCCGCGCCGAGCAGCGCAGCAATCGCCACGTCGCGCCCGGTCTTGAGTTGCCCATCAGTTTGCAGCACAACCCGCGAACGCAGGTTGTTCATCACCAGGGTCTGATGGGTTTCGGCGATGCCTAGTTCCCACGGCACACCGGCATGTTTGATCGAAGTCAAAGGCGATGCACCAGTACCGCCGGTATCGCCGGCGATGACCAGGTGATCCGTGCGAGCTTTCACCACACCGGCAGCGACAGTACCCACGCCGATTTCGGCACCGAGCTTCACGCTGATGCGGGCTTCCGGATTGGCGTTCTTCAGGTCGTGGATGAGCTGGGCAATATCCTCGATCGAATAGATGTCGTGATGGGGCGGCGGGCTGATGAGGCCTACACCCGGCGTGGAATGCCGCAGACTCGCGATGTAGTCATCGACTTTGCCACCAGGCAGTTCGCCACCTTCGCCGGGCTTCGCACCCTGCACGATCTTGATCTGCAGTTCGTCGGCGTTAGTGAGGTAGTTGATCGTGACACCAAAGCGGCCACTCGCCACCTGCTTGATCGCGGAGCGCTTCGAATCGCCATTTGGCAGTGGTGCGAACCGTGCGGCGTCTTCGCCACCTTCGCCGGTATTGGATTTACCACCGATCCGGTTCATCGCGATGGCCAGCGTTTCGTGGGCTTCAGCACTGATCGAGCCGAAGCTCATCGCCCCTGTGGCGAATCGTTTGACGATGTTCTCTGCCGGTTCAACTTCTTCAATCGGCACCGGGCCACCATTGGCGCCAGGTTTGAATTGCAAAAGTCCTCGCAGTGTTGCCTGGCGGTGGTTGATCTGATTGATCTGCTTCGCGAACTTCCAGTAGGCATCTTCACTGTTGGTACGCACGGCAACCTGCAGCGTGGCAATGGCGTCCGGATCCCACATGTGGATGTCCCCATGGCGACGCCAGTGGAAATCACCCGGGTTCGGCAGAATGGCGATGTTGTCGCCTTCACGCGTTGGATAACCCAGTGAGTGACGACGCTGCATCTCTTCAGCGAGCACGCCAAAATCCGCACCCTGGACGCGGCTTGCGGTACCGCGGAACGCGGTTGCGACCACATCCTGGGCAAGACCAACGGCCTCGAAGATCTGTGCGCCTTTGTAGGACTGCAGGGTCGAGATGCCCATCTTCGCCATCACTTTCAGCAAGCCTTTGGCGACGGCCTTGCGATAGGCATAGACCACGTCTTCATCGCTTTCGACATGGTTGACGTCATCGAGCAGCCCTTCCCGGCGGGCGTCCCAGAGGGACTCGAATGCCAGGTAAGGGTTGATTGCATCGGCGCCGTAACCAACCAGCAGACAGTGATGATGCACCTCACGCGCTTCACCAGACTCGGCGACGATGCCGATGCGGGTACGCGTATGTTGTGCAACGAGGTGCTGGTGCACCGTGCCTACGGCGAGCAACGTGCTGATGCCGATGCGTTCTGGACCGATGGCACGATCAGACAGGATCAAGAGGCTAACGCCTTCATCGATGGCGCGGCTGGCCTGTTCGCGGATCTGGCGCAGTGCAGTTTCGAGACCTTCGCGTCCGGAACCTGCCGGATAGGTGACATCGATGACCTGCGAGCGCCAGCCGCGATGGTTCATGTGCTTCAGGGTCGCGAGTTCGGAGTTCGAGAGAATCGGATGGGGTACACGCAGACGGTGTGCGTGTTGTTCGGTCTGCTGCACGAGGCTGGCTTCCGGCCCGATGTAACATTCGAGCGCCATGATCACTTCTTCGCGGATCGAATCGATCGGCGGGTTAGTCACCTGCGCAAACCGCTGCTTGAAGTAGTCATAGAGCATGCGTGGCTTGGTCGACATCACTGCGAGAGCTGCGTCATTGCCCATGGAGCCCAGTGGGTCGCGCAGTTCCTGGATCATGGGAATGAGCATGAACTGCATGGTTTCGGTGGTGTAACCAAACGCCTGCATGCGCTTCAGCAGCGTTTTCTGATCGAGCCCTTCGCCAACCACGATGGGAACTTCGGCAAGGTCGAGACGCTGGCGGGCCATCCATTCGGCAAATGGCGCGCGGGTCGCGAAGTCCTCCTTCAGCTCCTCATCGGGAATCATCCGCCCCTGTTCAAAGTCGATCAGGAACATCCGGCCCGGGCGCAACCGGCCCTTGGCGATCACGGATTCCGGTTCAACCGGAATCACGCCGACTTCCGAGGCCATGATGCAGCGGTCATCGTCAGTGATGTAATAGCGGCTCGGGCGCAGTCCGTTGCGGTCAAGGACCGCACCGATGTAATTGCCATCCGAAAAGACGATGGATGCCGGGCCGTCCCACGGCTCCATCAGGCAGGAGTGGTATTCGTAGAAGGCCTTTTTCGCCGGGCTCATCTGCGTGTGCTGTTGCCAGGCTTCCGGGATCATCATCATCACGGCTGCCGGAAGGCTGCGGCCATTCATGAGCAGGAATTCCACGACGTTATCGAACGCCTGGGAGTCCGAACCGTCGGGCTCTACCACAGGAAAGAGCTTGTGCAGATCGGCACCAAAGAGGCTCTCACCAATGTTGCCTTCCCGGGCGTTCATCGAGTTGACGTTGCCGAGCAGCGTATTGATCTCGCCGTTGTGGCTCATGTTGCGATTCGGCTGGGCGCGATCCCACGACGGGAAGGTATTGGTGCTGAATCGCGAATGGACCATGGCCATGTGCGTTTCGAAATCCGGCGCCTGCAGATCCGTGTAGAAGTGAAAGACCTGATGCGGCGTCAACATCCCCTTATAGACGATGATGCGGGCCGAAAGCGTGCAGATGAAAAACAGCACCCGCTCCGTCAGCTGGTGGTTGCCGCGCAGCTGGTGAGTGGAGTGTTTGCGTACGAGGTAGAGCTGTCGTTCGAGCGCTTGACCGGTCAGATCGTTGCCGCCGATGAACAGCTGCCTGAAGGTCGGCATGGCCGCTCGTGCAGCATTGCCGATATCAGCGCCGTCGGGATCCGTGGGCATGTCCCGCCATCCAAGAAGGGTAAGCCCGGCATCTCGAATCGCAGCGTCGACGACGCCGATGACATGCTGCTGTTCGTCCGGCTTGTTCGGCAGGAAGACGTTCCCCACACCGTAGGCACCGGGCTCAGGGAGATCGATACCTAAGTCTGCCTTGGCGACACGGGCGAGCAGCTTGTGGGGCAATGCGGTCAGTACGCCCGCGCCGTCGCCGGTATTTTTTTCGTAGCCGACGCCGCCACGATGGTCCATGCAGCGGTTCATGTGTTCCGCGTCGCGAAGAATCTGGTTACTACTTATGCCTTTGATGTTGCAGACGAAACCTACGCCGCAGCCGTCTTTTTCATAGGCCGGGTCATAAAGCCCCTGGGCATCTGGCAAACCAAAAGGTCTTCGCTCTGTCATGTCACCGCTCGTTCGCTCGGCAAAAAAGTTAGGGACGAACCCCGCCTTGGTCCGCCAGAAAATGCGGACTTCCCACATATAGCAATCAGGGACGCGAGCACACCGCCCGGCTCGTCTTCAACCGGCGGTGGTTCGTGCTCGCGGATTTCCTGTCGGGCCCCGTCTTCAGTAGATGCTGTCAGCAGATGCCTTAAGCAGAGGAGTGGCCGCGATCTGTCATGAACTCGTTCGTTCTTGGGCCCTAACTTGCTGGTTTACTTGTTCTTTTGCGCGAGTCGGGCCCGCCAACGCGGAGGGGAAACATGGCAGAAAAGGCAGGTTGAATCAAGTAATCCGGCCGGGACGGAAGGCAGCATGTTGGAGACGTTGGTGCCCGTGCGAAGATGGGGATTGATTGAAACCCATCCATAAGGAGGTCGTTGTGGTGGAACGCGACCGATTTCCCGTGGTTGTGCACGTTCTCTTTACCCGGAAGAACAACGGTTCACGAGAGATCTGCCTCTTTCGACGCAGCAACACGGGTTTCATGGACGGCTGGTTCACGCTTCCGGGTGGCCATCAGGAGCAGGGAGAAACGCTGGCCGAAGCCGCGGCCAGGGAATGTGCCGAAGAAACCGGTGTGGTGATCGACGCGCCGACCCCCATTGCTGCACTCGGTTATCAGAGCCGTGCGCATCAAGGCCTCAACTTTATCTTTCGCTGCGATAGCTGGAGCGGAGAGCTGCGGCTCGCGGAGCCGGTGTTCGATCAAATGGTCTGGGTCCCGCCCGAGGCGCTGCCTCAGCCTTACGCCACCTGGCTCGACGAGGTTCTGCTGATGGAGGCGGAAGGACGCTGGCTCAAGGAAATTCGCTACAGCTGAACAGATCCCGGTTCTCCCTGTTTTTCAAACCCGCCTGTGATCCCACTTAGACCCTTCGCCAATGATGTGGGCTAGAATCCGCGCCGTTTCAATCATTCCACTTTCCAATCCACTTTCCATTCCAACTTCCACAGTTCAACTGATCGCAGGGCGGAGCGAAGGTTTATGAAGACACCGGTGAGGGTGACAGTTACGGGTGCAGCAGGACAGATCGGTTATGCGCTGCTTTTCAGGATCGCCTCCGGTGACATGCTGGGCAAGGACCAGCCGGTGATCCTGCAACTCCTCGAGATCACGCCGGCGCTCGGCGCCCTCAAAGGGGTGTGCATGGAACTGGACGACTGTGCCTTCCCGTTGTTGCGCGGCATCGTGCAATCCGATGACCCGAGTGTCGCCTTCAAGGATACCGACTACGCCTTGCTCGTCGGCTCGCGCCCGCGGTCCAAGGGTATGGAGCGCAAGGACCTGCTCGAAGCCAATGCAGCGATCTTCTCGGTACAAGGCAAGGCCTTGAACTCAGTTGCATCGCGCAAGGTGAAGGTGCTCGTGGTAGGCAACCCGGCCAATACCAACTGCCTGATTGCCCAGCGCAACGCGCCGGACCTCGATCCGCGCAATTTCACGGCGATGACCCGCCTCGACCACAATCGCGCGCTTGCGCAACTGGCGCAAAAAACCGGTACCCACACAACGGATGTTGTCGGGGCATGCATCTGGGGCAATCACTCAGCGACCCAGTACCCGGACCTGCACCACACCACTGTGGAAGGCAAGTCGGCGCTGTCGTTGGTTGATCAAGCCTGGTATTCGGGCACTTTCATTCCGACCGTGCAGCAGCGTGGCGCGGCCATCATTGAAGCGCGGGGAGCATCTTCCGCAGCCTCGGCGGCCAACGCAGCGATTGATCATATGCGCGACTGGGCGCTGGGCAGCAATGGCGTCGTCAGCATGGGGGTCTACTCCGATGGCAGCTACGGCATCGACAAAGGGCTGATCTACTCCTTCCCGGTACGGTGTGCGGGTGGTGACTGGAAGGTCGAACAGGGCCTTGCGATCAACGATTTCAGCCGCGGCAAGATGACAGCCACCGAAACCGAGCTGAAAGAAGAGCGCGATGCTGTCGCGCATCTGCTCCCGTAGTTCTCTCCCGTTAAAAGGGCTTTTGACCCGAAGCTGGTGAATGCCGGCTTCGGGCTCTCATCAAACAGGATCGCGTTGAAGGCTCTGATCAGGCCCTCGTGAGCTCTGCGTAGCGAGCCGGCGGCGGATGCCCCACGAATGTTTTGCCAAGGTCCTCGTAGTGCTTCCATGAAATCAGCGCGTGGTTGGCGGCTTGGTGCGCATCTCGCAGCTGTCGCTCGAGCGGACTGTCCATCCGGCTGCCTGTGGTGCCTGCCGTATTGTTCAGCATGTCGACGATCTCCCGGCACGACTGTGCCGCATGCGCGCAGGCGAGCAGTGCCGGCCAATAAACCGGCCATTCCGGATCCAGGCGACCACCTTTTGATGGCAAGGGGCCGAGGTGGTCTTCGAGGCGATCCTGGGTGTCGAGCACAAATGTTCTGGCGGCCAACAGCTTGGCCTGGGCTTCACCGATCCGGTATTGCACCTGCGCCTGATCCTTGAGCATCGATGACGCACCCCAGGGTGTCTTCATCTGCGCGAGTTCAATGAACGAGTCGAGGGCTCCCCGACAAACACCTAGGGCGACGGCCGCCTTGTTGTAGATCGCGTGAGTCGGGTTGCGGTAGGTGGGGTTGTTCCATAACTCACTCGGGCCGAGTGACCTGAACGGCAGCAGGTTTTCCGGTGGTACGTAGCGGTCCGTCATGCGTACGTCGTGGCTGCCGGAGCCGCGCATCCCCGCCGTATCCCAGGTGTCGATGATGTCGAACTCGCCGAGCGGAAACATGAAGGAAGACTGCGCCGGTTGTCCGGTGCTGTCATCGACGGTCATGGCGCCCATCAGAAAATTCCAGGTCGCGTTGTGGCAACCGCTTGCGAACGAACCCTGGTAGTTGATCCGCCACCCGTCACCCTCATGGTTGGCATGTCTGCCAGGACTCGGGCCGTTTGCCGGGCCATGTCCCGAACAGACGAGCGCATCCCAGTCATCGAAGATCCGTTTGGCGAGAGCCGGCTCCATGCGTCGGATGATGAGTGCATTGATCTCCGAAGAGATCTGCGTGCACCAGCCAACGGAACCATCGATCGCGGAAACTGCTTCGACGATTTCGATCTGTTCCCGTGCCCGCAGGTTCTCACCGCCGAGTTCGAGGGGCAGCGCGAATCGATACAAACCCTGCTCTGCCATGATCTTCGACGCCCACGCAGGCAGATGCCTCAGCTGCTGCGCTTCGTCGCCAGCAGCCTTTAGCGATTCTTTCATCGATGCGATGCGGTCGAGAATCGGCGTCTTCGCGATTCCGTCGCGTCGTTTGAGAATTTCATCACGGACCATGGCAGCGTTCTCCTTGGCGGGCGGGGTGTTGACGACTGGGAGCATACAGCACCGTCGAAGGCATACGCAGCCTGCAAATCAGGAGTAATGTCGAACACAACAGTGCTTTGGGTGTGCAGCATGAAGGGACTTGAAGGCAAGGTCTTCGTTATTACGGGCGCAGGTAGCGGCATCGGCCGTGGTATCGCACTGCGATTGGCGGAGGAAAAAGCCCGCATTGGCATCATCGATCTGAATGCTGATGGCGCTGCAGAAACGGCCGGGATGATTGAACGTGCTGGAGCGATGGCCTTCTCCGCACCTGCGGATATCGTCAGTTATGAAGCGGTCGTTGAGGCTGTGAATGCAATCGAAGCCGCGCTCGGCCTGGTGCACGGGCTTGTCAATAATGCTGGCTGGGATCAGGCGATGCCGTTTCTCGTTACCGACACCGCACTCTGGAAGAAGATCATCGACATCAACCTCTATGGTCCACTCAACCTGCATCACATCGTTGTGCCGAGGATGATTGAAAGAGGCATCGGCCGGGTGGTGAACATCGCCTCTGATGCTGGTCGCAATGGCAGTTCTGGCGAAGCGGTGTATTCAGCCTGCAAGGCGGGCGTAACAGCGTTTGGCAAGACCCTGTGCCGTGAGGTGTCGCGCAAGGGCGTGATCATCAATACGGTTTGCCCGGGTCCTTCGGATACGCCGTTGTTTGCGAGCTTTGCCGGCGAAGGAGAGCAGGGTGCAAGGCTGCGCGCGGGTCTCGAGAAGGCGATACCGCTCGGTCGGCTGGGTCAGCCCGAGGACATCGCTGGCATGGTCGCCTTCTTGTTGAGTGATGAAGCTGGGTTCA
Source organism: Gammaproteobacteria bacterium (assembly GCA_016874135.1). Classification (GTDB taxonomy): domain Bacteria; phylum Pseudomonadota; class Gammaproteobacteria; order Pseudomonadales; family Azotimanducaceae; genus SYFY01. The sequence goes on along the minus strand of VGVE01000057.1, from coordinate 9,265 downwards.
TTGTCGGACAGACCATCAGCGTGTCGGGCGGGTTGACGATGCATGGGTAACACCGTTCCGAGCAGCTTTAAGTCCCCCTGGAGCCGGGAGTCCGCTTTTCCCGGAATGCACGGCGCTCTTCCGCACCATCTTCGCTTTCACGCACCTTGAGCAGAAGCTCGCGTCTGATTATACCGGCTTCCGCGGGGCTCTTGTTCAGGGTCTGCTGCGTAAACTGCTTGAGCGTCGTCATGACGAGTGGAGCGGAATTCGCGAGGATTTTTGCCATAAGCTGCGCTTCTGCCAGCTCTTCTCCTGTCGGCACCACACGATTGACCATGCCCGCTTCACGGGCGCGCTTCGCATCCAGGTCTTCACCGAGCAACATGAACTCCATGGCGATTTTGTGCGTAATGCGCACTACGGCACTCGCGATCAGGCCACCGGTGAATCCGAGTTGTGCTTCGGGCTATTTGAAAACGGTGTTTTCAGCAGCCACCACGAGATCACACATCTGCACGATTACGTAGGCGCCACCGATGCACCAGCCGTGCACAGCGGCGATCACCGGTTTGGTCACCGTGGCACCGATGGATGGCACGCCCTGCCACATTTCACGGGGAGGATCCTTGATGTCCGCGCCAACGGAAAAAGCCCGGTCACCTGACGCGTGGAGAATCGCCACCCGGTCATCTCTGTTCTCGAACTGCCGCCACGCCGACTGCAGACCAACGATCACCGCTTTGTTCAGCGCATTCATCTGCGCCGGCCGGTTGATCGTGATCGTGGCGATGCTGTCGGACGAAGTGTAAGTAACAACTTCGTCCACGTTACTTTCGCTCCAGCCAGGCATTGAATCTGGGCTTGCGTTTTTCGTGGAATGCGCCCACCCCTTCTTTCACATCCGGATGGTGATCGGAGATCGCGGTCTTGGCGGCGATATCGTCGAGCGCCTGTGGCCAGGTCTGTTCTGCGGCGTTGTAGAGGGAGCGCTTCAGCAAGCGCATGGAAACCTGCGGTCCGTTCGCGAACTCCCGCGCCCACGCCAACGCGGTTGATCGAAGCGCTTCGGGTGCAACCACCTCGTGAATGAGCCCGAGATCGTGGGCCTCCGTCGCGGTGACGATCCGTTTGCGCATCACGAAGTCGAGTGCCCGTGACAACCCGAGCAGCTGCACCAGCAGGAACTGGCCGCCTTCATCCGGCAGGAGTCCAAACCGAAGTGTGGCGCTGCCGAGACGCGCCGACTCCGACGCGATGCGAAAATCACAGGAGAGCGCCAGGGACAGCCCGGTCTGGATGGCCACACCGTTGATCGCGGCGATGGTGATCTTGTCGAGATTGCGCACCGAGGTATTGAGCGCCTGGGAGATCGCTCGCAACCCGTTGTAGGTACCCAGGGCGTTGTGATGACCAGGCGGAATCGGCTGCACCAGTGGTGTGCCACCCAGTTCGGTACCCTTATAGGCCTTGAGATCATCGCCCGCACAGAAGCCGCGACCTTGACCGGTGAAGACCAGAACCCGTACGTCGTCATTCATCTGCGCGTGGGTCATGGCTTCGATGAGATCCCGCTTGATGGCGGTGGTCATGCCGTTGAGGCGTTCGGGAGTATTGAATTCAAACCAGGCGATGCCCGGTTCGTTCATCGAAACTTCAAAGCCAGAGAACTTTCCGGTGGGCATACCCATGATTCCCTCCCCTCTCTATATTTTACGCTCGGTTATCTGACGCTCGGTTGGTTGTGCCCTTCAGTCGCCCATGAACATGCGCCAGGTGGCAAGGTCCTTGACGCGCATGTAGGTATTGATCCGCTTCACTTCAGCCATCGTGGCATTGGGGATGTGGGCATAATTATGGCCGGGCAGCAGAAGTGTGTCGTCGGGAAGCTCCGCGAGCTTCTGCATGCTGTAGTACATCTGCTCCGAGTTTGAGCCCGGCAGGTCCACGCGCCCGCATCCGGTGATGAACAGCGTGTCGCCGGAGATCACCGTGTGTTTGACGCGGAAACACTGTGAACCCGGTGTGTGCCCGGGTGTGTGCAGGAACTCGACCTCCACATCACCTACAGAGAGCTTATCGCCCGAGTTCACCTTGACGATGTCGCTGTCCGAGAGCCCGGTGACCTTCTTCAGCCCCATGCACTCGTCGCAGTGGCAATAAACCTTCACCCCACGCTTCCCGACCAGTTCGGCAACCCCTTCGATGTTGTTGCTGCGAAACGCACCGCCGCAATGGTCCGGGTGGTAGTGCGTGATGAGTGCCGCGGTGAGTTTGTAGCCCCGTTCATCGACGTGATTGAGCAGAGCGTCGATGTCCCAGGCGGGGTCGACAATCGCGACTTCCCGTGTCTCCCGGGAACCGATGATGTAGGTGTAGTTCTGCATCGGGCCGATCTCGATCTGTTCGACGACCAGCTCCTTTTCGTAGTCGGTCATGCTCATGACGGGTCTCCGGATCGGGGAACGCAAACCCTATCACAGGCAGACGACCGGCCTGTAGAACCCACCCGCTCGTGAACCGGGAAGCTGCTCCTGTCCGGCCGGCGGCACGTTCCGTCATTTCTGTCGGGTGGCGATACGTCGATTGACGTAGTCACCAGGGACGATTCGCGCATGGTTGCTGGCAACCACTGTTCGCAGACTGCACCTCGCCAGCCTTGAGCTGCAACCAATCGAGGAATACACCGTGAGCACTCGAACCATCTCTCCCCGACCTCTAAAAAGCGTTGCCACTTGCATCGCGATAGCCGGTCTTTCCATGACGCTGGGTATGGAGCAAACGCAGGCAGGAGCCACGCTGGAAATCGGCAAGGGCGCATCCCTGTCCATCGGTGCGGGTATGCGTGCCGGATTGTTTGCCACGGGAGACGCTTCGCCCGACGGCGATTCGTGGAGCAAGGACTTCGATGTGCAGAGCATCCGGCTCTACATGGGGGGCAAACTCAATGACCATATCAAGTTCACCTTCAACACCGAGGAAATCTTCAGCGATGGCCCGGTGGATGTACTCGATGCCATCGCGCAGTTCGAGTATTCACCCTACTTCAACGTGTAGATCGGCCGCATGCTAACCCCCGCGGACCGCATCGAGATGAATGGTCCGTACTATGCGCTGACCTGGAACCAGTACACACAGCCGGTCTATCCGTCTGACCAGGGAGGTGACGCCAGAACCTACGGCCGGGATGATGGCATTACGGTTTAGGGCAAAGCCGGTAAGTTCCAGTACGCAGTGGGCGTTTTTGATGGCCTCGAGGGGGCCAGCAATACAAGCGACAGTGTGCTGGTTGCAGGCCGGTTCGCCTTCAACTTCCTGAACATGGAAGACAACCCCGCCTACTACACCAGCAGCACCTATTACGGTGGGCTGGGCAACATCCTAACCGTCGGTGCCGCGAGTCAGCAGATCGATATCGAGCCCGTGTTTAGCAGCGGCAATCACTATCGGGGTGCCGATCAGAAAGATGATCGCGGATACGGCGAAGCTGGCCCAGACCGTATTGCTCACGCCATAGTTCAGCGTAAGCCCGGCGGCGATGACTTCGAGTGCGAGAAACGAGGTGGCACCCAGAGCCGTCGCGGCCACGCGGCGGATCGACCAGCGTCGTGCCCCGGTGGCAGTGAAGCGCAGCGCGTAATCCTCGAGGGTTTCGTTGCCGGCGAAGGTGTTGTATTCCCGCCGGATAGGGAATATCAGGTGAGGTGCCGCCATCAGCGGCGCCCGCAATCAGGTCGTTGCCATTGGCCCGCGCGCGGTTTCGGTGCGCTGAATCGGCTTTCACCGCGCGGTGACGTGTTCTGCAAGCTGACTCTCCCCTGAAGACGACGGTTAGCATGTAAAAACTGCAAATTCCATTCCCGTATCGGGAGTCAGTGGCGCGTGATCGAGGTGCCGGGTCAGCCTTGGCAGGGATTCGGGGCGGCAGTGTGATTGCGGGTTACAGACCCGGCGCGGCGATCAAAACACCGGCTTGCATGGACGCAGCGCGGATCGGAGTGCCCGCAATTGCCGCCTTTGGCACCAGTGCCGCGTGTTCTGGCTCGAGCGTCAGTCCGGCAATCTGCACGGACCCACCCACCGCTATCACCACCGCGTAGGGGACGTGCGGTGGCAGTAGGAACGTTCCGGCCACCAGGCGGGCTCGCCAGACATTGAAGTGATCGAACCGTGCGATCCGCTCGATACCGGTGCTGATGGGTTCCGGTTCCTGGATGACACCCGGTTCGAGAGACATGCGGGCTACCGCGGCCTCGGTATCCCAGTGATCCTGCGTCAGCACTTTCTGTGCGAACGAAACGATCAGCCGCTCGTAGGTCGCGGTCTGAAACTCCACGACACGTACGCCGTGCTGCAACGCGTGCGGAAACCAGGTTCCGACATGCACCACATCGCCAATCACCAGTGGCCGCATGTGGGTGAAGGAATCCATGCGCCTGCGCAATGCCATTTCCTGCATCACCAGAAACGGTGACTGGGTGCCGGCATCGATGGTCCGCCGGACTTTTTCATAGGACTGCACGGCGCTGAGGTAAGCGTGACGCAATCCTTCATCACCGAGCTCGAGACGTTTCTCCTGTGACATGCCGAAACGGATCCCACCCGAACCGTCTGGCCACGCCTGCGGATTCACGTGGGTGACGATGTAGACCTCGCGTTTTTCCGCATGCACTTCGAAGTAGAGATCACCCCGTACCGGTTCAGGCAGCGGGTCGAGGATTTTCAGCAGCAGAACCGGCTCGTTGGCGCTTGACGCGGCAGGATCGGCGTTCAGCCATCGGGATATTGGTACCTTTGTTCCGTCAGCGAGGCCCACCCGACTTTCGCCTCGTGCTTCCATACCGGTGAACCAGATTTCCTGTCCCCACGGTTTGGGGATGAAAACAGGCAACAATCGTACGGGTACTGTGTAGTCGATCTGCATGCCGGGATTTTCCGGGAAATGTCCAAATACAGCCAGCAATGTGGAGGGCGCCGCGATACGCTTCCCTTCATCGACTCCGTTACGAATCTTGCACGATGCTCACTGATGAAATCTGTGAACGGGCACGCCAGGCCCGGGATCTACGATTCGATGGTCGCTTTTTCATCGGTGTGCTTACCACCGGGATCTACTGCCGCCCGGTTTGCCCGGGGCGCATGCCGAAAGCACAAAACGTCCGTTTTTTTCCGAGTGGCGCAGCGGCGCAGAGCGCGGGCTTCCGGCCATGCAAACGATGCCGGCCGGATACCGAGTCGCCACCACCGGGGATCACCCGGTACACGCATCCAGTGCAGCGGGCGCTGCGCCTGATCGATGCCGGGTTTCTCAATGACCGATCAACTGCGGCTCTTGCGGCGGTTGTCGGGCTTGGGGTGCGACAGCTCAACCGGCTGTTTCAGCAGGAGCTGGGATGTACACCTCTGGCAGTTGCCCGTTCTGTGCGTGTGCAACTCGCCCGGCGGCTCATCGACAATCCCGGCATTCGCATGTCCGAGGTGGCGGAGCACGCGGGTTTCGGCAGCATCCGGCGATTCAACGACGAGTTCCGTGCCGTATACCAGGCATCTCCTGGTGAAATCCGGCGGGAAGGTGGAATCAAACATGGCGCGGTGGAGCTTCGTTTGCCGGTCCCAGCGCCTTATCACCATGAAGCCGTGCTGGAGTTTCTTCGAGCGCGCAGTCTTAACGGAATCGAAGAAACGCGGGGGGCAGTGTACCGGCGCTGCGTTCCGCTTCGGTCAGGTGCGAGCCTGGAAACGGATAGTGCCTGGGTCGAGGCCGAACTCAAGACCGATGCCCTGGTGGTGAGTGTTCCCGACCAGGTAGCGGAGCCTGTGCATGGCATCGTGCGTCGCCTGCGTCGCATCTTCGACCTCGATGCGGACGGTGCCACCATCGATGGACAGCTGCGTGAAGATCCGTGGCTGCGGCCCGATGTGGATGCTTCCCCGGGTCTTCGGGTTCCAGGTGCATGGGACGGCTTTGAAACGTCGGTGCGGGCGATTCTCGGTCAGCAGGTGAGTGTCGCCCGCGCGAGAGATATTGCGCAGGTTCTCGTGGACCGAATCGGTGCGGGCCGATTTCCGACGGCAGAAGTACTGGCGGGCGCGAATATCAGCAATCTCGGCATGATGCCCGCGGCCCGCTGTCATGCCGTCACAGCGTTGGCGCGGGTTGTCGCATCCGGCACGGTTCGGCTCGACGAGTGTGAAGATGCTGAAGAATTGCAGCATTCGCTCACTTCGATCAAGGGTATTGGCCCATGGACCGCCGGCTATATCGCCATGAGGATTGCGCGAGACCCGGACACCTTTCTCGATTCCGACTGGGTGATTCGCAAGGCTCTGGAAGATGCGCCGAGTTGCTCCCAGTCTGACAAGTGGCGTCCGTGGCGCGCCTACGCCGTGATGGTGCTCTGGAGTCGGGTTGCCCGGCAGCGGGAGGCAATTCTATTGGAACGACGTAAGGCGGGTTGAAGTATGGATCGAAGAACCCGGTGAATAGAGTTGAGGAGCGGTGAACAACGATGAAGAGAAAACAAATGCTGCGTTATACCTATCTTCAATCCCCGATTGGGCCACTTCTTCTGGCGGGAGAGACCAGGCTATCGCGCATCAGTTTTCCCGAAGGCAGCAAGGTCTTTGCGCCAGACCCGCAATGGGTTCGTGATGATGACGCGTTCAAGGATGTGCAGCAGCAACTGCTCGAGTACTTCGCGGGTGAGCGACGCGAATTCACGGTGGAACTTGATGTGCAGGGCACTTCTTTCCAGAAGCGGGTGCTCGAAGCGCTGCGCGGGATTCCCTATGGCGAAACACGCAGCTACAAGCAGGTTGCTGAGCGAATCGGCACGCCGCTGGCCGTGCGGGCGGTGGGCGCGGCAAACGGTAGCAATCCCATTCCACTGATCATTCCTTGCCACCGTGTCATTGGCAGCAACGGCAAACTGACCGGATTCGGAGGCGGATTGCCGGTGAAAAAGTACCTGCTCGATCTTGAACAGGGACGCAGACTACTGCTCTAGCTGGTCGCGTGGCGGGGCGAAGTCAGCTTACCGAGAGTCGCAGGAATTCGTCGAAATAGTCAGGGAAAGTCTTCGTTACGCAGCCCGGATCGAGAATGGTGACTTCCACACCGGCGAGTGCCAGCAGCGAAAAACACATCGCCATGCGGTGATCACCGTAGGTCGCGACCTGTGCAGGTTTGAGCTTCGCTGGAGGCGAGATGCCAATGTAGTCAGGTCCTTCTTCAACTGTTGCGCCGAACTTGCGCAGCTCTGTCGCCATGGCCATCAGTCGATCGGTTTCTTTGACCCGCCAATTGGCGATGTTGCGAATCACCGATTTGCCTTTGGCAAAGAGGGCGAGTACCGCCGCTGTCATCGCTGCGTCCGGAATGTGGTTAAGGTCAATGTCGAGACCGGTAAGCTGCCCGGGCTTGACTGTGATGCGGTCCAGATCGATCTCGACACGCGCACCCATGCGGGCAAGGACGTGCGAAAAGGCCACATCGCCCTGGATGCTGCGCGCGCCGATGCCGTGAACGGTCACCCCATTGCCGCCGATTGCACCTGCTGCGAGGAAATACGAGGCAGATGACGCGTCACCTTCTACAAGGAAGGTTCCGGGTGAATAAAACGGCTGGGGCTCAATCACGAACCGCTCATAGTTGTGATTGGTCACGGACGCACCGAAGCGGTGAAGCAATTCGAGGGTGATATCGATGTACGGTTTCGACACCAGCTCGGTTGTCAGTTCAACGGTGGTGGTGCTGCGCGCCAGAGGCAGTGCCATGAGCAGCGCAGTCAGGAATTGGCTCGAAACATGGCCGGCGATGTGGGTGCGTCCGCCAGTTAATCCCGTACCTTCCACTTCGACGGGCGGAAAACCGTCTGCACCGAGATAACTAATCCGGGCGCCGAGTTCACGGAGCGCGTCAACAAGATGGCCCACGGGCCGCTCATGCATGCGGGCTATGCCATCGAGTACAAACCGTCCCTGTCCGAGCGTCAGGGCGGCGACCAGCGGTCGGAAGGCCGTCCCGGCAAGTCCGAGATCGAGGTGCTCGTGCTGGTCGCGGGTGCACAGTGGACCACCCACACCATGTACCAGCACATCGTCACCGAAGTCCTCTACCCCAACACCGAGCCGCAGTAAGGCGACCCGCATCACCATTGTGTCGTCGGAATCGAGCAGGTTGATCAGGCGGGTGGTGCCATGGGCCTGGGCGGCAAGCAGAAGGGCGCGATTGGAAATGCTCTTGGATCCCGGCAGTTTGATACTGCCTTCGAGTGCGGCAACAGGACCAAGACGGAGCGATTCCATGGGCGCGCACTTTACCTCACGGGCCGCGGCCTAACACGCCTTCTTGTGGCTGGCTTAACGGAGTTGCTGATCGCGGCACCAGTTCATCAATAAATGTCGCTAGGTCCGGTGCGAGGGCCCGTAGTGGCTTTCGTCCGGGCGGTTCGAGCAGTACCTGCCCGGTCTGGTTGTCGACGGTGAGCTGCAGATCAGATTCATCCTCGGTGCAGGCGAAAAAGAAGCTGAGCGGTGCTCTGGCACGGCGCTGCGCCATGACGTGTCCGATCTGGTTCTCGACCATGCGATCGCCATCCGCCGCGTTCCAGAGTTGCAGCAGAGTCAGCGGGCCATCGGGAGCCAGCGCTTCGAAGTGCCCCGAAAACCACCGCCCCCACCAGGTCTTGAGATCGGGGTGCAAAGAAACTTCAAAGGCGGCTTCGAGACGGTCCAGCACGTGAATGTTATTGCGGCGAACAGGTCGCCAGGCGATCACCGTTTTGCCGTCGCGGTGTTCCTGTTCGCCGATTTCACATGGGGAACGCCACTCGGCGTCGAAGGGTTCAAGCAGGGGCTGAACCGATTTGACGTAGTGGTCGATGAAGTCGTCCAGTGCATCGGCAAGCGTTCGCATGCACCGGATGTTAATGCCCGGGCGGCGCAACCGGCAGTGGGGCATCGAGTGGCAGGCTTTCCAGTGGATCCTGGGTATCCGGTCCTTCAATGCCACCGTCAGGAACGCCTTGGAGCGGCCGGTTGAAGCGGTCTCTTTCTTCTCCGGAGGAGTGGCGTCTGGATTCGTGCCCTGATTCGCGCTCTGACTCGCGCCTTGATTCGCGTATCGAACGACGCATGGACTGATCGAGCGCGGCCCGCTCTTCAGCCGTGAGGGCCTGCATCAGCTGCACGAACGCATCGGTGCTGGTGCTTTGGCTTGCCTGCATGTGCGCTTGCAGGGCTGTGAGCGCACGTTTCAGACGGGTCGGGTCCACCGGCTCGCGGC
>VGVE01000056.1 GCA_016874135.1 Gammaproteobacteria bacterium | reverse complement strand
CATTGAGGTTGGTTTCCGGAAAGTCTGAGGTACCGGAAGCCCTTTCCTGTTGCAGCTTGCGCAGTGCGGCTGCGCTGTTGGGGCGGCTGGCGAGCCAGAGCGTCGCGCAATCAGTGCGGTTCTGAAATTGCACCAGGGTGCAGGCAGCTCCGTCGTCGAGGAAGTTGTTCACCGTGCCGTTCGGGTTGTTGTAGTGCGCCAACACCTGGCCGAGAGTTTCATAGGCGCCAGCGTGGCCATAAGGTGCGCTGACCTCCACGTTGAGCAGGCTGGGTGTGCGGTAACGATACCGGTCTGTGGCGAGGCCAGACTCGCGTTCACGACCGAAGTCGTCGGCGTTGCCATCACCTTTGCCGGGGCCAAACTGCGGGAAGGCTACGGTATGATGGCGTTCATCGGTAAATTTGTCGCCAGAGTGGCAGTTAATACAGCCACCACCCCCTTCGTTCTGGTCGCGCAAGAAGAGGATAGCGCCGCGTTTCTGGGCGTCGCTGATGGCGGTGAGATTGCCGCGCACGTAGCTGGCGAACGGATTGTTGGTGAAATTCATCGACTGTTCGTAGGCGGCGATAGCCTCAGCGATACGGTCAAAGGTGATGAGCTGCTGCGCTGTTCCCGAGCCAAAAACGGCCTGGAACTCCGGCAGCCAGTTATTCACAGCGAGTTCGTTGGTGGCGATGCCGTAGGCGCCGATGCGAGCGGCGAGGTGGGCGCGTACCGCAGCGTTGTTATTGCCGGCTTCAAACTGTGTGCCACGCATCTCGGCGGCGGCGGTCACCGGAAAACGTGCCTGGGCGGCGGGGAGATTATCCCCGGCGTTCGGATCTGCGGCACCGAAGGCAACGTCTGGCGTGCGGATGTCCGAACGGCTGCCATTGGCCTCGGGCTCCTTGCCAAAACTCTCCACCCGCGAATCCCAGAAGAGGCCACCATCAAAGAGACCCATGTTGAAGACGGTAGGCGCGTTGCGAGGCACGTTGGGTAAACCCGTTGCGGCGTGAACGCGACCACGGCCGAGCAGATCCGGATTGTTGGCGCCAGTGCCGACCGGCAGAGAAAGGTCGTCAGATCCGCCGAGCACCGGATGGTGACAAGAGACGCAAGCGGTATCGAAGTCACCTCCGAGACTCTTGCTGAAAAAGAGCTTCTTGCCCAGTGTCGCGAGTGGCTGGTTGATGTCCGGCAACGTGCGGTTACGGGCAGCATCGCCGTTCAGCCCTTCGCGGTTGATCAAGGTGCGTAAGGTGGTATCGAGGTTGTTCGGTTGAGGCTGGGCGAGCTGCGGATTCGGAGCGGGTGCAGGCGCTGGTGCGGCCGCAACCGCTGCCGGTGTTCCGCCGCCACCCCCACCGCCACAGGCAGTGAGTACCATCGGCATCAGTAGCGCCAGGAAGAACGCGGGCTTTGGTGAAAAGAGCATGTTGGCAGTACTCCACGGCGTTCTTCACATGCATCTTAAACCCTGAATGTGCAGAGACAGTGCAGATCTGGTGCAGAACCCGGGAACTATCAAAAATGTGATGCAGGTATTCCCCGCATTCGGAGTCTCGCTGCGTGTTCAGACCTTACTTGTGGTTGCTCGATCATGGTCTGCTGCTCAGTCGCGCTTGACCCGCATCGCGTTGTGCAGACGCATCAACCGGGCCCGGTGCACACCGTGGGTAGATGGTCCGACAGTTTTGCTACTCGCGGACTAGGCTACGGGGACCTTGATTCGAGTTGTTAGAGGTGCCCGCGTGTCCGCGACGTTCTATCGTGATCTGCCTGCCGCCCCGACCTTCGCCTCTGCCGTTGATAACAATTCCTACAGCCCGCTTCCGAACGACTGGAACGTGCTGGTTGCGGCGGTACGCTGCACTGAAACCGCTGTAGAACAAGGGCGCTACCGCGATGTAAACGCAGTTGCAGTCGCCTGTATTGCTGCGATGAGGAACGGGTTTTCTTGCCATGAATTCCCCGCCGTTTTTGGCGGCGACGTGGTGACCTTCTGTGTGCCCGAAAGTGCACTCGAAAATGCCCGCGCCTTGCTGCTCGAGTGTCAGCAGCTCGCCCAGCGGGAATTTGATCTCGACCTTCGAATCGGCGGGGTACCGGTGACTTTGCTGCGTGAGCTGGGTACGGATGTGAAGGTCGGCCACTTCCGGACAGCCGAAGGTAAGACCCAGGTCATCGTAACCGGCGAGGGAATCAACGCGGCGAAAGACCTCGTGAAAGGCAGCCACCAGTTTCTGATCCAGCGTTCGCGATCATCGCTCAAGGCGAATTTTGCCGGTTTCCAGAGTCGCTTCAGTGAAATACCAGCTTCTGGCGCAGAGAACGTCAGCCTGCTCATACGCGCCTTGGACCCATCGGAACTCGAACGAACGCTCGCCTATGCCCACATGCTGCAGCTGATCGAATCGATTTATGGCGAAACGGATTCACATCATCCGGTGGATGCACAGGGGCCACGTTCCGGCATTTCTCCTGAAGCGCTACGTAACGAGGCTCGAATATGCAATCCCGGATTCAATCGCATTGGCAAAGCCATTCACGTGCTCAGTGTGTTGCCGCAGGTTGCAACCCGCGCCGGCGTTCACAACACCGAAGGCAGGGACGACTTGGTGAAGCCGCAGGTGCGGGATCTCAGCAACTGGCGCGGATTTGATGGCCAGCTTCGGATGGTCATTACCGGCAACACGGAACAGCGCGCAAAACTGCGTGGACGGCTGTCCGAGCTCCACAATTCCGCACGGATAGCATTTGGCATGCACGCGTCGAACAGCAGCCTGATTACCTCGATAGTTGGCGAACGCTCGGTTGATTGTGTGCATTTTGTGGATGGCGGTGCAGGTGGATACGCGCTGGCGTCTATCGAGATGAAGGCGCAGCTGCGAACACTCGAAGCCCGGCAACAACAGGTTGATGCTGAAGTGGGCGAATCGCTCGCCGGAGAACTTCGGCATCAGACCGCCAACTTCCGAAAGGCTTCGGAAGCGGTCAACGAAGTGCGGCCAGCGATTGCGCCATTCGCCACCCAGGAAATCCGTCAGGAGCGTTTGGTCGGAACCCGCTCCTGACAGTTATCGGTCGTCGGATCTGGCGATTCAATCGATCCCGAGACGCTTGAGCTCTCGCGGCATGCGTTCGGCATCGGCTTCGAGCAGTGGGCCACGCTCCTCGTCTGAAAGCTGGCCGGCGGTGTCCTTGGCCATCTTGTCGCTGTCGAGCTCGATGAATTTTACCGGCACGATCTCAATGATCACCCGAAGGGGTGAATCCAGTCGTTCTTCAAACGCCTTGGCGGCTGCCTCCGCATCCGGAGTCATGGTGCCGCCGTTGCGGCCATAGGGACCACGCGCAAGCGCCGGATAGAACCAGCGCTTGGTTTCCTCGTCGTCATGAATAATCGCACGACCCTTGATGGTGATGGCACCGTTGGGACCGTCTGGTGCGGCGATGCCACTGACAACCACCGAACAGCGCGGATCACGGCTCAGGGCGGCGACACGGTGGCGGTGTACACCACAAGTGATCCAGGCGCGGCCCTTGGCCCATACGAATGCGTGCACCACGCCGACGGCCCAGCCGTCCTTCGTTGTCCAGTTGAAGACACACTCGCGAGCCTTGCTCAAGAGCTCTTCGCGCTTTTCCGGCGCAAAGGGATAAATCGACACCTGCTCGTGGTCTTTGGATGACATCTTGGCTCCCCCCGGTAACTGAATTCGAACGACGTTTCCGGGAGGGTAGCCCGGCGGCGTGCACAACGTAAAGTTCTGGCCTGAAGGCATCCCACCCCGGATACTCCCGGACTTCACGGGAAGTCATAGGGGAGAGCAATCATGATCCTTCAGGGCAAGAGTACGCTGATCACGGGCGCAGGGTCCGGCATCGGCCGTGCCAGTGCGATGCGGTTTCATCAAGGTGGTGCCGCGGTAATGTGTGCCGACATCGATGGCGCAGCAGCGGAAGACACCGCCAACCACATCAACCAGCTCGGCGGCCGTGCCGAATCGATCCGTCTTGATGTCACCGATCGGGACGGTGTGATCAAGTCGTTGCATGACACCATCGACGCCTTCGGCAAACTGGATGTGCTCTTCAACAACGCGGGGGTTGGCTCAGGGCCGGGTTGGGAAGCCACCATCAAGATCAACCTGGAAGGTGTCTACAACGGCCTTTATTACGGCGCGGAGCTGATGGCAGAACGCGGGGGCGGGTCCATCATCAATACCGCTTCCATCCTCGGGCTCGTTGGCATGACACCGTTTCCGGGAGAGCCCATCGTGCCGATCGATTATGGCGTCGGCGCCTATCAGGCGAGCAAAGGTGCAGTGGTCATGCTCACCCGGCAGTTCGCAGTGATGTACGGCGGGCGTGGCGTTCGCGTGAATGCGCTGGCCCCGGGGTTTATCGTCACACCAATGACAGCCTTGTTCCGCGAAGTGCCTGAAGCGCAGAAGTTTCTGGTGGACCTGCATCCGATGGGCAGACTTGGCCAGCCAGAGGAGATTGCCAATGCGGCGGCCTTCCTGGCGAGCGATCAAGCCTCGTTCATCAACGGCGTCATCCTGCCGGTGGACGGCGGCTACACGGCGCGCTAACGTCAGACGTGACTCTGTTTTTGACCTTTTGGGAAAGGAGGAGGACATCATGGCACTTCAGAATCTTGCGCCGATCAATGACCAGCTCGCTGACATCATCGTTCGGGCAGACGAACCCTGGATCGAAACCGAACCCGGCAAGGCGTGGATGAAAGTCCTGTGGACCGGCGCAGAAACCGGTCGCTGGGTAGCGCTGTTCCGCTGGAACAAGGGCTATACCGCTGCCCCACACAAGCATCTTTCTGATGCACATACCTACGTCCTCAAAGGCAAGTTGCAGGTGCGCGATGGCGTCCTTAATGCCGGCGACTACGACTACGAGCCGAATGGTGTTCTGCACGGTGCAACCGTTGCACTCGAAGACACCGAGTACCTATTTGTCTGCGAAGGCCCGGTGATCTTCTTCAACGAGGACGGCCTCACCAACTATCTGTCGTGGGAAGAGCTGGCGCGCATGCGTGACGCCGCGAAAGCCGGTCGTCAGGCATCCATGGGCATCAACGTGACCGCTGAGGTCTCTGCTGGCTGATGTCGACTGCTGATACCGCGCCCATCCGCCCGGGCGAAGATCTCGACTGGGCGGCAATCGACCGCTATGTGCGTGAACACATTCCGGGGCTTGAGGGAACTCTCGAGGTGGAGCAGTTCCCAGGTGGTTCCGCCAACCTGACCTATCTGCTAATCTATGGCGCGCAAGAATTTGTTCTGCGTCGACCACCGTTCGGTGTGATCGCACCGGGTGCCCATGACATGCGGCGTGAATACAAGGTGCTGTCACGGCTCTGGCAGCATACGCGCCTCGCACCGCGCGCCTGGGCCTTCTGCGATGACAAGTCGGTTTGTGGCGCCGATTTTTTCATCATGGAGCGCAGGCGCGGGGTGGTCGTACGCAGTGAAATGCCTGAACCCCTGAAGAAGCACGCCGATGTGGGTCGACGTCTCGGCTTTGCCGTCGTCGATGCCATGGCTGAATTGCACAGCCTCGATCCGGTTGCCTGTGGTCTGGGTGATCTGGGTAAACCTGGAGGGTTTGCCGCACGGCAGGTGGCCGGCTGGGCAAAACGTTGGAGTCTCGTTCGACCCGATGGGGACGACGGAGTCATGGACAAGATTGCAGAGCGTCTTGCCGCAAACGTTCCAACAAGCCAGCGCACAGCGTTCGTACACAATGACCTGAAGCCCGACAATATGCAGTTTGATCCGGAGGATCCGGACCACGCCAAATCGATCTTCGACTGGGACATGACGACGATAGGCGATCCGATGATCGACCTCGGCACGCTGGTGCAGTATTGGCCGGACGCGAGTGATCCGGATTTCGCCAGCATGACGAGCCAACCGGGCATGCTGGATCTCGGGCTGCCTTCACGTGCTGAAGTCGTCGCGCGATACGCTGAAAAATCCGGACTTTCAATGACCGATCTGCCGTGGTGGGTGGCGTTTGCCTACTGGAAAACCTGTGTGGTGGTGACGCAGCTGCATACCCGTTGGTTGCGCGGCGAAAGCACGGACCCGCGGATGGCCGTGATCGGTGACCGTGGGCCACGGCTTGCCGCCAAGGCATGGAAAACACTCAGTTCCGACCGATGACATAAGAACGGGAGACAAGGTCGTGCAAACATTGAGTGTGGCGGCAACGGACAAACCGCTCGAACGACAACCGATCTTCTGGTTCTACGGCTGTGCTTCGATGGCCTACGGCATCAAGGACAACGCCTTCAGCTATCTGCTCCTGATCTTCGCCAATCAGGTACTGCACGTACCCGGTTACCTTGCGTCCATCGCACTCGCCATTGCCATGTTGTGGGATGCGGTTTCGGATCTGCTGCTCGGGCACTGGTCGGATAAGACCAGCAGCCGATATGGCAGGCGTCACCCGTTCATGTATGCAGCGCTCCTGGTATTGCCGGCGTGTTTTTACGCACTCTTCAATCCGGTCATCGACATCACACCGGATAACGCCTTCGGGTATGTGCTGGTGATGGCCCTCCTGATTCGCACCGGAACAACCCTCTTCGAAATTCCGTCGACATCCTTGTTACCCGACCTCGAAAAGGACTACGACCGGCGCAACAAATGGCTGGCGCTGCGTCATGCCTTTGGCTGGTATGGCGGCAACGGCATCCACACCATCAACTTTTTCTTCTGGGTTGGCGCCTATGGCGTCACCGTGGGTACTGGCTATGCGATCTACGGCAAGGTGGGCGCGCTGGTGATCGCCGCTGCGATCATTACTTCCGCGCTGGGCACGCAGAAAGCGGCGGCGGCATTGCCGAGGCCGACAGAAGTGCTCCGGTGGAGTGAAATCTCGCGGGAAATCCGCCAGATCCTGCAATCACTGCGCAATCGCCACTTCGCAGCGTTGTTCGGGTTTGGATTGGCCGTGGGTATCGCGACCGGTCTCGGAACTGCGCTCTATCTCTACAACACGACCTACTTCTTCGGCTTCAGCGGAGCACAGATCGCGACTACCGGTATGTGTGTATTGCTGTCACCCTGGATTGCGTATTTCCTCGGGCCCCATGTGGGCCGGCTCTTCGGCAAGAAGAAGGCTGCCATTGTGGCGTTCTCGGGGCGGTTGGTCCTGTATCCTATGCCCTACCTCCTGTTACTGAGTGGCTACTGGCCGGAGATCGGCAGTTGGGCGAGCCTCGCCATTTATTCGGTGTTCATCGTGCTGGAAGTGGTGGGCGCAATCATTGGCGGTGTCATGCTCGATTCGATGATGGCGGATGTCGTCGAAGACAGTGAACTCGCCACCAAGCGGCGTTCCGAAGGGTTGTTTTTTGCCGCCCGAGCTTTTGCGGCCAAGGCGGTCTCTGCCGGTGGCATCATCGGTGCCGGCACCATCGTCTCGCTGGTAGGGCTCGATAGCATCACCAGTGCTGCGCAGATGACCCACACCATCCGCGTCGACATCGCCTCTATCTTCCTGCCGGCCTATATCAGCCTGTTTTCGACCGCACTGCTCATCGTGTCGCGCTACGGCATTGACCGCGACAAACACGTCGCCAATCTGCGGGCACTGCACCAGACGATGGATACACCCCTCGAAGAGAAGATCGGGTCAGCCTGAACAGAAGCGTTACGAACTGAATGGAGAAACCCTGTATGCCGCATAAACCTGGCGAGCTGGATACGACCCACGCACCACGTTTGAGTGCACACTCGCCTGTAATCAGTTCCGTTATCGAGATGCGCCTGAACCGACGGCAGTTCTTGCTGGCTGGGGCGACCGTTTCCATGGCCGCGTCGCTCGGCCTCAGTGGTTGCGATCGAGAGCAACCCGCCGCTGTACCGTCGGAACCTTTACAGAACACGCCCTCGCGCTTTCCGTTTACGGAGCTCAAGCGGGCGACCGGTGGCGATCATGCCGTTGCGGCAGAGTACCGAGCCGATGTGCTCATCCGCTGGGGAGATCCCCTGTTTGCGGATTCGCCGCCATTTGATCCGCATAACCTCACCGCGGAAAGCCAGGCGCGCCAGTTTGGTTACAACAATGACTTTCTGGGGTTTGTGCCGCTGCCGACTGGTGCAGATGGTGTCGAGCGGGGCTTGCTCTGCGTGAACCATGAGTCCGCTTCGAGCAACCTGATGTTTGCCGATTTCTCTTGGATCACATCAGGCTGGATCACTGAACAGACCTGTGGTGTAGAAATGGCTGCACACGGTGGCAGTGTGGTGGAGATCGCGCGGGTGGATGGTGTGTGGCGCGTGGTAACCGGCAGCGCGTTCAACCGGCGGATTCTTGGCCACGGTACACCCATGCAGCTGACTGGACCTGCAACAGGGCATGAACGCCTGCGAACGGCAGTCGATCCAACAGGCACACAGGTCAACGGCATGATCAACAACTGTGCCGGTGGCATCACCGCATGGCAGACCTGGTTGTCGGGGGAAGAGAACTTCAATGGCAGTTTCATCGGCGAAGTTCCTGATGATCACCCCGAAGCCCGTAATCACGGCCTCTACGGTCTACCTGGCACTTTCTATCAGTGGGGACAGTGGATAGCAGACTTCGACCTGAGTCGCGAACCCCGGTCACCCAACCGCTATGGCTGGATAGTAGAGATCGATCCTCTGAATCCCGCATCTGTCCCCAAAAAACGAACTGCACTCGGCCGATTCAAACACGAGGGTGCGGAGAGTGTGGTCGCGAAGAACGGTCGGATCGTGGTGTACATGGGTGACGACCAGAAGTTTGAACACGTGTACAAGTTTGTCAGCCGCGATGTATTCAATTCGGCGGATCGCAACGCGAACCTCGATATTCTCGACCACGGCACCCTCTATGCGGCGCGATTTGATGCCGATGGCCGCGTTTACTGGTTACCGCTGGTGCACGGTGAAGGTCCACTCACTTCTGCCAATGACTTTAACGACCAGGGAGATGTGCTGATCGAAACCCGCCGTGCAGCGGATCTGTTGGGCGCAACGCCGATGGATCGGCCAGAAGATGTGCAGGCATCACCCACCACCGGCAAGGTTTATGTGGTCCTTACGAACAATGATGAACGCGAGTCGGACCAGATCGATGCAGCTAACCCGCGGGCGGCAAATGTCTTCGGGCACATCATCGAAATCGCTGAAGACGGAGATGACCACACCGCAACCCAGGGCCGCTGGGAGATCCTCGTGCGCTGCGGTGATCCAACCAATGACGATGCCGGTGCAGTATGGAATGCAGCCACCACATCGGACGGGTGGTTCGGTTCCCCCGACAACATCGCCTTCGATTCGACCGGCCGCATGTGGATCGCAACCGATGGCAATGATGGCTGTGACGGTCTCTGGGGCGTGGAGACAGAAGGACCTTTGCGGGGCACCGGCAAAGCGCTGTATCGGGCACCGGATGGTGCGGAGGTGTGCGGCCCGTGTTTTACGCCTGACGGCCTGTCACTGTTTCTCGCCATCCAGCATCCGGGCGATGCCATGACCGCAACGTTTGACGACCCGGAAACCCGCTGGCCGGACTTTGTTGATGGCAAGCCTCCACGGCCTTCGGTGGTAGTGCTGCAACCGCTCAACAAGGGCCAGGCCTAACCTGATCCGGGATTGCGGGGCCGCGGTCAAACGAGTTTGATCAGCGGCACCCCGAAGTTCTCGCCTTTCAGAATGCGGATGAGCGCCTTCGGTACGTTCTGAATGCCGTTCAGCACATCTTCGGCATAGTGCAACGTGCCGTCACGAAGTAGAGCGGCGAGTCGTGAGTGGGCTTCAGTGTTGCGATGAGCGAAGTTCGACACATAAAAGCCGCTCATGATGGCCTGCCGGTAAACGAGGTTGAAGTAGTTCTTCGGCCCGTACCATTCGAGGTCGTGGTTGTACTGCGAGGTTCCTCCGCAGAGCACGACACGCGCCCCGAACGCAATCTGGCCAAGCACCGCGTCGAGGGTTTCACCACCGACGTTGTCGAAGTAGATGTCGATGCCATTCGGGCAGAGTTCGCGCAAGCGCTCGGCAACGTTCTCTCTGCGGTAGTTGATAACTCCTGTGGCGCCGAGGCCATCACGCACCCAAACGCACTTCTCATCGCTGCCGGCGATGCCGATAACCCGACATCCCTGCAGACGCGCGAGCTGGCAGACGATGGCGCCGACACTGCCGGCCGCGGTTGAGACCACAAAGGTATCTCCCGCCCTCGGTCGCGCGAACTCCACGATACCGAACCAGGCGGTCGCGCCTGAGCTGCCCAGTACATGCATCAGTGTGGTTTCAGGCAGATCAGCCGGCGCCTGGACTTTCTTTATGGCCAGTCGCTTGCCCGGGTCGATGAGATTGAACTCCTGCCAACCGAGTTCGCCTTGCACCAGATCACCTTCACTGAAATCTGCGTGGCGGGACTTCGCGACGCGGGCGAGCCCGCCACCGTACATGACCCGGCCGATGGGGTAGGGCTTGCCGGTGATACCGCCGGAGACGAGTGCCATCCGCATGGGCGGATTGACCGTCAGCACTTCATTGCGCAGCAGGACCTGGCCGTCTGCTGGATCGGCTATCGCTTCTTCGCGGAGTTCGAAGTTGCTTTCTTCAACTTCGTCGACGGGACGGGAGACGAGAACCCATTTGCGATTGGATGAGGGCATGAGAACTACCTGCGACCGGGATTGGCATCAATTCTAGCCCGCCCTGCCCATCAATTTCCTGCTTGCAGCTGCACGCTGCAATCAAGCACCTTTTGTCCGGCGACAGCACCGATGAACATCCGGTTGCCATCCACCGGCGCGACGGATGCTGCAGAGATTTCTTCGCCTGGATCGTCATAGATCACACGTACCTCAGGCACAGCCTGCGGATTGACATGCAGGATGCGGGAGGGAGCTGAAGCTGCGGATTTGGAGAGATAGGCCAGCGCCGCGAGCGAGTTGGGATGCAGAGCGACGGTAAACGTCCCGTCTGGCAGCATGCTGATGTTATCCGGTCCACCCGGCACCGCGATGACGTCACGGCGTTCAAGGCTGTTGTCGGATGAGCGGTTGAAACGATGGATTTCCGAAGTCGCCACACTGGAGACGTAGAAGGTCTTGCCATCCGGTGACAGTGCGTTGCCGTTCGCATAGCCGATGCCGGTGGCAACGATACGGGCCTCTGTCCCGTTCACATGCACGACATCGCCGCGTTCGAGACGCAGGAACATCTCGATGGTCCTCTCCAGGGTACCGAATGTGGATGCATGGGTATTGGTGACGTAGAAGGCGTCAGGACCGGTTGCGGTGAGGTCGTTGGGAGAACGGATCAGGTCGTGGGCGACTGTGCTGAGATGTCTCAGTATCGGTACCATTTCGGTTGATGTTTCGGTTGATGTTTCGATGGCAAAGATCTCAACTGTCGTCCGGTCCCGATTGATGACGAACAGGCGTTGTTCGCCAGAGGATTCTGTCCACAGGGCAAGACCCAGTGGTCTGAAGGGTTCGATGCCGGACAGTTCAGCCCGGCGGATCTCCACAACGCCGCCGGCGGCATACGTGAAGCTGTGCAGTCCCGCGTCTGGTCCATCGATGGAGGCAATCCAGCCAGATCCGCGCGACGTATCGAGCACGATGTCTTCCGGGCCGCTAAACCCTGTCAGTGATCGACACTCGCCATCGAAGCGTTGTTCAATCGTCCGGGTAATGCCGCTGCCCCAGAGGATATAAACCACGAGACCGAGGATGATCGTCACAACCGACAGGAAACACATCAACAAGGCGCGGGCCATGGCCCTCTCCAGTACGGCAACGGGGTGGCATCATCCGGCTGGAACGCGCGCACAATCAAATCTGTTTTTTGGCATGTCGGTTTTGAG
This sequence comes from Gammaproteobacteria bacterium, assembly GCA_016874135.1. Taxonomy (GTDB): domain Bacteria; phylum Pseudomonadota; class Gammaproteobacteria; order Pseudomonadales; family Azotimanducaceae; genus SYFY01. Next base: position 9,459 of record VGVE01000056.1, on the reverse strand, counting down.
CGAGTTGCTTCGTCTGCGTAGTGGCGTCATCGAGCAACCTGAAGGGACTGCACCATGAGCCAGAATATGAATGACCGCGCGGCGTGGGAGCGCGCTCGAATCGAACTGTTGGCGAAAGAGAAAGCTCATTCGAAGGCCCCCGAAGAGCTGGCAGCGGCCCGCCGGGCTCTGCCCAAGTACCGCGTCACCGCGCCTTATGTCTTCCAGTCGATGAGTAGCGAGAAAACGCTTGCCGATCTTTTCGCCGGTCGCAGCCAGATGATCGTCCAGCACTTCATGCTGGGGCCTCATGCATCGGCCGGTTGCCCGATGTGTTCGTTCTGGGCCGACGGCTTCGAGTCCATGGTCGTGCATATGAACCAGCGCGACATCACCTTCGTTGCCGTGTCACGAGGAGCGGTGAGTGCGATCGAGGCTTACCGTCAACGCATGGGGTGGACCTTTGAGTGGGTATCGTCCGGTGAGACATCATTCAACCCTGACTTCATGGTGACACCTTCTGAAGCGGACCTGGCAGCGGGGAGGTGGCGCTACAACTATCAGGAGCAGCCGGTGCGGATGCGGGACAATCCGGGCATCAGCGTCTTCGAAAAGACCTCGGGCGGCGACGTGTTGCACACCTATTCGACCTATGGTCGCGGTCTCGAGAACACGAATGCTGCGTACTCGTGCATCGACCTCACGCCGCTTGGCTGCAACGAGTCAGGCCTGCCGTTTCCCATGGCCTGGGTCAGACGGCACGACGAGTACTGAGCGACCGCTTGCTCCTTACACGGTTTTTTCTCTGCATTGCGGTGACTGTGGTTGCGAGCGATCATCCTGAACGATGCGCTGGGGAGGAGGGGATGATGCGCGACGGAGTCCTGAAAGTGGTTTGGCTGGCGCTGGCCCACATGCTGGTCCTGGTGCTGGCTGCGACACCTCAGATGGTTCTCGCGAAGTCGGATCTTTCCGGCACCTATGACGTATCCACGCTGACTCCGCTGCAACGACCGGAAGAATTCGGCAACAATCTCGAACTGACGCCTGAGCAGGCCGAAAAGATCGTCGCGCGCCATAAGGAACTCGAGGCCGAACGGGATCGCAATCGTGGTGCCGCAACAACAGCGCCACCCGCGGGCGGGGCGCCGCCAATTGGTGCACCGGAAGAAACCCGCGAGACCAGTGGAGCTGGCAACGTCGGTGGCTACAACAACTTCTGGGTGGATAATGGTGAGGATGTTTTCACCGTGGACGGCAAGTTCCGCACCTCGATCATCGTCGAGCCAGCCAATGGCCGGATGCCGGCGGTGACCGCCGAGGCGATGCAAGCTGCGATGGGTCGCAGGGGGATGCGGCGCGGCAATGACGGTACCGCTTGGTGGGTGTCGCTCGATGGACCAGGTCCTTACGACGGGCCTGAATCCCTTGGCATCTCGGAACGTTGCATCCTGGGGTTCACAGGCTCCGCACCGACCTTTCCTTCGCTCTACAACAACTACAAGCGAATCGTACAAACCGACGATCACGTGATGATCATGCTGGAGATGGTGCATGACGCACGTATCGTTCGCATGAACGCGAAACACGGCCCTGCTGATCTGCGGCGATGGCTCGGTGATTCCGTGGGCCGCTGGGAAGGGAACACGCTGATCATCGAAACGGTGAATTTCCATCCCGACAGCAATCCCGGTTATGGCGGTTCGGAAAACGCCAGGGTCACGGAAAAGTTCACCAAGCTTGCGTCGGGTGATCTGCTCTACCGCTTTACAGTTGAGGATCCCACGGTATGGACTGCGCCGTGGACAGGCGAATACATCTGGCGGCGCACGGATGAACGTGTCTTCGAATACGCCTGCCATGAAGGCAACTATTCGATGCACGGCATTCTGAAAGGCGCGCGGCTGCTGGAAAAAGAAGCGATGGATGGCAAGGCCGGATCAGCGGAGGCTGCGGGGACCTCATCAGACTGACGATAAGTGTCTCAGGATCTCTTCTGGTACTCCCTGTCTGCCTTCTTGCCTCGATAGACGGTGAGATCAATGGCCCGCCAGACGAGTGGCTTGATACGGAACAAGAGCCGCGGCTCAGTACGCATGTTCTCAACAAAGGCGTTCACGCGTGGTGCGTTCGCTGGATCACCGAGGCCGACATATTTTTCCGCGAGTAGACGCGAGACGGGCCAGATGTCGAACTGATCTGGATGGAAAACCTCGGCATCCCCATCCACCTCCGCATGGCGGGCAACGGGATCCAGGGTCTCGATACAGAGCGAACAGCGAGGGTCGGCGATCAGCTGGCGACACCAGATACGTGGATACGTGCCGGTGATCCAGAAATACCCGTCCTTCCAGAGCCACCACACCGGGACAGTGTAGGGGCGCCCATCGCGGCGCAAGGTCGCGAGCACCCCAACGTGGGGTTCGGTCAGGAACTGTTTCAGAACGTCGTCAGGCATTCGAGGCATCGGCGAAATCCTTGCGGCTGCAGCAGCCGATTGTGGCGGGATGGCGGGCGATGGGGAAACAACCCTGCGTGGACGATGCGTCTGTGCCGGGCTCGAAAGCAGCCTTCACATGGAGAGGAGAGGTACTCAGCGTACGGTCCGAAGACGGCGTCACACACGGTCCTCCTGCGGCTCATTTCCAGTTCATTCAAGTCACCCTCTTGGGTACAGTGCTGCGCCGGGGCCGGAGGATCTGAGGGTTCCTCGGAATGCCCGCTTCGGGAGCGCACGAGGCGCTCGCGCCGGATCTGTCGCACAAACTTTCGAAATATCGTTCGAACAAACAGGAAACTTGCCGTGCCCAAGAAGACCGCTTCGGGTGTGAAACAGTCCGCACCTGCCGCCAAAAAGGCCATGACCAAGACACGGCAACCGGCCACCCGGGGAGCCAGTGCAAAGAAACCGATGGCCAGGAAATCCCGATCCGCTCCTCGATCCACCACCCGATCCACCACCCGATTCGTCTACCACTTCGGTCATCGCACCGACGGCGATGCGTCAATGCGGAATCTGCTCGGTGGCAAGGGCGCGAACCTCGCGGAAATGGCCGCCATCGGTCTGCCGGTGCCGCCGGGTTTCACGATCTCCACCGACGTGTGCACGTGGTTCTACGCCAACGGCGGCAAGTACCCGGCATCCCTAGAGAAGGAGGTGGCGGAAGGTGTGAAGGCCGTTGAAGCCGAGCAGGGCAAACGCTTTGGAGACGCGGTGAACCCGCTACTCTTTTCGGTGCGCTCCGGCGCGCGCGAATCCATGCCGGGCATGATGGATACGATCCTCAACCTCGGATTGAACGACAAAACCGTCGAAGGTCTCGCCGTCCGCTCCGGAAACACCCGGTTTGCGTTCGATTGTTACCGCCGCTTCATCCACATGTACGGCATGGTGGTCATGGGCATAACCGCCACGTCAGAAGCCGACTACGATCCGTTTGAAGTGCTGCTGGATGAGCTGAAGGCGGCCGTCGGCGTTAGCGAAGATTCGGCATTGTCAGCCCAGGATCTCAAGGAACTCGTCAGCCGTTTCAAGAAGCTGGTCAAGCGTCGTACGAAGCAGGACTTCCCCCAGGATGTCTACGCGCAGCTGTGGGGCGCCATCGGTGCCGTGTTCCGCTCCTGGAAAAACGAACGCGCGATCATCTACCGGCAGCGGTATGGCATACCCGCGGAGTGGGGCACAGCGGTGAATGTGCAGTCCATGGTGTTCGGCAACCTCGGTGATGACAGCGCCACCGGCGTCGCTTTCACCCGGGATCCGGCCACGGGTGAGAAGATGCTCTACGGCGAGTACCTCATCAATGCCCAGGGTGAAGATGTGGTGGCCGGGGTCCGCACGCCGAATGCCATTGCACAAATGGAACGCGAGATGCCCGAGAGCTTCCGTGAGCTTGTGGGTGTGCAGAACAAACTCGAACAGCACTTCGGAGACATGCAGGACTTCGAGTTCACCATCGAGAACCGCCGCCTCTTCATGCTGCAGACCCGCAATGGCAAGCGTACTGGTATGGCTGCTGTGCGTATCGCCGTTGAGATGAACGCTGAAAAGCTGATGGATGAACGTACGGCGCTCTTGAAGATTCCAGCGGAATCCATCGACTCACTGCTTGTCCCGGTATTCGAACTGAAAGCGCTGAAGGCTGCGAAGGCCATTGGTCGTGGATTGCCGGCAGGGCCTGGTGCAGCCGCCGGCAAGATCGTCTTCACCGCTGAAGCGGCCGAGTCTGAAACACGCAAAGGGCATCGGGTGGTGCTTTGCCGGGTGGAAACATCACCGGATGATCTCAAGGCGATGCTGTTATCGCAGGGTATCCTCACCGCGCGTGGCGGGGTGTCCAGCCATGCTGCGCTGGTCGCGCGTCAACTCGGCAAAGTCTGCGTGTGTGGCGCCACCGGTGTGTTCATCGACTACGTCACCAGAACTCTCACGTCGGGTGGCGTGACACTGCATGAAGGCGATGACATTTCCATCGATGGCAGCACTGGTGAGATCTATGCCGGCACTATCAGCAGCGCTCCTTCCGACGTGCAGCGGGTGATCAATGGTGAACTGAAAGAGAAGGATAGCCTCAGTTTCCAGCTCTTTCGCACGATCATGAGCTGGGCGGACAAACACCGGCGGCTGCGCATCCGCACCAATGCCGATACGCCGGATATGGCGCTGTCCGCACGCGCGTATGGCGCGGAAGGCATCGGCCTTTGTCGCACGGAACACATGTTCTTCGAAGATGCTCGCATCGGATTCATGCGCCAGATGATCCTCGCAGCCAATGAAGAACAGCGCCGTCAGGCGCTGGCGAAATTGCTGCCATTCCAGAAGAAGGATTTTGTCGGTCTGTTCCGGGCGATGGATGGGTTGCCGGTGACAATTCGGTTGCTCGATCCGCCACTGCATGAGTTCCTGCCGCACGACAATGCCGTACGCCGGCAGCTCGCCGCACAGCTCGGTGTTAGCTACGACTTTGTCGTGGAACGCATCAAGGCGTTGCACGAAGAGAACCCGATGCTGGGTTGTCGTGGCTGTCGCCTGGGTGTGTTGTATCCGGAAATCACCGAGATGCAGAGCCGCGCCATTTTTGAAGCAGCAGTGCAGGTGACGAAGGAACTGCGACGTAAAGGTCGCCAGGCCAAGAAGGGCTCCGCCGAGCCGATGGTGCGTCCGGAGATCATGGTGCCGCTGGTTGGATTCAAGGCGGAGCTGATGGACCAGGTGCAGATCATCCGGCGCGTGGCGGAGTCGGTGTGTGCGAAAGCCGGCGTGGAACTCGAATACCAGGTCGGTACGATGATCGAGGTGCCGCGCGCGGCGATCACCGCCCAGGAGATTGCCGAAGTGGCGGAGTTCTTCAGCTACGGCACCAACGACCTCACGCAGATGACGCTCGGACTCTCGCGGGACGACATGGGTTCGTTCTTCGAGGAGTATCGGCAGAAGGAGATCTATGCGAGCAACCCGTTTGCAAGCATTGATCAGACGGGGGTGGGTCGTCTGGTGGTGTACGCAGGTGAGGCGGGGCGAAAGTCCCGACCCGATCTCAAACAGGGTGTGTGCGGCGAACATGCCGGAGACGCGGCTTCCATCGAGTTCTTCCACCGCGCAGGTCTCGACTACGTGAGCTGCTCACCACCGCGCGTACCTTCGGCGCGATTGGCTGCGGCGCAGGCTGCACTGCGGGACAGCCGCTGAAAACCAGGTGTTTCTGACATTGGAGCCGGGGGGCGCAAATGAGCGAAGTTGAAGTCCGCAATGAAGGCCATGTGCGCTGGATCGTGTTCAATCGGCCGGAGCGAATGAATGCCATCACCGGCACGATGCTCGGTGAACTCAATGACGCACTGAAGGCCGCGGATGATGACCCGTTGGTGCGTGTTGTATTGCTGACCGGTGAAGGTCGCGCGTTCTGTTCCGGGCTCGATCTCAAACAGGCTGCAGCAGGAGAAGGTATCGGCGGTGCCGGACTCGCCAGTGCCGGTGTGCGACACCTGTCGACGCGGGAAATCTGCACGGTGACGCTGCAGCGCATGGATACGCCTGTGATCGCCATCATCAACGGTGCCGCTGCAGGTTATGGGCTCGATCTAGCACTCGGTTGTGACATGCGCCTCATGTCTGACAAGGCGGTGCTCATGCCGGGTTTTGCCAAGATGGGTGTGATTCCGGAGAGTGGAGGTACCTGGTATCTGCCGCGGCTGCTCGGCTGGGCGAAGGCGTGTGAGATCGCCATGCTCGGCGAAACACTGAGTGCGGAGCGTTCACTCGGTTACGGGCTCATCAACAAGGCCGTGCCTGCCGAGAACCTCAAGGAAGAAGCACTGCGTTGGGCGAACACCATCGCCGGCAATGCTCCGCTCGCGATACAGGAGATGAAGCGCTTGTTCCGTCATGGCCTTACCCAGGACTTCGAGAGCCACTCGCATCATGTATTGTTGTCCGTGCTCAACCTCTTCAAGTCGCAGGACTTTCGTGAAGGCGTGCAGTCCTTCATGGAGAAGCGCCCGCCGGAGTTCAAGGGGCGCTGATCGATAGTGCGCTAGAGCCCGAGCGCTTGCACCGCTTCGTCACGCAACTCGCGTTTGAGAATCTTGCCTGATGCCGTTCGCGGTAGCGGTTCGCGGACGAAGCGGACGTAGCGGGGCACCTCAAATTTGGCGAGGTGATCACTGAGAAAGTCCCGCAATGACGACTCGTCCACCGGTTTTTGGACGTAGAGCGTTGTCCCCACTTCTTCACCCAACCGTTCATCGGGCACGGCGTAGACCGCGGCTTCCAGCACATCGGGATGCATGATCAGCGCGGCTTCGACGGTACCGCAGCCGATGTTCTCACCGCCACGGATGATGAGATCTTTGGTGCGATCGACAATGAAGAGATAACCCTCATCGTCCAGATAGGCCACGTCTCCGGTGCGAAACCACCCATCTTCAAACACCGTGGCGTTCACTTCGGGGCGTTTCCAATACTCACGAAAGAGGCTCGTGCCGCGGATCAGGAGTTCACCGCGTTGCCCTGCCGGCAGTGCCTGACCTGCATCGTCCACAACCTTGAGTTCGAGCACCGCTGAACAGCGGCCGGAGCTGGCCGGTCGCGCCAGGTAGTCAAGTCCACCGATGCCGGTGCCAATGGCGTTGGTTTCAGTCATGCCCCAGCCGGTATTGGGCAGTGCGGTCGCAAAGGCAGCATCGATCTGACGAACCTGTTCTGGTGCGCGGGGTGCACCACCACCACCCACAGTCTGCAGGGAGGAGAGGTCACGGTGGGTGGCTCGCGCTACCCGCACGAGATCGCCGGTCATGGCTGCCGGTGCGGTGAATGACGTGATCCGTTCGCGCTCAATGAGCTCCGCAGCTTCTTCCGGATCCCAGCGATACATGCACACGAGCTTGCGCTGGGCACGGTACGACTGCAGGAATACTGCATGGGAGCCGGTGACGTGAAAGAGGGGAACGGCGAGCAGCGTCGCAGCCTGGAAAGGCAGGGGTTCCGGAGTGATTCCGGCAATCAGTACGCCGGCCTTGTTGTCGAGTTCCCAGGAGAAAAGCGCTGTCAGGATGTTGCGGTGAGTGGAAACGACTCCTTTGGGATGACCGGTAGAGCCTGAGGTGTAGAAGATCGTGGCGGCATCGTCTGGCTGAACGGGCACCTCGGGCATGGGCTTGCCCTGATGCGGTGCCAGGCGTTGATGGAACTCTTCTTCAGTCGAACCTGCCTTGGGTCGGACCGCGAGTACCTGGATACCAACGGCGGTGCGCGCGGGTGCGAGCCGCTCAAGTCGTTCGGGATCACAGATAAGGAGCCTGGCGCCGGAGTTTTCGAGACCGTAGACCATCTCCTCCGTTTGCCACAGCGCATTCATGGCGACCGCAATCCCGCCAATCGACGTCACAGCCATGAACGATGTCACCCATTCCGGAAAGTTGCGCATCGAGATCGCCACACGATCGCCCGGGGTGATGTGGTATTCGTCGATGAGCACGTGCGCAAGCGCGGCAGCCTGATCCCAGGCATCACGAAAAGTCAGGCGTTCATCCCGGAAAATTACGAAGGGGAGGTCACTCGAGGCGGCGCGAAAGAGTTCGCGCAGGCTCTGTGGCGCGTTGACGAAGACCCTGCAGGGGCGGCCACGCAGCGACGCGGTGGTGAGCTCATAGGGTTGTCCGGCCGCGGTGAGTTCGGCCAACGCAGTATGGCGTGTCAGGGTCATGGTGTTGAACAGGGTCTTCGTGATGGGTGACCGGGATTGTAGCCTGATGGTTTGTAAGTCCGGGGATTGTCGCCTGATGCCCAACTACAATCCATCTTCAAGACCGGGAGATGAGCGGTATGGGTGGAGCGACGAATTACACATGGCTTCGACTGCAGCATGACAGGAAGACCCCGGAGGCGGCGCATGAGGCGCTGACTGCCAATTGGTTACCCCAACTTGCGAAAGAAGGTGCCGGGCTGTGGGGCGCCTTTCCGGCCACTTTGGTCTGCATTTGCGGGAGATCCTGCTGGTGCTGAGTTTTCCGGCGCGGCGTCCGAGCCTGCCTGAGGCGTTCATTGGTCTATTGCCAACGGGGTTCGAAGCCATTGATACGATGGTCCTGCGTGCGACTTCGAGACCCGACAGTGCATCGCCACTCGAACGAACCGGCCTCTACGTACACCGTCTGTTTGAAACCGATGATCGGGCCGTCGAAGAAATCGTATCGTTGTCGACGGAAGCTTAGGAAACCTTCGAGACCTCAGACCGTTATCAGTCCCGGCCGATGGGTCTGTTCCGTGAACAGCAGGCGGGCCGCATCCGTATGCTTCTGGTGGCGTGGTACGAGAACTTCGCAGCCTGGGAAGAGTCCCGCACACCGCCACCGATCGCTGCGGAGAACTTCCGCCGTCGCGCCGAACTTACCCGCGGCACGGAAGCTATCGCCACGCGCCTGCTCAGGCGGAGCGCCGATTGAAGGTCCTCCTGCACATCAACAGCCTGGCCGTCGGTGGTGCCGAACAAACGGTGGCAAAACTCGCTGGCCATTGGGTACGTTGCGGCCACCAGGTCAGCGTGGTCACGCAGACCCCGGTGGCAATGGACCGGCTGCCTGTACCACCCGGCGTGCAACGCGAGTCGACCGAAACCGCAGGTGTTTCCTCGGGGTTCTTCAGCGCAGTGCTTCGTAACACTCGTCGTCTCTTCCGACTGCGGTGGGTGATACGAAGGTAACAGCCGGATGTCGTGATCGGTTTTCTGCCGACTGCCAACGTCCAGGCACTGCTGGCCTGTCGTGGCAGCGGTATCCCGGTCATCGTCGCCGAGCGCGCCTGGCCTGAACTGCTGCAGTTGTCACCCTTGCAGCGAATGTTCAGGGATCGCCACTACGCTCAGGCGCATCGTGTCATCGTTCAGACGCAGGAAGGCGCGGATTGGTACCTGCAGCGTCTTGGCCTCAGGAATCTTGCCGTGATTCCCAACGGGATCACTCTGCCGTATGCGAATCGAGAGC
>VGVE01000055.1 GCA_016874135.1 Gammaproteobacteria bacterium | reverse complement strand
GCGCCATCAAACCGCCGATCGCTCTAACGAAATCGATCTGGTGCGGAACCGCTGGCTGCTCGCGCGGCGGAACCAGGCGGTTGGAGCTGCCTAGCATGTAGATGAACCAGCCCGCGAACAGGAAGAGCAGGGAATAGCCAAAGCGGCCGTCGGAGAGAAACGACTCGGCGTCATAGGCGTCGTCGAGACCCTGGTGTCGATCATCGAACAACCAGATGCCTTCATGGCTCAGCCGGTAAGCAATCAGATTGGAGACCACCTTAGCGTTGTCCGCGACGCCCAACATCCGATTCGACAACAAAGTGCTCGAGCCGATGACGATGATTGAGCCGCTGCCGAATGATCGCTCCCAGATCACGGCAGCACCGGTGCGTCGATCGGTCGCCGCCTTCATCAACACGAGGCCTGTATCTTTCATAACTGGGCTCCAGAACTGTGTCGATTCAACGGTGACATGTTGGAGCGATCCGATTTCTGTCATCAGGGGATGTGTCGCTACGGGATCGATATCAAGCAGCGCACCTTGTGCATGACCCGCCTCTTCCATGGGCTCGCCGTCTGAATCTACTGCCGCTTCGACGCCGATGCCGGTGATGCTCTCGATGGCACTGAGTGGATCGCCGCTGCGGGCCATCGACCAGAGTGGCGTGTCGTTGAGTGTTGCAGCAATGAGCAGTGTATTGCCTACTTCCACCCAATCACGGATTGCATCAATGGCTTCATCGTCCGGAATGCGCAGGTGTGCAACCGTCGTGAAAAGGATGTTTCCGGAGGGAGCGAAGTCGGCAGAGTCTGCAAGTTCAGTCCAGGATTTGCGCCAGCTGGTGACCGGAACACCTGAAGCGTCCAACCAGCGGTAGAGGGCGGCGTAGCCATCCGCGCCTTTGTCTTCGGTTGTTGGCACCGACAAGGCTTCGCGGTTCTGCGCTGGCATCATCAGCGAGAAAGCGAGCCACAGTGCGATGATGAGACCGGCTGCGGTGATCAGGCGATCGTTCATGCCTGACTCTTCGGATTAAGCGCCTGGAGCACGATCTGCCCTGATTTCAGCACTGCCTCCTGCTGCGCGCTGTCCGGCGTCCACGCACCATAGCGGATTCGTTCAGCATCGCTGACAAAACGGACTAGCTCCTGGTGGGTGGAAGCAGGCAGTACCGCGAGCCCTGCGACCAGGGTCCCGGTTTCCCGGTGCGAGAGACTGGAAGCATCCGGGCGCCCGAAACGCTCGGTGATGAGCTGTGTGAGGCGCTCGAAGAGCGCGGTGGGTGTGAGAGCAGGGTGAGCGTGAGAGAGAGGCGGCTGCGGTGTGGCTGGTGTGGCCATACGCCGGGAGCGTGCGTTGGGTGAACTGAAGAGGCCGGAGCGAAAGAGTTCGATCACCACGATGGCTATCGCGCCGGCAATGATGGCGGCCATGATCAGATCACCGATGAACGACCAGGTGGTGTCGCTGATATCAAAATCCGGGAGGATCCTTCGGATCAGACTTTCGATGGACTCCTCGGTGCCGTCCGGAAAAAAGCTCGCCAGCCAGTCTTTGAACTGGTCGAAGAGGCTGCGCTTGGCAAAGTCCTCGACATGCAGTTCTGCGAGTACCGGGCCGAGCGGCACCACCCCACGTTGTTCAGCGGCGCCCCAGAGAGCGGTTGTATCCAGATAAAGACTCAGCTGGTTTGCGGTGAGATCTTCGAGCGCTGCGCCTTCGACCGTAGAATCCAGTCCGCGAGTTTGCAGTTCATCAAGCAGCAGGGGACAGGCTTCGGCCAAGATTGCGGTGTGTTCGGGTGAGCTTTCCCAAGCAAGACGCAGGAGACAGTTGTCGATCAGTGGCTGGAACTCTGGATCGGCCTGCAGGCCGGGTGAGTAGCCGCTGATCAACAGACACAGCGCCAGCAGCCACTGACCTCGGACCACCCGGTTCAGCACCGAGCTGCTACCTTCAGGCAGAAACCGCGTTGTTGATGCGGGCAGCGAGATCACTCCCTTCCTTGCGCAGTACGAGGTCGTGATGAATCGCCAGAAGGAAACAAAGGTAACACGGCGTAATGAAGGTCGTCAGGATCGATGCGAAGACGAGGGAAATGATATTTACGATCGTTGGGTCCATGTCACCGGCAGCAGACATGCCACCAATGGCGCCACCGATGAAAAAGACGATCAGGATCGTATAGATGACGATGTTGATGAGCATGAAGACGGTGAACAGGATCGTCGTTCGCCACCACGAGCCGCGGATGAGCTGGTAACTGCGGGAGAAGCTGCCGATCGGCCCGGCCCGATCGATGATTGCGGCGGGGATAAACAGTACCCAGTAAATGGACAGGATGATCCCCGGCACGACGAGCAGTATGAAACCGATGATGACACCAAAGCCATACAACAAAGAGGCAATCAGTACCGGAAAGAAGACTGGCAGGCCACCCATCACCGCATCCCCGACCGCAAGCGACTGACCTTTGGAGAAAGCGTCGATCTGCAACACAAGACCGGCGCACAGCACAAAGGCTGCCAACATGATGAGGGGCAAGAGGCCGATGCCAGTGATGGCCAGCGTCGCGCTGAAGTCAGCCGTTTCCGGATTGATATCCATCAACATAATGGCTGCCTGTGGCAGAACTCCGAGGACGGAGGACAGAAAAGAGAGTGGCAAGACCGTTTTCAGACTTGCGGCGTACAGGCGAAAGAAATCATCGAGGATGCCGGTGATGTCCTGGGGCACGATCGGGCGTGTATACATGGTGTCGAGCTCCGTTTGATCAGCCGCCGTGTCGGCGATGAACGGATCATAGGCCAGCCCGGAGGGCAGATTGAAGCGCTATCCGAATCGGGTTTGTGTATTACGGCGCGGTACTGTGCCGTTGACTGCAATACGAACCGCTTCGAGTTCATAGCCGGCGTGCAGGAGTTGATCCGTAGCGAGTTGCTCCACTTCAGACAGGGTGAACCAGCGCAGGTCGAGCAGCTCCGTGTCGTCCCAATCGAAATCGCGTACATCCGTTTCGGCTGCGTACACCATGTGGGCCGCTCGTTTATAGTCAAACCGGCCAACGGGTGTCAGCTCGCCCACCTCCAGATCCAGTTCTTCGCGCAGTTCGCGACGGACGGCTTTTTCCGGATGTTCGCCCCATTCGATACCGCCGCCGGGCAATCCCCAACGCCGTGGGGTTTTGCGCCAAAAGCTCGAGTGCACAGCCAGCAGGATGTCTCCATCCCGGTGAAGAATGCAGCGTGCGGTTTTGTAGCGGACGGTCACGGATCGACGGATACAGGAAGTGAACGAAACTAGTGTAGCTGCAATCGGTGGAGGGACGTTACCCGGCAAACGTTCGTTTGAGACATTGGTCGATGTCGTTCACCAACAGTCAAGGCAGGCGACGGGTTTCTTCAGCGGTAACTTCGGCTGTTGCAGCGCTCAGGCCGGTGTAGGCCGGTTGATGCAGCGCGAGCCTTTCATTGCCCGGATCCCAGATGATGCCGATGGCACCTGTGACTGCGTCGCCGGTGTTTCCGGCGATGAAGGCGGGTCCGCCCCCTGGTGCCAAAGCGGAGCCATCATTGTCAAAACGCTGGATCCATTCACCCTCATTCAGCGGCAGCGATCCGGGTTGCCCAATGCCCTCCAGCTGCTGGTCTTTGATGAATTCCTGTTCGGCAATTCTTAACGCATCCAGGAAGTGTGCGCCGGTCTTAACTGACTGTGCAGAATCCGTTTGACCCGCGTAGAGCGGCAGGGCGATGGCGGCAATGATACCGAGCGCGCCGATCACGACGAGTAGTTCGATCAGGGTATAGCCGCGTAAGCGGGGCCGCATGAGGATGGAGCTCCGTATCCCAAGGTCTCATTCGGCGCCAGCTTACGAAGGAACGGCGCCGCCAAGTGTGCGCTGGTTCACACAGGTGGTGTGCGTGCCAGACCATCGATACGGTTTGGCGGCGGAACAGAGGTATTTAGCAGAGCGGCGGCCGACGACGATGCAGGTTGGTCGCCGATTCAAATGCGCGAGCGATTTCTAGCAGCGCCTTGTCTCCCCGGGGTTTGCCAACGATCTGCACACCTACGGGCAGACCCTCTTCCGTGCAACCGGCAGGCACGCTGATTGCGGGTAAACCGGTGATCGAGATGACACAGCACACCTGCATCCAGTCGAGGTAGGTCGGGAGCTTTACGCCGTCGATTTCGTGCACCCAGGCGAGCGAGGCGTTGAAGGGTGGAACCTGTGCTGCAGGAATGAAGAGCGCATCCACCGTTTCGAAGTACGCCGCGATACGCCGGTAAATTCGCGTACGTTCGATTTCCGCCCGCAGCAGCGCTTCGCCAGTCAAGGCCAAACCGAAGTCGATGTTCCATACCGCCGTATCCTTGGCGTGCTGGCGCCAATCCGGCACTGCAACATCGAGTGACCGGCCGAGTGAGGCGAGTTGGGCGCCGCGTTGTGTATTAAAAACGTCCATCGCGCCGGAAAAGTCCGGCACGTGGGTGTCGATTTCACAGCCGAGTGCTCGCAGTACCGGTGGCACTTCGTTCATCACGGCTTTGACCGCAGGATCAACCGGCAAACCGAGGTCGGGTGACCAGCCGACCCGCAGACCTTTGAGATCACGTTCTGCAATCAGCCGGAACGTTTCTCCCGACTCAGTCAATGCCAGCGGGTCCACATCCACAGGACCCGCCTGCACGGAAAGCAGCAGCGCCACATCATCAACGGTTCTGCCCATCGGACCACGGGTATCCAGGCGAGAGAACCAGCCGTAGGCGCGGCTGTCATCCGGTACGCGGCCTAAAGAAGGTCGAAAGCCCACGACATTGCAGAACGAAGCAGGATTGCGGAGCGAACCGCCCATGTCACTGCCATCTGCGATCGGCAACATACCAGTCGCGAGTGCAACCGCGGCGCCCCCACTGGACCCACCCGGCGTGCGCGTGGTGTCCCACGGGTTGAAAGTCGGCCCGAACAGGTTGTTGAAGGTGTGGGAGCCGAGACCGAATTCCGGCATGTTGCTCTTGCCGATGCAGAGGGCACCAGCGTTACGAAGCCGTCGCACCATAAGGCTGTCGTCTTTCGCGACCCGATTGCGCCAGGGAACAAAACCGTAGGTGGTTGGTAATCCGCTGACGTCTTCCGCGTCTTTGGGTGCCATCGGCAGACCTTCCAACGGGCCGGCATCACCTCGTGCGATCCGCTTGTCGGCTGCATCTGCAAGTCGAAGGGCATCTTCTTTCGGAATGACATTGACGAGCGCGTTAAGGCGCGGATTCAGCCGGTTGATCTGTGCGTAAGTCGCCTGCATGAGTTCCCGCGCGGAGATTTTCTGCTCTGCAAGCAGCTGGCGCAGGTGAATGGCGGAATCGAAATGCAACACGTCAGCCTCTCATTCGAAGGTATCCAAAGCCCACATCGGCACTTTGAGTGGTTTACGCAGGAAAAGGCCACCACCGATGGCCGTGAAATGCGGCCGCATGTGCCGGCGGTACCAGGCGAGTGAGCGCAGGTGTTGGTCTGGGTCCGTGCGATCGGTATCGACGATGGTGTGATCTTCCCGGGTAAGCGCACCCAGATAGAGGGCACCACGAGTCAACCGCGCGAGATTATTGATGGCACGGGTGCAATCGGCATTGCCGAGGTAACCCAGCACGTCGTTGCAGATGACGAGATCGTGGGTGCGTCCGCTCCAATATGTCACCGAACCCTGGTGCCAGCCGTGTCTCTGGCAGAGATATTCGCTGTATTCGACACCGGTGAGTCGTACCCCCGGAAACTCCCTGCCAAGTGCCTTCAATACACGGCCTACGCCGCAGCCCATGTCGAGCACCGAGTTCACCGGGAGTTCGATGAGCCGTAGATAGCTGCTGATGAACTTTGCCTGTCTCTTTGCGTATTCAGGAGTAGCGGCTCGGGTTGCCGGATCGTAATAGAAACGTCGATAGTAGGCGGCGTCGAATTCGGGCATGTCGGTTTTTCTTATGTCCGTTTTTCTTATGTCGGTTTTTGTTGGGCTCATTCGTCATTCGAATGCAGTGTAATCAAGCTAGGGAGAAAACCCACGCAATACCTTCTGCTGATCTATGAGAACGAACAGGTCTGGGCCAGCAAGGCCGCAGCTGAACAGGAACGGGTCATTGGTGCCCACATCGCGCTCGGCGAAAAGCTGCGTGTCGATGGGGTGCCGTGGTCTGGCAACCCGCTGCTGCCTACCTCAACCGCAGTGAGCGTGCGCGTCAGAGGTGGAGTCAAACAGATCACCGATGGTCCCTACGCCGAAACCAAGGAGCAGTTGAGCGGCTAGTACATGGTGGAAACAACCAGCCTTGAAAAAGCACTTGAATATGCAGTGATGATTCCGGATGCCGCCACCGGCACGATCGAGGTGCGCCCGATCGCCACCCCGGAGGAGATGGTGCACAACTGAAGTCCACCGTCGTGGCCGATGACTACGGTGCGGTGCTGCAGGCGGCCTATCCTCGTGTGGTCGCGAGCCCCGCCCGCACCTTTCGAGACATGGATGTCGCCCAGGATGCAACCCACGATGCCATCTTCCGAGCGCTGAGCAGTTGGCATCGCGACGGGGTTCCGCATGACCCTGTGGCGTGGCTTGTTACGACCGGACGCAATCTCGTGATCGACCGCATCCGGCGTGGGCGTTTCGAACAGCCGTTGCCCGAAGAGTGGGATGTTCCGGACAGTGCGCCAACCCACGCCACCGATGAAGCCGCCGAACACCAGCACCTCAAAGACGATCTGCTCAGACTGCTGTTTACCTATTGTCATCCCTCCCTTACTGAAGAGTCGCAGATCACGCTGATTCTGTGCATCGTGCTGGACCTCAGCGCCGCCGAAATTGCAGCGGCGTTTCTGTCCACCCGCGAAGCCGTAGAGCGCCGCATCACGCGCGCCAAGGCCGCACTGGCCAAGGCGGGAGACGGTTTTGTGTGCCTTCCGAAAGTGAGCTTCTGGAGCGACAGACGGCGGTGTTGCGGGTGGTCTACCTGCTCTTAAATCACGCCCATTCCCGCCAGGGCAATGTCGAGGTGTATCGGGAGAAGCTGCTCGAGCAGGCGATTCGGCTCGGGCGTGAACTCGTGAATCTGTTCAGTGCGAGCGGTGAAACCCGGGCGCTACTGGCGCTGATGTTGTTGACATCCACCCGCACCGATGCGCGCTACGGTGCGACAGGCGAATTTGTTCCGCTCACGGAGCAGGATCGAAAGCGTTGGAACTGGCCGCGCATCCGCGAGGGCCGTGCAGTGATCGACGCCGTGGTCAGCGCCGGCCACCCGCCGTCGGCCTACCAGATCTAGGCAGCGATCGCCGCACTGCATGATGTGCCGGATGCTGCCCAAACCGATTGGACGCAAATTGCCGGACTCTATTCCTTTCTCGAACGGCATGACCCTCACCGGCCGTCCCCGTGAACCGGGCGGTGGCCATGGCGTTCGCGGGAGAGAAGGCGGATGCGATGGCTCTGCTTGATGTGCTAGCGGAAGACCGACACCTCGCGAACTACCAGCCACTCTATGCGGCACGGGCTCATGTACTGGTTGAACTGGGTCGCCTGGCTGCGGCGCTTATGGAATACGACCGGACGATCAGCCTTTCGGATTCAGCACCGGAAAAAGGCTGGCTCTAAGCCCGCCGAGCGAGTGTTGCCGCCAGACAGTATGATTCGGGTGAAGGGCGGGCAGGTCTGGAAACGAACTGATCGGCCCCCCTCAATCCGGAGAACAAGAAGGACAGGGGACACATGAGCAGCCGCGAGACCTTTTACACCGATCACTGGCGTGAGATTGAAGATGAGCGGGTCGCCCGGTATGAACAGATGTTCGTCTGGCGCGATCAGCAGCTCACCCTGCTCGAAGGCGCCGAACTGCAACCAGGACAGCGTGTCCTCGATATCGGCTGCGGCCCTGGTTTTTTTGCCATGGGCCTCGCTGGCATCGTCGGCGCTGATGGCCATGTGGACGGGGTCGACATCAATGCCCGTTTCATAGTGGATGCGACGCGGCGCACGGATCGACCTAACGTCAAGTTCCACCACCTCACCGACCACGTATTGCCATTTGCTGATGGCACTTTCGACCGCGTGATCATGAAGAATGTGCTCGAATATGTGCCTGACGTTGGCGCGACGCTCCGTGAAGTATTCCGCGTCATCAAACCCGGTGGCCGCGCGCACGTCATCGACAGCGACTGGGGCTTTCTTCTGGTTGAACCCTGGGGCAAGGATCGCACCGAGGCGTTCTTCAGCGCGGCGGCAGCTGCATTCAATGAACGGTTTATCGGTCGCAAGGCTGCAGGTCTGCTGCGCACCGCCGGATTTGCACCGGCGAAGGTGAAGATCAGTGCCTTCGCGGATCAGGTCGGCAATGGGCTCAATGTGTTGACCAACATGGCGGGTTACATCCGTACGTTCAAGTCGATGCCTGCTGATGTGGCGGCGGGCATGCTGGATGAAGCGCGCGCTTCCGTGCCGGAAGGACGTTTCCTCTTCTGCCTGCCACAGTTTTTGGTCACTGCAAACCGAACGGAGTAACTGAAGTGAGTCATGACAAGGTTACAAACGCACTGATTGAAGCCCTCGGCGCTGCCAACGTGCTGACCGGTTCGGATGTCACCGGTCGGTCTGCCGGCATCTGGCGTCGCGATACGCTCAAGGCAAAAGCGCTGGTGCGTGCGCGTTCAACCACCGATGTGAGCCAGACACTCTCGATCTGTCATGCCCATGGCCAGCGGGTGATTGCGCAGGGCGGACTGACCGGTCTGGTTCACGGCAGTGATACATCACCGGATGATGTGGTGATTTCGCTCGAACGCATGAACCGGATCGAGGAGATCGATCCGATCGACCGAACTGCCGTCGTCCAGGCCGGTGTGGTGTTGCAGAACCTTCAGGAAGAGGCGGACCGGCATGGGCTGCTGTATCCCCTGGACCTCGGTGGCAGGGGCAGTTGCACCATTGGCGGCAACATCTCCACAAACGCCGGTGGTAACCGCGTGATCCGTTACGGCATGACCCGCGACATGGTGCTCGGCGTCGAAGCAGTGCTAGCCGATGGCACGGTGGTGAGCTCGATGAACCGCATGATCAAGAACAACGCCGGTTATGATCTCAAGCAGCTCTTCATCGGTACCGAAGGCAGCCTGGGTGTGGTGACCCGGGCAGTGGTCCGGCTACGCGAGAAACCGACCACGCAGGCGACACTCTTCGTGGCGGTGGAGGACTTCAGCAAGCTTGGTCGTTTGCTCAAGACCATGGATGCGCGGCTTGCCGGCACGTTGTCTGCTTTCGAAGTGATGTGGAACAACTTCTATGTGCTGGTAACGACCGCGCCGGCGAAGAGTCAGCCGCCGCTGCCGCAGACGTATCCCTACTACGTGCTCATCGAAGCGCTAGGTGCCGATGAGGCGCTAGTGCAATCGACACTCGAAGCCGCCTATGAAGAAGGGCTGGTTGCGGATGCCGTGATTGCCCAGAACGAAGCTCAGCGGTTGGCGCTTTGGGGTATGCGGGATGATGTGGAACAGACTTTCCGCTATTCGCCGTCATTCACGTTTGATGTCTCACTCCGCCTCTCACGCATGGAATCGTATGTAGGCGAAGTGAACCAGCGTTTGCAGCAGGCTTATGGCGAATACACGAACTTTACCTTCGGCCATATGGGCGATGGCAACCTGCACTTCGTCGTTTCTGTCGGCAAAGGTGGCCCTGAACATCGCGCCAACGTGGAGCGTTGCGTATACGAACCCCTGCGTGATATCGGTGGTTCAATCTCCGCAGAACACGGGGTGGGACTGGAGAAAAAGCCGTACCTCGATGTGTCCAGAAGCGCCGATGAGATCGGTATGATGCGAAAGCTCAAACAGGCGCTTGATCCGAAAGGCATTCTCAACCCCGGCAAGGTTTTTGACGCGGCTTGAGAGGCAAACCATGACGATGGATGTTCACGCCCTGTCTTTGGGTGAGGTGGTCGATCAGACGCGCAGCGGCGCACTTACAGCGGAAGCCGTTACGGCCGCGATGCTGTCGCGCATTCAAAAACTCGAGCCGCAGTACAAGGCATTTGCTTCGGTGCGTGCGGAACGCGCTCTGAGCACTGCACGGGCACTGGATCAGAAGCGCGCTGCAGGAGAGACCCTCGGTCCGCTGCATGGCGCCACGATTGGCGCCAAAGACCTGCTCTTCATGACCGGCGAACCCACCGCCAGTGGCACCCGGGTGATGAAGGACTTTCTGCCGCCCCATAACGCAACTGTTGTCGACCGATTGATAGCGGCAGGTGCAGTGATCATCGGCAAGACTCAACTGACCGAAGGTGCCTTTGCGGCCCACCATCCCGATGTCGATCCACCAAAGAATCCATGGAATCCAGACCACTGGCCGGGCGTGTCTTCATCCGGGTCGGGTGTCGCGGTATCGGCGCGGCTCTGCCATGGTGCAATCGGCACCGACACAGGTGGCTCGATTCGCTTTCCTTCCGCTGCGTGTGGTGTCGTCGGGGTCAAACCCACATGGGGACGGGTCAGCCGTTTTGGGGCTTTTGAGCTGGCCGGCAGCCTCGATCACATCGGGCCGATGACGCGGTGTGTGGAGGATGCCGCTCGCTTGCTTGGTGTGATTGCGGGCAGTGATCCGCAGGATCCCACCGCCGCAGATCAGCCGGTGCCGGACTACCTGACGAAGCCGCTACAGTCTCTGAAAGACATTCGGTTTGCTGTGGATTGGCGCTATGTGGAAACCGGCGTGGATGACGTCGTGATCCGCGCAATGCGCGATGTGGTACGGCTGCTTGAAGCGGAGGGCGCACACTGCGTTGAGGTCACGCTGCCGGAAGAATGGCGGTTCCTGGTTGATCGTTGGTCGGTGACCTGTGCGCGGGAAACAGCGCGTGCCCATGCGGCGTTCTATCCGTCGCGCAAGAGCGACTACGGCCCAGTGCTTGCCGGATTGCTGGATCTCGGCCTCAAAGTGGATGACGCCATCTATAACGCCGTCGAAGGAGTGCGCGCACGGTTCACGTCGGCGTTCTCAGCGTTACTCGACGACGTGGATGTATTTCTCTGCCCAAACATGGTCAGCCTCGCGCCCACCGTTGAAACCATGAACGTGCGAGTGGAGTCGACGGATGAGCGAGCCGCATTCACCACCTTCACTGCACCATTCGACTATTCCGGTCATCCCACTTTGAGTCTGCCGACGGGGCTCTCGACCGGGAAGAGCGGCGGATTGCCGATGTCCGTGCAACTGGTAGCAAAACGCTGGGGAGAGGCGCGGCTGATCGGTGTGGGGCGAGCGTTGGAGGAACGGATCGGACGATTGAACTATCCATGAACACGGCGTTACCCGCGTTGTGAGAAACAAATCAGCAAGTGAAGTGAGAGGAGAGTGCCTTGGCAGCTGAACGAGATATCGAGAAGACGTACCCGAAGGCGGATTTTATTGCCAAACTCCGGCGTCTCGCCGATGCGCTAGAGAATGATACAAGGTTTGAAATCCAGATCGCTGGCGAACGCCTCTACGTACCGGTGCGAGCGATCTACAACATCGAGCATGAACGAACCGACGACGAAGAAGAGATCGAGTTCCAGATTCGCTGGAACCGAGATTGATGCGAAGCCCGCTGACGCTGACCGACGTTCGCATCTGGAATAGTGTGGACGAGGGTTATCTCGAGTTCGCCGATGCCATCCGTATCGAAGCGGGGCAGATCGTTGCGGTCGGAGCCGCAGACGGTCTTCGTCAGGGAGCAGAGGCACAGTCGTGCGAAGGGCGTACGCTGTTGCCAGGATTGATCGATGCTCATGTGCATCTTTGCCTCGATCCGGAGATCCGTAACGCCCTCGATCAGGGCAAGGAAACACCGGAAGCGTTGCGGGCGCTGATGGCACGGCGCTTCGATGCCATGGTGCGGGCCGGCATCACCACCGCTCGTGACCTCGGCGGTGGTACCTGGGATGAGTTGTACGTACGTGACCGCATTCCGGCTGGAGAAATCCCCGGACCTCGCCTCGTATGTTCCGGCCAACCGATCACCTCCGTGAAAGGGCACTATCACTTCTGGGGTAGCGAAGCTGAGACGCTCGACGCTGCACTCCATGTGTTGGAACGTCAGGTCTAAAAAGGCGCGGACCTCATCAAGGCGATGGCGACTGGTGGCAATCTCACTCCGGGTTCTACACCGGCGCTCGCGCAATTTGATGAACACACCCTCACCCGGATTGTGGAACGCGCCACGGAACACGGCCGTCATGTGGCCGCACATTGTCACGGCACCGCCGGTATTCGAAACGCCACCGCAGCCGGTGTGACCACGATTGAGCATTGCTCCTGGGTGGGTACGTCGGGCTGGGGTGTGGACTACGACGAAGACACCGCCCGTCAAATCGGGAAGCGGGGTATCCGGGTATCGCCGACGATCAGCGCCAACTGGAAACGACACCTCGGCCGAGCCGACTTCGAATCATGGGTTCGGTCGAACTTCATACGTATGCGGGAAGCGGGTATCAAGCTGATTGCTTCAACCGAAGCGGGTATTCCGGGCGTGCTGCACCACCAGCTGCCACTGGCGTTGCCAATGTTCGCCCACCTCGCGGATCTCTCACCGGTTGAAGCGCTGCGCTCGCGGACGTCGGACTGTGCCGCAGCTATCGGTCTTGGGCGCATCACCGGGAAGATCGCCCAGGGTTTCGCTGCGGATCTTCTGCTCGTCGATGGGGATGTGCTTAAGGATCTCGAAGTGCTGGCGACGCCTGCTAAGGTTTGGGCGCGTGGTGTGGCAGTGCTCTGATTCCAAGACGATTCCTGGTCGGGTTACACCGGGCCACATCCGCTTCATGCTGCGCCGGTTCCAATGTCGGTCGAGCATGGCAGACTGTCCTTGTTTAATTGCTGGAGCCCCGAATTGAAACCCGAACTCGCCGAACAGATCGCCCGCCAGGAGAAGTTCTTTGCTCAGCTCATCGCGACGCCGGAAGGCGCGACCTTTACGCCAGATGAGCTCGACGGTGTTCCGGTCGAATGGACGTCCGCTTCGTCCGGGATCAGTAATCCCATGATCGTGGTCCTGTACCTGCACGGGGGTGGTTATTCAAATGGTCTGGCGCAATGGGCGCGGCGCGCTTCGAGTCGTCTGGCACAGGGGCTTGGTTGCCGTGTAGTCGCACCGGACTATCGGTTGGCACCACGCTTTCCTTTTCCGGCCGCACACGAGGATGTGTTGACGGTCTACCGTTGGCTTATCGGCACCGGTGGTTATGCGCCACAGAATGTGATTGTTGGTGGTGATTCGGCCGGCGGTGCGCTCACGTTATCGCTCATGGCTGATGCGCGCGACGCAGGTCTTCCGCTCCCCGGTTGTGGGCTCATCAATTCCTTGTGGGCGGATATCGCCATGAACACGCCGTCACTAGACGACCCGGTAAAGAACCGGTACGACATTCGCCGTTCGGTGGTGGAAGGGTTGTCCTCCACACTGCTTTCAACCGGAGGTGTCGATCCTTATGACCCTCGCCACTCTCCGGTCTATCGTGATCTTCGCGGATTACCGCCGCTCCTTATCCAAGCCGCGGGGCGTGATATCTGCCACGACGACAGCGTACGTCTCGCGGCGAGCGCCAAACAGGCTGGCGTTACAGTCAAGGTGACAGAGTATGCCGATGTGGAACACATCTGGATCCTCAACGGCACCCACCGCATTCGCTATTCAAACGATTCGGTTGAGTGGTATGACTGTGGGGTTGAACCCCCGGAGGCGGTGTCCGCAATCGATGAGATGTGCGATTTCGTTCGTGTGCATGTCGGCACGGCGCGGGAGCCCGAAACAATAGCATTGAGACACGCTGGTACCTGGCAGCTACTGCCGGAGCTCTGCCTCTATCAGTCCGGTGATGTTCCCCGGGATGGCATCTACGTCATTTCACTACAAAGCGGCCGGGTGGAATTTTCCATTGAATGGACCACTCGAGAGGGCGAGCAGCACAGCGCTGCATTTGGTGGTCGCATCGATGGTTCCCGCCAGCCGGTAGCGGCTGGATCACCTGCCGAGTTCAGCATCCAGAGGAGTGGAGAATCCCTGGACAGCACGGTGTGGTTGAACGGCAATCGAATCGCTTATGCACAGCGTCGTGTTTCGGATGATGGTGCGCTGTTGTCAACGATTCAGGGAGGCATTGACCCCTCCGGCAATCCGTATCGAAACT
Organism: Gammaproteobacteria bacterium; assembly: GCA_016874135.1. Lineage (GTDB taxonomy): Bacteria > Pseudomonadota > Gammaproteobacteria > Pseudomonadales > Azotimanducaceae > SYFY01. Next base: position 7,570 of record VGVE01000055.1, on the reverse strand, counting down.
TCCAGGTGTATCGGCGATCGGCCGAGTGATCTGTGAGTTGGTTTCTGCAGGAAGAAGCGTTTGTGGAGTGGCACCAGGAGGGTAAAACAACATGACAGGGCAAGATGTCTCTTGCAGCCAACGACTCACTTTCGCGTGTTTGTTCCTTTGTTCCGCGCTGCTGACGGGCGGCTGTGCCTCACCACTTGCTCCTGACCTCCAAACCCTATTTCGCCCGGCGCAGGTACATGATGCGGCGGAAGGCTGGATGCAGCCTCCGGTGATCGTCATTCCTGGTCTGCTCGGCAGTCTATTGGTGGACACCGATAACGGCGAAGAAGCGTGGCCCGGTGGAGTGTTCGACATTGCCTTCTCCCGCTACGAATCGATCGAGTTACCGGTTGACGGTAAGACCCGCGTACCTGAACTGCTGCCGAGTGGGCTTGAAGCGCGAGGCGTGACGGAAACAGCGCTCGGTCGGGATTTTTACGGCCGCATCATTGACACACTCGTTCGTTTTGGTGGTTATCGCCGAGTGCGGCTTTGCGAAGATGCGCCCTAGAAAGGTGAACGCCGAGTCTATGTCTTTTACTACGACTGACGGCAGGACAATGTGACGACGGTGCGCAAACTCAAACGGTTTCTCGATGATGTACGCCGTGAGTATGGCGATGAGCACCTGCGGTTCGATGTGGTCGCACACAGCATGGGTGGGTACGTTGCGCGCTATTTCCTTCGTTTTGGTGATGAAGACGTATTGCGCGATAACCGGCTCAAGGTCACCTGGGCCGATGTACCCTATCTGAACAAAATGATCCTTCTTGGTACACCGAATCTCGGTTCCCTGTCCTCCATTGAGGGATTTTTGCGAGGCCAAAAGGTCGGATTTGCGCGCATTCCCGAAGAGGTGGTGGCCACGTTACCGAGTACCTACCAGCTGTTCCCGCACCGAATCGTGCGATGACTTGTTGACGAGAGCGGGAAGCCGGTGGACATGGATCCTTTCAGCATTCGCAGCTGGCGTCAGAATGAATGGAACATCTTCTCTCCCGCGGTACGGGTGCGGGTCATCGAACAGCGAGGTGAAGACTACTACCGGATGCTAGTGAGGCAGTTTACGGAGTATGCCGAACGGGCACGACGGTTCAGCTGGTCGCTCACGGTATGCCCTGACTACGACGAAGCCATGCAGCGTTGCGCCACCGGCACTACAGAACCGCCCCTCCGTTACATCGTTTTTGGCGGGAGTTGCATCTGGATCATGCCAAGCGGGGATCGTAATCTCCGCTGCGTTCAAAGATCGGATCGAAGCTTGCTCATCGTCTCCAGGTGGCGCTGATGATCGCCCGCAAAACGCATCACCAGATGAGTGGCACCGGCGGCGATGAATTCCGATAGCCACTCGACCAGTCCCGACTCGGGGCCCGCGTAACAGGCTTGCACACGACGCATCATGGCGACGGGTGCAGGAGCGTAATACGTCCCCAGATATTCGTTGAGCGTGTTTTCGGCGCGGTTGGCGTTGTCATCGAGTGCGATGGTGAGGTACATGGCCGCGGTCACCTGTCCCTGCCGTCCTGTTTCAGTGGCGCTGCGTTGTACTTCGCCCCAACGGGCTTTCCAGGTAGGGGCGTCCGGTCCGAGCGGAAACCAGCCGTCGAAGTGTTTACCGGTACGAATGAGACCCTCGGGTGTTGCGGTACCCATCCACAACGGTGGTCCGCCCGGTCGATACGGAACCGGCCCGAGTACCTGCCCGGCGAGTTTCCAGCGGCCATCCCAATCGACGGGTTCACCTTTCCACAGCGCGCGGCAGAGGCGGAGGCCTTCCAGGGTTCTACCCAGGCGCTTTTCGAATGGCACACCGGCCGCGGTGAATTCCGCGCGGATCGCCGGGGTATCAGCGCCGATGCCGATGCCGAGAATCAGACGGCCTTCGCTGATCTGATCAAGTGTCGCCACTTGCTGGGCGAGCACTACCGGATTGCGCAGCACCGGGAGGAGGATCGCAGTGCCAAGAGAGGGTCTCGCTACCGTTGCCGCCACCGCTGCCAGCAGTGTCAACGGATCGTGCCGCGGTCGGGCCAGTAACGAGTCTCCCACCCACAGCGAATCAAAGCCCAGGGCTTCTGCGCGCCGCGCCAGTTCCAGCAGCTCCCGCGTGCCGGGATTGCCAGTCATGACACGTTCGCGGGTTGGCAACAGGTAACCGATTGCAGGCGCCATGGGACGGAGATTTCCATTGCGAAGTAATTGGTGATTGAGCACCAGCAACGGTTCGCGGGCAACCCCGAAGAGGGACTGAAAAAATACCCGCCATCGCTGTGGTGGCGTTGGTGCGGCAAGAACCCTGAGCGTGACCGAATCGCCTGCGGACGCGCGACAGCGTCGATCAGACCACGGCTCAGGATTGCTGTAACGGGGCGAAAGCAGGGTCCAACTTCAGAGCCAGCGCCTCACCCGGACGCGGTAGTCGCTGCGCGCCTCGCCGAATGTCTGCGCAAGCAGTGCTTCTTCCTTGACGATGAACCGCTGTCTGATCAGCGCGAAGAAGGCCATTAGCACCGGCCAGGTCAGCCATGTTCTGGTGAGCAGCGCGACGCCGGTCAGGGCAATCAGCATCCCGAGGTACATAGGGTTGCGCGACCATCCAAACACACCCGATGTGACCAGCGTGGTCGAGCGCGTCAGCGGAATGCTGTTGGTACCTGCTTTCGAAAAGAGCCGCAAAGCCGCCGCCAGTCTTGCCCCCAGTACGATCAGCGGCAGCCCCGAGAGCCAGAGCCAAGTGGGTGCGGGATCGTCAGGAGCAAGCCAGCCCATCACGAGCATCGACAGCAGCGCCAGAAAGAACCAATGCGGCGGCAGAATGGCGGGTGGCGGTGGCAAGGGTTGTGTCGCTGCCTGAAGCGCCACTGGATCGCCCATCGTCGCAACAGGAGCATGATCGCTCTGATTCGAAGCACTGACCTGTCTCATGAAATGCACTCCGGATTATTCGCTGCGGCCATCGCGGTGCTGTCCATGACGAAGCTGTAGCGCCGCGTCGATATGCTGCTTCTGCGTGTCATCGAGACTGGGGTGAAATACAGCACAAGCCAGTTGCAGTTCTGCGATCCGATCTGCGGAAGAACGCAGCAGGGTTTCCATCGCCGTCATTGCGCCCGGAATATCAGCCGGATCGAACGATTCACACTGCAGCTTGGCATCGACTCGCCAGGCGTCGAGTGTGGTGGTCACGGGTTCCAGCAGCTTGCGCTGCTCAGCATTGAGGTCGAGGTGTTGCTCCACCATCACGCTGGCCAGCCGGCCAACAGGCAGATCGAGACGAGCGCAGGGATTGCCACGATGACCGCCGTAATTCCTGCCGAGGTGGCCGGCTACACCTGTACCGGAACCGTGCCAGTTGCCGAAAGCATGGGCCTGTGCGTGACCGGGAAAGACGGTGGCTGCCGTTGCAAAGATGATCGCTGCCACAATGACTATGGTGATCAAAACCGTAATGATGATCTGGGTGAGTTGCATGAGTGGCTCCGATTGCAGGGGACTCCACCCTAGGGCCGCAACTGGCAATGGAAGTCTCCCGACGGTTTCGTTCTGTAACGCAACGTTGCAGGCCTACTGATCGGCAATAGCCCGTTACATCCCCCTCGTCGAGTCACTCCTACAATGCCGCCATGGCTCAACTGCTGGTTGTAGATGACGACAACGAGATCCGTTCACTGGTCTCGGACTATCTGTCGCAACACGGGTACACGGTGTTTACGGCGCGGGATGGCGAGACCATGCTGCGCGTGCTGCTGTCTGAAGACGTCGATCTGGTCCTGCTCGATCTCATGTTGCCGGGTGAGGATGGTTTGGCCCTGTGCCGCTGGCTGCGCGATCAGCGCGACCTCAGCATCATCATGGTGACGGCACTTGCCAGTGAGGGTGATCGGGTAACGGAGCTCGAGATGGGCGCTGATGATTACCTCACCAAGCCGTTCAGCACCCTGGAGCTGCTTGATCGTGTGCGTGCGGTGCTGCGACGCGCACCGGATCAGCTGCCTGTGCATCGTTTTGGCCGCGACGAAGCCTGGTCTTTTGCGGGTTGGACATTGCGGGTGAACACCCGCGAGCTGGTTGATCCGAAAGGCACACTGGTTTCGCTCACCGGTGGGTCTTTCGATCTGTTACTTGCACTGGTCCGCCATCCCGGTCGTGTGCTTAACCGTGACCAGCTTCTTGAACTTACCCGAGGCCGGCGCGCGGAACCTTTCGATCACAGCATCGACGTCCAGCTTTCGCGGCTGCGCAAACAGCTCGGTGGTACGGGAATCATCAAGATCGTGCGCGGTGGCGGTTACCTGTTGGCGTTGCCCGTAGCGCCGGCGGGCGCTGAAGGCGGCAAGCCATGAAGACTCGCAGCGCTGGTCGTTCCCTTTTCCACAATCTGGCTTGGGGAATTGCCATCGGCATGTTTGTCATCCACGTGATAGGCGCGGGCTGGTATGGCCACGAGTGGATGTTGGCACGAGCAGAGACGTTTGCGCGTTCCACGATTGACGGGGCGTTAGTCTATCGCGACCTCGATGATGCCACTCGCGCAACACTGGGTCTGGTTACCGTTGAAGACTTTAGGGCTCGCATCAGCGCAACCCACGAACCGGTTCCGGGTGATCTGTGGCGACACAACGAGGAAGTGCAGGCTGCCGTGGCCGCAGCACTCGTCGAACGCCCGAACAGCGCTGCCTCCGGCACCATTGCGGAGTATTATTATGTAGGCCGGCAGGTGTGGTTGCGATTGTCTGTCCCCACGTACGACAACCGTTGGCTGCTTGTTGATGTCCGGACTGACGCCACTCGCTTTGGTGCCATCGGTGTCGTAGCGAGCACGCTGACGAGTCTTATCATCGTTGCGGTGTTGTTCATGACTCGCCGCCTGATCCGATATCTGAGCAGTTTTGCCAATGCCGCCGAAGCGATCGGCCGGAGCGGAGTGTTCGAACCCTTACCTGAGAATCGTGGCCCCCGCGAGGTGCGACGCGCTAGTCGTGCGTTCAATATCATGCAGGAACGCGTACACTCGCTCATCAACCAGCGCACACAGATGCTTGCAGCGGTGTCGCATGACCTGCGTACCATCGCCACACGATTGCAGCTGCGTATTGAACAGATCCCTGATGAAAACGTGCGCGCAAAGGCCGAAAACGATCTTGATGCGATGACGTGGCGGATATCGGCGGAGATGCCGAGCTGCAGGTGGATACCCCCGTTCGCATCCGCGGCCAGGTGGTGGCGCTGCGACGGGCTTTTATGAACCTGATCGACAATGCGGTGCGTTATGGCCAATGCGCCCGGGTGACTCTCGGATCTGCGGCCATGGTTGAGATCCGTGACCAAGGCCCCGGGATTGCGCCTAAAGATGTTGAACGTGCGCTCGCGCCGTTTGTTCGGCTCGAGGAATCACCCAACCGCGATACGGGAGGTACCGGGCTCGGTCTCGCCATCGCCAACAACGTCATTCAGTGGCATGGCGGGAAAATCGAAGTCAGTCAGACGCCGGCCGGTTTTGTTGTTCGGGTTGATCTGACGAACGCCAGCGCATGAAATAGAAGGCGATCAGCACGAGCCCGCCGATCAGCAGGATCAGCTCCACGTAGATGGCGACATCGTTGGCAGGGTTATCCAACAGATAGAGTGCGGTCGCGTTTAACGCCATCCAGAGGGCGAGGTAAAGTGGCCCGAACAGTTTGGGATCCGCGGCGAAGAACCGGTTGAAGATGATACCGATGAGCACCGCCACTACGGTGATGACAGGGGAGACGGCGAGGAGGAAATAGTGGCCGACGAGATCGAGGTTGCTGCCGGCGAGACTCAGCCACAGCACCACGCCAACCTCGGTGAGACCGACGGACAACACTGCCGCGAAAAACGTCCAGAGAAAGATCACGGCACGAACCGGAACTGACCCTGATCGATGACCGTGTCACCGTTCTGGTTGCCGGTGCGAAACAGTGCCTGTGGACCATCAACCCACATCGAGATGGTGAGACTGTCGCCCGGGATCACCGGCTTCGAGAAGCGGCTCTTCATCGCCTTGAAGCGTTTTGGGTCACCGCCACACAGGCTGTGCAACAAGGCGCGGCCCGTAAACCCCCAGGTGCACAGGCCATGCAGAATCGGTTTCGAAAACCCGCCCATGGCCGCGAAGGATGGGTCGGAGTGCAGGGGGTTTCGGTCGCCGGAGAGACGATAGGTCAGGGCTTGATCCACCCGGGTCACATAGGTGACCATGTGATCCGGAGCCCGAGCTGGGAACTCAAGCCGGTCATTGGGGCCGCGATCACCACCGAAGCCGCCTTCGCCGCGGCAGAAGAGGGTGGTTGTCGTACGCAGCAGCGATTGTCCGGTTTTCGCATTGGTTGACGTGGACTCGAACTCGAGGACCGCAGCGGCCCCTTTGTCCCAGATTGCCTTGACGCGGCCACGGCTCTCGATTTCGCCGTCTGGCGGGATTTCATCAAACAGTTCGATGCTCTGCTCGCCGTGGACCATCAGCGCTGGATTGAATGAACCGATCTGGTTCATCGGGACACCACCACCGCCGATGATGACGGCAAAGGTAGGTAATACCCGTTGGGCAGTGTCCTTGGTGTTTTCAGTGGTGAATGGCAGCTCATCGCAGCCGGCGCCGACGCCAACTGCATAAAGGAGTGCGTCCTTGGAAGTCCATGATCGCCGAACGGGCCCGCCTTCTGCCCCGATGGCGGCTGGATTGATAGGCATCGTGTGCTCCTTTTTCTTCCCCGGTCTCTGACCGCAACTCTAAGTTAATTCGGATCAATTCGCTCCTTCGAGTTGTTATGAACTCATCCGGCGACCATGGCGCCGGTGTCATCGCTGTCAGCACCGTGCTCAATCCCTTCCGACGAGAGGCGAGAAACCGGGTGAGAATCAGAATGCGGTTGTTACTGGTGTTGTTAACCGGGTTGATCTGGAGTTGTGGCGTCCAGGCGGACGCCGCGCGCGGGCGCGAAATCGCCGCTCTCGAACACGCGGCAAACCACGGGTTCCGCGATCTGTCTGTCGAACCGCAGATGGAGCTCACCAGGTCGAATGGCAAGAGTACGTCGCGCAGCCTCAGGCTCAGCCAGATCGAAACGGTGGCCGGCACGGTGAAAACGCTCGTGGTCTTCGATCTTCCGAAAGCCATTGCCGACACGGCGCTTCTAACCTGGTCGAACGTTGCTGCGGATGACGACCAGTGGCTTTACCTGCCTGCGATCAAGCGGATGAAAAAAATCGTTAGCAAGGACCGTTCCGGACCGTTCGTCGGCAGCACCTTCGCCTATGAAGATCTCGCCGACTATGCTGTGGATGAATTCAGGTATCTCTTCGTGCGTGAAGAGGTTTGTGAATCGCTGCGCTGTGGCGTGATTGAACGCCGGCCGGTCGATCCGTTCAGTGGTTATCTGCGCCAGCTCGTCTGGGTGGATACGACCGATCACCGGATTCGCAGGATCGAGTTCTTTGACCACCGCGATACGCTTATGAAAACCCTCGAAGCCGCGGACTTTGCCGGTTTACCGTGGGCAAGAGGACCTTCGTA
>VGVE01000054.1 GCA_016874135.1 Gammaproteobacteria bacterium | reverse complement strand
CTCATGCAGGTGCTGTTGATGGGTGTGTTCCTGAGGGTCCGGGAACCCGGTGAGCTGCGCCGTGTGTGGGCGGCACGCACCACTGGCTTGTGGGTCGGGCTAACCGGGGCGGGCGCTTCCGCCGGCTGGTTTACCGCCATGACCCTCACTCAAGCTGCGCTTGTCCGTGCGGTCGGTCAGGTGGAACTTCTGTTTACCTTTATCACCGCCGTCTGGATACTTCGTGAGAAGGTCACGATTTGGGAAATCACCGGCGCGGTTCTCATTCTCGGCGGCATCCTGCTGCTGATCTGAGCCCGCCGGAAGATTGCACCGGAAGAAAACAGCAGAACATTTCAGTTGAAGATAGGGGGACACCATGACGTATGAAACCATCCTTGCGGAGAACCGCGACGGCGTTTGCCTGATCACCCTGAATCGGCCGGAACGGCTGAATGCCTGGACTTACACGATGGCCGAAGAACTCACCGATGCGGTGGAAGCGGCCAATGCCGATGACAACATCGGTTCGATCGTAATGACTGGCGCGGGCCGTGGCTTCTGCGCCGGTGCCGACGTGCAAGATGTGTTCAAAGCACAGTCGGATGGGGCGAAACCTGAACGCTCCCGACGTGCAACGGACTGGGTGGGCCTCGTGCGTGACTCGAAACCGATGGTAGCGGCCGTCAACGGTGCAGCGATCGGTCTTGGCACCACACTGATTCTGCCGATGGACTACATGGTCGCGAGCAGCCAGGCGAAACTATCCCTGCGTTTCGTGAAGATGGGTCTGGTGCCCGAACTCGCCAGCTCCCGCTTTCTCTTTGCACGGGTTGGTTTCGGCAAGGCCAATGAACTCATGCTCACCGGGCGAACGGTTGAAGCCGCGGAAGCACTACAGCTTGGTCTCGTGGACCGCGTTGTCGAAGCGGGGGCGCTGGTCGATACCGCCATCGGTGTGGCGCGCTCGATGGGTGAAAACCCTTCTGTTGCTTTGCGCATGATCAAAAAGCTCGCGACGCAGAATGCGGCTGAGACTGATCTCAAGGTTGTGCAGCAGCGTGAAGGAGACGGACTCAAGGTTGCCTACGCCTCCCCCGAACACAAAGAAGCCATCGCCGCATTTCTTGAAAAGCGCACACCTGACTTCATAGGTGCCCGCAAGCGCTGAGTTCACCGCTCTGACACGGCGAGGCGATCCGCATCGGGTCGCCTTGGCAAAGAGTCTTCTGGATCCGGTCCTCCGCCAATCAGTTGGCACCTGTTTACGGCTGCGCCGACTGACCGTCGTCCTCCTGGTTTGAAGGTGATCACAAGCCGATTCCGGGCTGTTGCCTATGCTTGCCTGTGGAGCTGGCAGCAGGATCGCGCGTGAGCGAATATAGGGATTCTTCGGGCGGAACAGAAGCGTTCCCGTCCCGACTTGTCATTACCTACATGAGCCGTGAGGTTGACGATACCCGCCGCGGGGACAGGTTGCAGATCTGGCCGAGCGCCAGGCCACGGCCAGGCGACAAGCACCCAAACCGACCAGCGAAGTACCCGAACCAACAATCGGCGAATCCCGGATCAGAAAAATCGGTCATCGCTGGATGATCGGATCAGTGGGGCTGGTTGTCCTTGCCCTCTGGGCAATACTGCGCGCCTGACCAAAATTGTGGGTCATCGGCCTGACAAGCCGGTTTCGTTGCAATTTGATGGCATATCAGGCCGGGAATTCAGTTTTCTTCAAGGCCCTCCCGTGAGTGCTCGCTAACCTGCTTGGCGTGGCGCTTTATGCACAAGCGGCTTGTTAGCACCAAGGCCGCAGGAAGATGCGTCTTTTCGCTGCCGTACGTTGTCGCGATGAGATCGTATCTATCTGATGTTGTTATGTTTTCACCTGAAATTCTGGTTGCGGCCGGTACTCACGCTCGGGCAATGCAACGCTTCTCACTAACAGACGTTGAGTTATCCCCGCAGTTATCCACAGCTTTGCCAACGCAGTGGCGGGTTTGCAACCGATCCAGCCGATCACGACTTCGCCATTCGAGCCCCATTTGACGACCTGTCGCACCTGGGAAGTGACCGGCAGGAAACTGAATGGCTGGCGGGTATCAGGTACTTTCGCGATCATTTGCTCCGTAGTCCGAACCAAGGTGGAATCTGGTGCACGTCGTGCTACTGCAGACCGACAATGTGCTCGATACGTTTCAGCCCGAGCATGGCGATTACTCGGCGATGTTCGGCGAGACCCTCTCCGCGCCCGATGTTGAACTCACTGTCGTGGATGTCCGCGCGGAACTACCGGCGCCAGGAGCTGGAGACTCCTACGTGATCACGGGCAGCAGGCACAGCGTCTATGACGACCTGCCCTGGATCCGCCGCCTGGCGGACTTTCTGCGCGGCGAAATCGAGACGGGCCGAAAGGTTGTGGGCATCTGTTTCGGCCACCAGCTTCTCGCTCATTTCTTTGGTGGTGAAGTCCGGCCTGCGACGACAGGTTGGGAAGTTGGCGTGAAGGAAACGCAGGTTTGTGCAACGGCACCGTGGATGAGTCCGCCACTACCGAAGTTCAGCATCATTTCCAGCCACAAGGACCAGGTGCAACGTGTACCTGAAGGGGCGACGGTGACGGCGTCTTCGGCGAGTTGTCCGGTGGCGGGATTCACCATGGGTGACAACGTGATCACTTTCCAGGGACATCCGGAATTCAGGAAAGGTTATTCAAAGGCGCTGATGGACTACAGAAGGCATATCCTCGGTGACGCCAAGTACGAAGCAGGGGTGGCGTCCCTCGAACGGGAAACGGACCAGGATGTCGTCGGTGGCTGGATTCTTGCATTTCTGCGCTCCAGTCCAGAACGAGACCGGTAACGAGGAGAAGCGAAGTTGAACGAGCCCTGGCAGATCGTGCGTTATCTGCGTCTGGCGGAAAAAGTCATCCGCGACCAGCGGGTGGACGGGCTCGGAGCAGATGCCAGTAGCAAACTCTCCGACATCGGTGGTGCGATGCGGGGTATCCGTGATGATGTGATGACGTTGATAGAGCTGGTACGTGCCTGGGCGCGCGGTGACTATCGGGACGTGCCGCTGAAAGCCGTCGTGACCATCGTCGCCGGCGTGCTCTACTTCGTAACACCAATCGATTTCATCCCGGACTTCCTGTTCGGCTTCGGACTGCTCGATGACGTCACGGTACTCACCTGGGTGATTGGTGTGGTGCGTGGAGAGCTGGATCGTTTTCGTAATCGGCCAGTACCGGCCGTCGTCATGTCAACGGCTATGGATGCTGCAACGCCGAACGCCCAGCGGAACCACTTGCCTGCGTTGCCAACGGCCGCGGGAAACGTGCGATGACCATACGACATTCTGCCCTCGGGTTGATCCTGGTTGGCGTCGTCCTCTCTGGCTGTTCGATCAAGGCGGCGTACAACAACTTTGACCGGTTTGCGAAATGGCAGGTAAGTGACTACGTCGACTTCGACGAGCGCCAGGAAGCTTACTTTGACGCGGAGCTTGCCCGGCTCCTGTATTGGCATCGCACCACAGAGTTACCTCGTTACGTCCAGTGGCTTGAAACCGTCGCAAAGGCGACGACAGAAGAACGCACCGAGGAAACTCTCCCTGAGGTGGTTAAAGAAGTGATTGCGGCGGCGGAGCTGGTTGAAACCCGAGCCATGCCGATGACGATCGAACTCATGCTTTCGCTCAGTGATGGGCAGCTCGCGCTCCTCCCGGATAAGCTGGCGCGAGACAATGAGGAATTCATGGAAGAAGAAGCTGGACTCAGCGAGGCCGAGGCGCGCGAAGCTTGGTTTGAGAGCATGGAAGGCGCCAGCAAGAGATTCTTGGGACGCTTGTCAGCGCAACAACGTCAATATCTGCAGACCCAGAGCCTTCGTTATCAGCCAGAGCAGAGACTGTGGGTGGAGTACCGCGCGCGCTGGCAGGCCGAACTGCTGAAGGCGCTCGCCAATCGTCGTGATGTGCAGTCTTTCGTTCAATCCTATGAAAGGCTCGTCGCCGACCGTGAACTGTATTACGGCACCGAATTCGCCTCGGTCTCAAAGTCGAACGAAGATCTGCGACGGGATGTCACGCTGGGTCTGCTTCGCACCGCCGATGACAAACAGCGAGAGCGGCTGATCGAAACGATGCAAGACATCGCCGAGGACTTGCGTGAGCTTGCAGCGGAAGCAGCGCCCTCAGCTCCGCCAAGTGGCGGTTGCCTGGTGCGATGTCCGGAAGCGGCTTTGCTTTGATGACTTTTGCTTTCAGGTAGAACGGGCTCAGTAGTCGCGGGCTTCGCGGCGGTCGAGAACCAGCCAGCAGAGCAGATAGGCAGCGATCACGAACTTCGGTATGAACAGAGCCGCGATGACTGTCGCGACCCGTACAACGTCCAGATCGACGGACAGACTCCGGCCAATTCCTGCACAGACTTCGGCCAACCAGCCGCGTTGTTTGTCGAGTTTCGGTTCAGCGCGAACGGTTCGGGACATCACGGAATGCTCCTGCCGAGGTATGGGTTTTCACGACTGTGGATTCGCGGCTTTCGCACTGGCCGCATAGGATCACCCAGGCGTCTGCACGTCCTGCACGTGCACTGATGTCGCCGAGTGTCAGTACGATGAGGGCGAGGATGAAGGTCAATACCAGCAGGCCTGGGCTGGGGTTCTTCAAGGCCTGGTCGCTGCGAACGCTCACATTTGGCTGTCTGGTTCATGCTCGCTCAGCGTTCATCAAGGATCGTGCCAGCTTTTTCGAACGGCAAAGCCCCTGATTGGGGTGTAGGCTTGGGAAGTTCATGGATTTGGTGGCGAAATTAGCCATCCGTTGGTCAAGCTTGGGATGTGCCGGGACGTCGAGTTGGTCCAGTCTAATCCCCGAAGCAAGAGCAGGTGTGGGGAGGGAATGTGGATTTTCACTTTGCGACGCTCTTTGAGGCGATCGCCGACGTGCAACCGGAACGGACAGCGCTGATCGGCGACGGCAAGAGAGTCAAGTGGCGAGAGTTTGACGACCGGGGCGCACGCGTTGCTGCAGTGTTGACCGAGCATGGTCTGGGGTCTGACAGCAAGGTCGGTATTTACCTGCACAACTCACCGGAATATCTCGAAGCGCAACACGGGGTGTTCAAGATCCGCGGTTGTCCAATCAATGTGAATTACCGCTACAAGGCGGATGAGCTGGTTTATCTGCTCGATAACGCCGACGCCGAAGCTGTCGTCTTCCAGGCCCAGTACGCGGCGCGCATCTGGGAAATCCGCAGCCGCTTGCCGAAGGTCCGGCTCTTCCTTCAGATCGATGATGGCACTGAATCGTTACTCAAGGGCGCGGTGGACTATGAGCGCAGCATCCGTGCAGCGACGTCCATGCCGCGGATCGTACGAAGCCCGGAGGACATCTACATGCTCTACACGGGTGGAACGACGGGTATGCCTAAGGGGGTCATGTATCCGGGTGGTGGCTTCTGCCAGTTCTTCGTCACCATGGGCACCGCCGGGCGCGGTCTGCCGGTACCGGGATCCATCGCCGCGCTGGTTGCGCTCCTGCCGCAAATCAATCCCGCGCCGATCAGTCTGCCCGCTTGTCCTCAGATGCATGGCACAGGCATGTGGCTGGGCTCCCTCATGCCGCTCGCCATGGGCGGCACAGTGGTTACCACATCAAAGCTGGGCCTCGACCCGGATCTGCTCTGGGAGCTTTGCGAAACCCATCGTGTCAGCGAACTCGTGATCGTCGGAGACACCTTTGCCAAACCGTTGCTGGCGGCGCTCGATCAGGCTGCAGCACGTGGTAATCCGTACGATGTCAGCAGCCTCAAGCAGATCATCTCGAGTGGCGTGATGTGGAGTGCCGAAACGAAATCCGGCTTGCTCAAACATGGCGACTTCGCGCTGCTTGATGTCATGGGCTCGACGGAAGGTGGTATGGGGTCGTCGGTGACGACCCGCGCCGAAGTGGTGCGCACAGCAAAGTTCAACCTGAACGAGGGCGTGCGTGTGTTTACCGATGACGGTCGGCCGGTCGCGCCAGGCTCAGGCGAAATTGGCAAAGTCGCGACCTCCGGTTTTGTACCGCTCGGGTACTACAAAGACCCGGAGAAATCCGCTGCAACCTTTCGCGAGGTGGGGGGCACTCGCTACAGCTTTCCCGGGGACTACGCCACCGTTGAAGCAGACGGCAGCATTACGCTGCTCGGACGAGGCAGTGTGTGCATCAACACCGGCGGTGAAAAAGTGTTTCCGGAAGAAGTGGAAGAAGCGGTCAAACGCCATCCGGATGTTTTTGACTGCCTCGTGGTGGGTGTGCCGGACCAGCGCTTTGGTGAACGTGTCGTCGCTGTGGCCTCTTTTGGCGACAGCGTCCGGGAAATTGCCCGGGTGGATGAAGCCGGCCTGATCGAGTTCACCCGTGACCACCTGTCTGGCTACAAGGTCCCTCGGCAGGTGGTCTTCGTAGAACGGGTCCGCCGGGCGCCGAATGGCAAGGCAGATTACAAGTGGGCGAAACAGGCCGCCCTGGTCGCTGTAGGTCGCTGATCCCGATAGAAAGCGGCGCCGGAAGATTCTGGAATCTGTACTAGCGTTAGGGGTGACGAAATGGAAACGCCCCTATGCCGACAAACTTCGAAATAACCGTGGGCGAATCGGTCCAGGTGCTGAAGCGCGCGCTGCCTATCATGAGCCAGCAACAGGTGCCTACGATTCCGGAAAACTATGCAGTCTGGTGCGACTACGTCTGCAATCGTAACGACCTGCTCTCCGAGGAGGTGGAAGAACGCATTCGCAGGGGTCTGACGTTTTCGCCTGACGTCTGCCAACGCCTCTATGAGAAATACTTCGTGGATGAAGTCGTGACGGAAGTCGACAGCATCCAGGGTGCTGTCCGCGACGCCGTGAATACGGTGTTCCAGGAAGTTTATGCGCTCGGCTCCGATATGAGTGGCTATTCGGAAATCCAAGCGGCGGCGGGCCTCTCCCTCGATGGTACCCCTACGAAGGAGGATCTGACCAATCTCGTGGTTGAACTGGTGCGGGAAACTGCCAACACAAGGCGCCGGGCCGTAGATGTCGAAAGCTCCCTGAAGGCGATGTCCGATGAACTGACCGAGATGCGTTCACAGATCAACAAACTCAGCCGGGATTCGCGTACCGACGCACTGACAGGCGTGGCTAATCGCAGAGCGTTTCACGAAGCGATGATTCGACTGACCGCAGATTCGCAGGCGGAAGGCACAGATCTGTGTCTGATTCTGATCGACATCGATCATTTCAAGAAACTCAACGACACCCACGGCCATCTCGTTGGCGACCAGGTGCTGCGGTTCGTCGGCCAGGGAATGCAGCAATGTGTGAAAGGCCGCGACCTGCTGGCGCGTTGTGGTGGTGAGGAGTGTGCGATTCTCTTGCCCTCGACTCCCATTGATGGTGCGTGCATGCTGGCGGAAAGCGTCCGCGCCATCATGGAAGCGCAGCGGATTCGTTCCGACGATGCTGCAGAGCCCCTCAAGGTAACCGTATCCTTGGGAGTTTCGCGGTACCGGGCGGTGGAACCTGTGGTCGATTTTATCGCTCGATCCGACGCGGCTTTGTACGAGTCGAAGAAAGCCGCCCGCAATCGCGTGACGCGCGAATCCTGATCCACACCGGAAGCTTGTCCTGAAGGCAAGCATCCGACACCCGGCTGCAACGCGAGGTCCAGGTTGTTGATTGTCACTCCGCAGTTGCGTTCCGCTGCCGCATCCCGCTGGCTGGTTTCCGGATTCCGTTCCGAACACCACTTAACTGGCCTGATTGCGTTTGCCTTTCTGTTAATTCTGCTGCCGCAAACACTGCGCGCGGAACCTTCGTTGCCACTTGCAATCCGCAACACCGCGCCGGCTGGTTTGTTGTTCGGGGTAACACCGTTCCGGTCAGAACAGCGGGGTCTGCGGATTGCGATCGATAATGGGAACATCTTCACAGGCAGCAATCGCAGGGGCGTCGAAACCGTATTCGATGGCGAAACAACGATTGCCACATTGTCCTGGAATCATGTCTTCAAAGAATCCGGATCCGGACTATGGAGTATCGGGATCGAAGCGCCCTGGATTCGGCATGGTGGCGGCGTTCTGGACGGCTTTATCGAGGGATACCACGACACCTTCGGTTTTCCTGATGGCGGACGTGACCGTGTTCCCCGCGACAGGCTGTTGTACAGAATTGTTGAAGGCGGAATAACTCGGCTTCATCTCGACGCCTCGGCGAGAGGTATCGGCGACCTTCGGGTTCGCGTCGGGCGGGAATTTCTCGCGCAGCCCGACAGGCGCTTCTCCATCCACGGTGCCATCGAGTTGCCAACGGGTGAGGTGGACAAAATCACCGGCTCGGGTGGAACGGACGTGGCCCTGTGGGCGGAGTATCGTCGGACAGGACTGCTCGGGTTCGAACGCCTGGGCATTTCCGCGATGGCAGGTGGAGTGGTCCCCGGGGAGAGTGAGCTGCTGCGGGGTGATCCTGTCGATGTAATACCTATCGGTCACTTCGGTATCCAGTATCGCGTTTCCGATCGAGTGGAACTGCTCGCGCAGACGGATGGGCTGGGTGCCTCGTATGACATCGCATCTGATGTCCTCGGACGTGCGGCGGTGCAAGGCACGCTGGGTGGCAGGATCCGCGTTTGGAAATCACTGTGGCTCGATCTTGCAGTGGTCGAAGACCTGGTCAGCGACAGCACGCCCGACGTGATCTTCCACCTTTCTCTCGGGATGCGGGGACAGTGAAAGGGCAATGCGTCGTTGGCGGGAGCCGCCGTGAACGGCCAGGAAGAGGACAGCACCCTTCCTCCGCTTGTACACTCGCGCCCCTGCTGTTTCCCGGGGGAATCCACATGGCCATGCAACACACGCCGCTGCTTATGGCGCGGCTGCTCGATCGTGGCGCGCGGGTAGCGCCGACTGAAGAAATCGTCACCGCCACGGCAAATGGTGTGCGTCGTCAATCCGTGCGCGACACACGCAACCGGGCGCACCAGCTGGCCCACGCGCTCGCTGCAGCGGGCATTCGCGTGGGTGACCGTGTCGGGACGTTCATGTGGAACGGCTCACGTCACCTCGAGGCTTACCACGCCACAGCCGGCATCGGTGCCGTTTTG
This sequence comes from Gammaproteobacteria bacterium, assembly GCA_016874135.1. Taxonomy (GTDB): domain Bacteria; phylum Pseudomonadota; class Gammaproteobacteria; order Pseudomonadales; family Azotimanducaceae; genus SYFY01. The sequence goes on along the minus strand of VGVE01000054.1, from coordinate 13,533 downwards.
CACACGCTTAACCTGCGCCTCTCCGACAAGGATCTCGAATACATCATTGGTCATGCGCAAGACCGCATCATCATTGCCGATGCGGATACGCTGCCGTTGCTCGAGGCTTTGAAGGGCAGGATTCCGTCGGTGGAGCGCATTATCGTTGCGACGGAAGAGGACTCCCGCAACTGGAAGACATCGCTACCCAATGCGATTGACTACGAAGACTTCATCAAAGACCAACCGACCACCTTTGACTGGCCGGACATCGACGAGAATTCACCGCTTGGGCTCTGTTACACCAGCGGTACGACGGGTAATCCCAAGGGTGTCGAGTACGAACACCGGTCTCAGTACCTGCACACCATGGCGCAGTGCATGACCGATTCGATGGGATTGTCTGCAACGGACACGCTCTGCGGGATCGTGCCGATGTTTCATGCTATGGGCTGGGGGCTGCCGTGGTCGGCCATGATGCTCGGTTGCAAACAGGTCATGCCGCATCGTTTCATGGGCATGGAAAGAATCGCGGAACTCATTTCTTCGGAAGGAGTGACCGTATCGGCAGGTGTCCCTACGATCTGGCAAGGCATCAAGGGTCTGATCGAAGCGAACCCTGGCAAATACGATTTCAGCAACCTCACTCGGCTTACCTGTGGGGGTTCCGCACCACCGTCGTCCCTCATTCGCTGGTACTGGGATGAGCTCGGTGTGGAGATGATCCAGGGCTGGGGTATGACGGAAACGTCGCCCCTGGCAACACTGTCGCGCCGCGTGATGAAACGCTCGCAGCTCAAGCTCGATGAAGATGACAAGTTCCGCAACGTGGCGAAGGCGGGTCAGCTCATTCCCGGACTTGAGCTCGATATTTTTGATGCCAGCTTCAATCGCCTGCCCCATGACGGCGAAACCGTGGGCGAGATCCTCATTCGTGGGCCGTGGATCTGCTCGGAGTACTACAACAATCCGCAGCCCGAGAAGTTTCACAACGGCTGGCTGATCACGGGTGATGTCGGCAAGATCGACCCCGAGGAATACCTAATCATCGCCGACCGCTCCAAGGACCTGGTGAAAAGCGGCGGCGAATGGATCTCGTCAGTGGATCTCGAGAATCACATCGTCTCCATGCCGGGGATCGCACAGGCATGTGTCGTTGCCCAACCCCATCCCAAGTGGGACGAACGCCCGGTTGCCCTCGTCGTGATGAGGGATGGCACCACCCTCGACAAGGGTGCAGTCCTGGCGCACTGTGCGACGGCCTTCGCCAAGTGGCAGCTGCCTGACGACGTGCTTGAGGTGAAGTCGATTCCGCTGACCTCTACCGGCAAGATGGACAAGAAGGTCGTGCGCGCCAACCTGCAGGACCAGGGGTACGTGTTGCCGGATGTGCGACGATCCGTCTGATAAATCGCCAGGATCGGGTCCTCTTCATGGACCCGAAGGACAACGCGGAAATCTGAAATGCCGGACTACACCTCCATCGAGACCATTCGCACCCTTCCAGGCCTGCGGATGGCGGTGCTGCGGGGAATTCCTTCGCCATGGAGCGAAGCTGCCAAGGGCATCTTCCATGTGAAGCGACTCGAATGCGTGTATGGCGCGCAGTCGGACGGTGATCCAGACAACGCGATCGCGCACTACTGGGGTAACTCATCCGTGCCGGTCTTGCTCTGGAATGACGACAAGCCGCGCTCCGGTTGGGCAGAGATCCTCATTCTGGCGGAACGCCTCACCGATTCGACGCCGCTGATTCCCGACGATGCTGAAGCGCGCGTGGATCTTTTTGGTGTGGCTCATGAGATCTGTGGCGAGATGGGTCTTGGCTGGTCGTATCGGCTGGTTATGACCGGAGATGGTCAGAAGGGAGCGTTTCCTGCTGGAGTGACCCGTTACCTCGCAGCGAAGTACGGTCACAACCCGGTTCACGCCAATGCGGCGCGCAGGAGGGTGATCTCCATACTGCGGTTGCTCAGCCGACGCCTGGAATCGCAGGAGTTCCTGATTGGTGACCAGTTCACTGCAGCCGATATCTACTGGGCGACGTTTGCCAATCTGATCATTCCGCTGCCGGAAGAGCTCATGCCTACAGTGCCAATGATCCGGCAAGCGTATGACTGCAAGGATGAAGAAATTCTTGTCGCCATCTCACCTCGCCTGCGCGCGCACCAGCGGCGGATCTACGACGAGTTCCTCGGCTTGCCGGTTACGCTCTAGCCTACTCAAGGAGTTCCAATGAAGTTCGATAACCGTGTTACCCGGCACCTTGGTGTCGAGATTCCCGTCGTACAAGCGCCGATGGGCTGGATCGCCCGATCGCAGCTGGCTTCAGCGGTCAGCAATGCAGGCGCGTTCGGCATCATTGAGACATCCTCGGGTGAACTCGATGCAGTGCGCGAGGAAATCCGCAAGATGCGCAAGCTCACCGACAAGCCGTTCGGCGTAAACATCGCCCAGGCGTTTGTGCGTGATCCGAACATCGTGCGTTTTGTGATCGACGAAGGTGTGAAATTTGTCACCACGTCCGCCGGCAATCCGGAACGTTATACCGAAGAACTGAAGCGTGCCGGGCTCACCGTGTATCACGTGGTGCCAAGTCTCTCCGCGGCGAAAAAAGCGGTGGAAGTGGGTGTCGACGGGCTGGTCGTCGAAGGTGGTGAAGGCGGCGGCTTCAAGAATCCGCGTGATGTTGCGACGATGGTGTTGCTGCCTCTGGTCCGCTCACAGGTCAGCGTGCCGATCATCGCTGCCGGCGGATTTGTCGACGGCGCGACGATGGCGGCTGCTTTTGCACTCGGTGCCGAAGGTATCCAGATGGGCACGCGGATGGTCTCAGCAGCAGAGTCACCGGTACACGCCAACTGGAAGCAGGCGATAGTGGATGCCAAGGAAACCGACACCGTGTTTCTGAATCGCAAGTTCTCACCGGCGCTGCGGGCGCTGCGAACGCAGAAGACATCGAGTCTTGAGTTTGAAACCGAACGCAACGTGATGGGCGAGTTCGGCAAAGCGCTAGATCTTTACTTCGGCGGTGACATGGAAGCGGCCATTGCGCTCACAGGTCAGGTTGCGGGGCGAATTGATACCGTACGCCCTGTCGCCGAAATCATTGCCGAAGTTCGTAATGACTTCTTTGAGGTGATCGGCCAGCTGAACACCACGTATTGCCGCTGAACATAACCGTTCGGCAGGGAAGAATCACCGCGACAACCACGGGCGGTTCCACTCAAGCCGGCGTACATCGCGCGCGCCCGTGAGCTGCCCCTCCCGGAAAACATGCGTGCCGTTGACGAAGGTGTGATGAATCTCGTGGCTGAAGTTGATGCCTGCAAAGGGAGACCAGCCACACTTTGACAGTACGCCGGGGTGACCATACTTCGGTCGACCGATAACCACGAGATCGGCGAAGTAGCCTTCGCGCAGATAACCCCGGTCCTTGACACCATAACGGATCGCCGGTGCGTGTGCGGTCTTGTGAACCACCCGTTCGATGCTGAACGTGCCATCTTCAACGCGCTCCATCAGTGACAGTAGGGCATGTTGTACCAGAGGCAGCCCCGAGGGGGCGCTGAGGTAACCCCGGGCTTTTTCTTCGATCGTGTGGGGCGCATGGTCTGTGGCAATAACGTCAATGAGATCAGCATTCACCGCGGCGCGCAGTGCGGCACGGTCAGCGGCGGTCTTGATGGCAGGATTGCACTTGATGTCCGTGCCGCGGGTTTCATAGTCCTCGGCGCTGAAGAAGAGGTGGTGTGCACACACCTCGGCGGTGATCTGCTTGTTGTCGATGGGGCCGGCGGTGAAGTGCGCCATCTCCTTTGCCGTGGTGAGGTGCAGCACATGCAGCCGGGTACCGTGTTTTTTCGCCAAGCTGAGGGCGAGTGACGATGACAGCCAACAGGCCTCTTCAGAGCGGATGACCGGATGCTGGCTACACGGCACGTTGTCGCCGAACTGCTCGCGCGCCTTTTTTTCGTTGCGGATGATGGTCGGTGTGTCTTCGCAGTGGGTTGCAACCAGATGCGGGGTATTCGCGAAAATCGCTTCGAGGATTGCCGGATCGTCGACCAGCATGTTACCGGTGCTCGCACCCATGAATACTTTTACCCCGCAGGCGAGATCCGGGTCATGTGATTTGATGTCTTCGAGGTTTTCGTTGGTTGCACCGAGATAAAACGCATAGTTGCCAAACGCCGAACGTTCTGCGCGAGCGAGTTTGTCCGCGAGTGCCGCATTGTTGATGGTCTGGGGGGAGGTGTTCGGCATCTCCATGAAGCTCGTGATACCACCCGCCACCGCCGCGGATGATTCTGTTGCGAGGTCACCTTTGTGCTCAAACCCGGGTTCACGGAAGTGCACTTGGCCGTCAATCATGCCGGGCATGAGCCAGGCACCCTGCAGATCGATGACCTTGGCGGAATCCGGTGCGGGCACGTTGATACCGGCGATGCGATCGCCCCGGATCAACAACTCGCCTGTCGTGATCCGGCCTTCATTGACTATGCGGGCGTTGACCAGGCGGATGGTATTCATGGCTGAAATGAGCAGTGGCAGGGCGTCCAGTATACGTTTCTCGTCTGCTGCGTGAACGCCGCGCGTGAACGCCGTCACAGTGTAGTCGGGATGGCGTTCTATACTGATTTCGATAGCCTACAAAGGACGTGGCGAATGCGCGCATCAAAACACCTTCTCCAAACCTCCGCCTTCGTGACCCTGATGTCTTTCTCCGCTGGTGCGCTGGCGGACAGCCTGTTCGGTGTTGACGTCGGCTTCGGTGGCTGGTACTAGGATCCTGATGGCCATTTCACCGCCAACAGCACGGAGGTCGATACCAAGGAAGACATATCACTTGGCGATGGTAATGACAACGTGTTGTGGCTGGCTTTTGAACATCCGCAGCCGTTTGTTCCCAACATCCGCGTGCAACAGACCAAGACCGAGCTGAGCGGTGGGACTGAGCTGGTTCGGGCCGTGACCCTCGACAGTGTGAGCTTCGCACCGCCGGTTACTGTCGACACCGGTTTTGAATTCAAGGTGCAGGACGCAATCCTCTACTACAACCTCATGGATGGAGACACCTTGAGTCTCGATGCCGGTCGAGCCGCACGGCGTATCGATGGCAGCGCCTTTATCAACAGCGGTGTCCGGTTCGCTGAAATCGATTTCGATGGCTCAGTGCCCATGCTGTATGCCCGCGGTGAGTGGGAGGTGCTCAGCGGCTTCTGGTTCGGCGCGGGTGGTCTGTATGTTGAATACAAGGGCGACAGCTACATTGATCTTGATGGTTCCTTTGGCTGGCAATCCGAGTGGGGTATGGGTGCCGAGGTGGGCTACCGATACATGCGGATGAAGGTCGAGGACCTCGGCGACATCGATTGGGCGCGTCTCCTCGTCGACGGGCCGTACGCGGCGCTTAACTTTGAGTTCTGACCCTCCGCTTCTGCAACGGGCTGTTACACTCCGGCCCGTCATGTCCCTCGAACCCGCACGCGCTGAACTGTTATCCCTGCTCGGCCCGGATCTCATTCTTGATTCGGCGGGTAAACGTCCCTACGAAACCGATGGGCTGACGGCCATTCGGGAAGAGCCGTGGGCGGTGGCGTTACCACGCAATCGCGAAACGGTGCTTCAAATCCTCGACATCTGTCATCGCCATCAGATCCCTCTCGTACCGCGCGGCGCGGGTACCGGCTTGTCCGGTGGTGCGCGACCCATGCGTGAGGGGCTGCTTCTGTCGCTGGCCCGTTTGAACCGTATTCTGGAAATCGATCTGGAGAATGGTGTCGCCCGCGTTGAACCGGGTGTGCGCAATCTCGCGATCAGCGAGGCGGTTGCGAAACATGGACTCTTCTACGCTCCGGATCCTTCGTCACAGATTGCTTGCAGCATCGGCGGCAATGTCGCCGAAAACGCCGGCGGGGTGCATTGCCTCAAATACGGGCTGACGGTTCACAACGTAACGGGGCTTGTATATGCCACGCTCGACGGAACCGTGCGCACCATTGGCGGATCGTCAGTAGATCCCTTCGGCTTCGATCTGCGTGCTCTGCTGTGCGGTTCTGAAGGGTTACTCGGTATCGTTCTGGAAGTCACCGTGAAGCTCACGCCGCTTCCAGCCAGCAAGGCGGTGATGCTCGGTGCGTTCCACTCATTGGCTGCGGCCGGCAATACCGTGGCTCGCATAATCAGCTCAGGGCTCATACCCGCCGGGCTCGAGATGATGGACAAGAGGGCGATTCACGCCGCGGAGGATTTTGTACATGCCGGCTACCCACGGGACGCTGCAGCCCTGTTGTTGTGTGAGCTCGACGGCACGCCGGAGGAAGTCGAAGCAGACCGTGAGCGTGTTGATGCCTGCATGCGTTCGGAAGGTGCGTACAGGGTGGATGTGGCAACCGATCCTGCCGCCCAGCAGCGTCTCTGGGCAGGCCGCAAAGCGGCGTTTCCGGCGGTGGGCCGGCTGGCTCCGGACTATTACTGCATGGATGGGACGATCCCGCGCAGTCGTCTTGCGGAAGTGCTCGAGACAATCGACAGGCTTTCCGGTGAATACAACCTGCCGGTCGCCAATGTCTTCCACGCGGGTGATGGCAACCTGCATCCCCTCATCCTCTACGATGCCAACGTCCCCGGAGAACTCGAGCGGGTTGAAGCTTTTGGCAGCCGCATCCTGTCCCTGTGTGTAGAAGTGGGTGGCGCCGTTTCCGGTGAGCATGGGGTGGGTGTCGAAAAACTCGGCCCCATGTGTGACCAGTTCACTTCTGCGGAACTGGAACAGTTCCATCGATTGAAAGCAGCGTTCGATCCCGACGGAATGATGAACCCCGGCAAGGCCATTCCAACACTGGCGCGGTGTGTGGAAGCCGGTGGCATGCATGTGCATTCCGGGGAGGAAAAGTTCAGGCATCTGGAGCGGTTTTGATGGCTGATGCCACCGAACGCATCCTGGATCAGATCACACTTGCCAGGGATTCACGTACCACGCTCACGATTGCAGGCCATGGCAGCAAGGCCCCACTGCTGGGCCAACGCCGAGGTGATGGGGTGATCGATCTGACCCGGCATCATGGCATCCTCACCTATCACCCCGCGGAGCTGGTTATTACGGCGCGTGCCGGAACTCCACTCGCTGACGTAAATGCAGCCCTGGTCGAACAAGGGCAGTGTCTCGCCGCAGATCCGCCCTGTTATCAGGGACGGGGTACGCTCGGTGGTGCGGTTGCTGCCGGCATATCCGGTCCCTCCCGTCCGTTTCGAGGTTCACTTCGCGACAGTGTGCTGGGGGTTGGCATGGTCAATGGGCTTGCTGAGCGGATGCGATTCGGCGGCGAGGTCTTCAAGAACGTTGCCGGGTTTGACGTGGCCCGATTGCTTTCTGGTTCCGAGGGAGCGCTTGGTGTGCTGCTTTCGGTGAGTTTGCGCGTTGCACCCGTACCGCAAACGATCGTCGCGTTCTGCCGTGAATCGTCAGCAGCTGAGGGCGTGATACTCATGCGCAAGTGGACGCTCGAGCCGTTGCCGCTGACCGGTCTCGCGTGGTCACAGGGCAAACTGCACTGGCGCCTCGCCGGCACTTCGACGGTGGTCGCGGCGGCAAGAAAGCGCCTTGGCGGTGATGAAGAAGATCCTTCGTACTGGCCAAAGCTCCGAGATCGTGAGTTACCATGTTTAGGCTCCGGCGTTTCCTATCGGGTTGTAGTTGCGCCCGCGACCCACCCGGATGATGGCGACGTTTGTATTGATTGGGCAGGTGGTCTGCGATGGCGATCAGCGGCCCTCGCGCAAGGCCAGTCCTGCCCGGTGGGACAGTCACCACTCACCACAAGCCCGGTTGATCCGTTGTTGCTTCGCATCAAACAGGCATTTGATCCCGGGCGGATCTTCAATCCGGAACTGCTTCGTGCAAACGCAGCTGCCTGAATCATTGCTGGCGACTGATCGCGGTCAACGGGCGCAGACTATCCTGCGTTCGTGTGTGCATTGCGGCTTCTGCAACGCGACCTGCCCAACGTATCAGCTCTTCGGCGATGAACTGGATGGCCCGCGCGGTCGCATCTATCAGATCAAATCATTTCTCGAAACGGGTGAAGCTACGCTCCGTATCAATACCCACCTCGATCGATGTCTGACCTGCCGCTCGTGCGAAACCACATGTCCGTCCGGTGTCGCCTATGGCGAGCTGCTGGAAATTGCCCGTGAATCCCTGCCTGACGACCGGGTGTGGTGGCGACGGCTGCTGATCTGGGGATTGAAAGCGGTTGTGCCTCGAAGGCAGCTGCTTCGTCCTGTGGCTGCGCTCGGCAACCTCATGAAACCACTCCTGCCCGGGTCACTTGCGCAAAAGGTGCCGCCGATGCGTGTGGCAGATCCGCTGCGCCTCGGTACGCATCCGCGCAAGGTTATTGTCCTGCAAGGCTGTGTCCAATCCGTGAGCACGCCGGAAGTGAACACGCATCTCGCAAGGCTGCTCGACGCGCGGGGCATTGAAGTTCTCGACGTGCGTGCGGAAACCTGTTGCGGCTCGCTGGCGCTGCATCTCGGTGATGAGCCGGCCGCAATCGGCGCGATGGTCGGGAACGTCCGGGCGTTGGCTGGGTATCTCGATTCCGTTGAAGCCGTCATCTCGACGGCCAGCGGCTGCGGCGTAACCGTGCAGGACTACGGACGGCATCTCGCCGGGACAGCGGAAGCTGCCGAAGCAGAATCAGTTGCGAAGAAAACACTCGATGTGGCGACATTTCTTGCTCAGTCGGGACTGCGCTTCAACCGGTCGCGCGAGGAGAAACGCATTGCCTGGCACACGCCCTGTACGTTGCAGCACGGTCAGCGTTCGCGTGGCGTGGTGGAAGGGCTCTTGCGCGCTGCCGGTTATGAGTTGACACCGGTGGCTGATCCGCATCTTTGCTGCGGCTCAGCCGGAACTTATTCGATTCTGCAGCCTGACACCGCTCAGGCGTTGCGGGATCGCAAGCTCGACAGCCTGGAAGGCGGCAATCCGGAACTGATCGCAACGGCGAACATCGGTTGTCAGCTGCACCTTGCTTCCGCTGCCGGGGTGCCGGTCGTACACTGGCTGCAACTGCTGAAGTAAAGCCCGGCAAGGGGAAATCAAAAAACAGCAGGCTTCTGTACCGGGACTCTTTTAGTTTCTTTGAGGGGTGGGGAGGATTCGTGCAGCAGGATGACGAACGCATCAGTGCGGGCAGCTTCGGATTTCTCGCATTTCTGACGCTGCTCAATGTCATGAACTTTGTTGACCGGCAGCTTCTCGCCAGTTTTGCAAACTTCATCGTCCCGGATCTCGGACTCACTAATACGGAGTTCGGCCTGCTCACCGGGCTCGTGTTCATCGTCTTCTATTCCACCGCCGGGCTGTTCATGGGGGCCCTCGCCGACATCTATAACCGTACCCGTCTCATCGCGTTCGGGCTGGCGGTCTGGAGTGCGCTGACAGCACTGTCGGGCATGGCGAAAGGATTTGTATCGCTAGCGATCCCGCGGATGTTCATCGGCATCGGTGAATCGATCATGACGCCAACGGCGATGTCACTCTTGAGCGACAGATTCCCGAGCCGCTCGCTCGGGCTCGCTTCGGGCATCTATTACATGGGTGTTCCGATTGGCACCGGGGTCAGCCTGCTCATCGTCGGTTACCTCGGCCCCGCGATCGGCTGGCGCAACTGCTTCTATGTGCTCGGTGCGCTGGGCATAGCGCTCGCCGTGGTAATGCTGTTCATGCGCGAAGCCCCGCGAAAACAGGTGCACGCGGCCACCGCGGAAATTCCCGGTCAGTCCTTCGGGCAGATGGTGTCGCAGCTCATCTTCGCCCTGAAAAACTGCCCCGCGCTGGTGTTGACCATTCTCGGTGGCGTCAGTTTTCACTTTATTCTTGGCGCTGCGACCTTCGATCAGCTCTGGTACGTCGAAGAGCGCGGTTTTGAACGCGCCGAAATCGCCCGCCTCACCGGCTGGATCGGTATGGCCGGTGGCATTCTCGGCAATCTGTTCGGTGGTGCGGGTGGCGACCTTTTCCTGCGCAGGACCGGGCTTGGCCGGCCGATGTTCCTGTTCTTCATCCTGCTGGTGCTTGCTCCGGTCAACATTGCCTATCGTCTGGTGGACGGCGACAGCATCTGGTTCTGGATCGGTGTGTTTGTCGGCTTCTTCCAGCTCGGCTGTTTCTATGGTCCGACGTTCTCCACCGTGCAGGAACTCGCGCCCGGGAAGATCCGCGCCACGGTCGTGGCCTTCCTGATCCTTACCCTCAATTTTGTAGGACTTGGCATTGGCGTCACGGCGGGCGGCTTTACGGTTGATCTGATGATCGAACGGGGTGTCGCTGAACCTTATACCTGGACGCTGCTGACCTTCACGCTGTTATCACTGCTGGCGATTCCGCTCTTCTTCGTGGCCGGGCGGCGATTCCGCGCGGACAAGGCGCGACTTGAGGCGCTGCTTGAAGGTCGCACGATCTGAGTGTGCCCAGGCCGGTTTTGAGAGAACGGTCCTCCCGGACGGTGCGCGACTTTGTCTCCGATCTTGGTGAGGTGTTCGCAGTGTTCGACCGCACCCAGGACTCGGGCAACGTCTCCTGGGGGATACGGCGGGATCACGTGCGCTGGTTTGTCAAATCCGCCGGGGATCCGGGTGACGATCGACCGGCGCTTCCATTCAGCAAGCGGGTAACGCTCCTGCACAACGCCGTCGAAATCGCGGAGTCGGTGCAACACCCCGTGCGCCCGGTCTTGTATCGGATAGTCGAGTGTTCTGATGGTCCGCTGCTGGTGGGTGAATGGGTCGACGGCGAACTGCCGCGCACGTCGCAAGCCGAGCGATCATCACCTGAGAGTCCCATCGCCCGTTTCCGGACGCTTCCCGTCGAGCGAATCGACGAGGCTCTGGATGCTCTTTTCGATCTGCACATAAGGCTCGCGGAAAAAGGCTGGATTGCGGGTGACTTCTACGATGGCTGCCTCATGTACGACTTCGAAGCCCACCTGTTGCATGTGATTGATCTCGATGGCTATGTGCAAGGTCCCTCGAAGAACCTGATGGGCCGGATGTTCGGCTCCAGCCGGTTCATAGCGCCGGAGGAGTTCAGGCTCGGCGCGACCATCGACGAGCGCACTACCGTTTTTAACCTGGGGCGGGCGATCTTCGAGCTCCATCCACAAGCGTCGTCGCGAGTGCGCGCCGTGGCACTCAAGGCGTGTAGTGAAGAGCCATCGGAACGTTACGACTGTGTTGATGCGTTTGTCAGTAGCTGGCGTGAAGCTGTATCTCGCGGAACAGTCAGTTGAAAACGCTCGACTGAACCGTTGTTGCGTTCAGTTCGATTGCCGGCATCGTGGTCTAAAGGCAGTTGTGATCAACGTGAGTTCGGGCCAGGACGTTGCGGCTCACTCCCGCCGATACAGCGCCCGAATCCGCTCGGCCTCGTCGTAGTTCCCCACGTGTTCTTCGATGGCGGCGACAGCGAGTGCGGCGGATCGTTTCCAATCCACACGTGGTCCCGCGAGTGTGGTCGCCCGATTTGCGTACTGCCGCGCGAGATTCACGCGGCCTTCCCGTAAACAGGCGACAGAGAGCCGTGCCCACAGGTCGGCATTGCGACCGTCGATACGAAGCGCCCGTTCAAGCGCGCCGATTGCGCTGCGGTGATCACCCCGCTTGGCTGCCTCTTCACTGAGGCGCACCAGTGAATCGGTTGCGTCGCTGCTGGCTGAACGAGCCGGTTCAGGCGCGACCACTGCCGGAGCTTTCGGGCCGGCACCGGGTTGTGGTGCCGGAGCCGGAAGCGGCCGCTCCACCACGGGAGGTGATGGTGGCGCGGAATGGCCTGGACCGGTTGGTTGTCTCGGCGTCGGCGCGCTCATGCACCCACCCAGAATCACGAGACTGAGTATCAGGAGATGTTTCATCGGTTATCCCAGAACGGCCATCGCCAGCCACTTTCTTTGGTGGTCGCCGGCGCTTCGATACCACAGCCCTCCTTGTACGGCAAAGTCTCCGGCTCGTTCACCGGGATCTGTACGGTGATCGCACAGTGTGGTGCAGCGAGCAGGCCGGTGCTGTATTCCACGTAACGTACCCGGGACATGTCCGCATGGGTGATGGGTTCAACGCCGAGGTCGGAGAAGATCGGATCCCACAGCGTAAGTGCACCGTTGGCACCTGCGAGCCCCGTTACCTTGTTATCGTCACGGCCGATCCAGACGATGCCGACCTTGCGGGCATCGAATCCTGCAAACCAGCTGTCGCGAAAATCGTTGGATGTGCCGGTTTTGCCAGCGACGCCCTTGCCGCTGTGACGGGAGCCACGACCGGTACCGAGTTTCATGCCAGCCTCCAATACCCAGGTGAGCGCGTCGGCGTGTTCTCCTTCGATGGCCTTTTCCATTTCGAACGGTTGCTGATACAGCGTTTCACCGCTTTCGGTGACCACGGCAGTAACTGCTTTCACCCGGGTACGAAAGCCACCGTTCGCAATCGAGGCGTAGAGTCGAGCCACGTCGAGGGGGGACATGGGTTCAGCGCCAAGCACGAATGACGGGTTGGGGTTGGAGGCCTTGAACCCGGTCAAGCGCCCATAGAGGTTGATGATGCGGTCCATGCCCACATGTTGTGACAATCGTACGGTGCCCAGATTCAGCGAATTGCCGAGCATTTTCACGATGGGTACGGGGCCGTGCACCTTGCCGTCGTAGTTCTTCGGCGTCCAGCTCTTGTTGCGGGAGAGAGGTACGGTGATCGGGGCGTCATCGATCACCTCGACGAGTTGCCAGCCTTCTTCCAACGCACCAAGAACCACCAGCGGCTTCATGAGCGAGCCAACCGGTCGGGTGTCGTTGGTGGCGCGGTTGAACCCTTCGAAGCCCGCCTGCCGCCCACCGGCAAGCGCGAGGAGCTCACCGGTCTGCACATCGAGGATGACCACGGCGGCTTCAAGCTGTTCTATCTTGCGGGTTTTTTCCAGTGCCGAAAGGCGTTCGGTGATGTGGCGCTGGATGCTTTCCTGCAAACGCGGCTGCAGCGTGGAGAACACCCGTAAGCCCTGGGAGGCCAGGTCTTCGCGGCTGTAGTTGCCGATGAGGGATGCCCTGACCACATCCATGAACGCGGGATAGTAACGACCCCCGCGGCGCTGTTTGCCGGTGACACCGAGCGGCTGGGCGAGTGCGTCTGTGGTGGTTTCCGCATCGATCAGGCCATCCGTGAGGAAGGTCTGCAGCACACGGTTGCGGCGCTCAAGCGCGCGGTCAGGAAAACGGAACGGATCGTAATAACTCGGTCCCCGGATGATGGCGATGAGTGTCGCGATCTCGTGTGGAGCCAGCTCGTTCAGCGGCTTGTTGAAGTAGAACTGTGCACCGAGGCCGAATCCGTGGATGGCGCGATTGCCGCTTTGCCCCAGAAAGATCTCGTTTACGTAGGCGTTCAGCAGGTCTTCTTTAGAGAAACGTGCTTCGAGCACGATGGCCATCGCCACTTCATGCAACTTGCGTTTGATGGTGCGACTGTTGTCGAGGAAATAGCTCTTCACGAGCTGCTGGG
>VGVE01000053.1 GCA_016874135.1 Gammaproteobacteria bacterium | reverse complement strand
GCGGTACAAGACGTCGACGCGGTGGTCGCGCTTGCCGGCGCAGTTCGCGGCCGAACCGCGCAGGATTTCCAAACAGCCAACTCTGACGCATGCACCGTGCTCAAGGACGCCATGACTGCCGAAGCGCGGCATGTTCCCCTGCTGTTCATGTCATCCCTCGCCGCAACCCAACCGCAACTCTCCGACTACGCGGCGAGCAAACGTGCCGGTGAAGACAGCATCACATCGAGCGCATTGCAGTGGTGCGTGTTTCGGCCACCGGCCGTTTATGGTCCGGGTGAACGTGAATTGCGGCCGCTGCTCGACTGGATGGCCCGGGGCGTGATTATCATCCCGGGCAATGACGCCCAACGGGTGGCCTTCATCCATGTGGCTGATCTCACCGCTGCATGTCTGGCATGGTTCGCGAACAGCAATCTTCTGTCCGGACGAATTTTTGAACTCAATGACGGGGAATCTGACGGTTACGACTGGCACGCCATCGAGTCTGCCTGCGGCGAACGGCGCTACTTCCGCGCCGTGGTACCGGCCGCGGCACTGCGCGCGCTCGGCTTCCTCAGCGTGTTGGCGTCACGGATCAGCGGCAACGCGCCTATGTTGTCTCCGGGAAAGGTGCGGGAACTCATGTTCCCTTCATGGGTGGGCAGCAGCACGGGAGAAGGTAATAATGCCTTTTCTGCGGTCACCGGCTGGAAACCTGAGTGGAAACTCAAGGCCGGTGTGCACCAGACGCTGGAAACCCGTTGAGTGGTTCCAGGGTTTGGAAAACCTGCCATGCCGCCTGCGGCGGCTGTTCTCTGGAGTAACTTCAATCGTGAGCGATATTGAGCACCAGCTGTCCACGTTGCTCGGACACATCACGGAGCTGCCCGACAGTTTCAACGCCGACTCCGATCTCATCGACGACCTTGCGCTCGAGAGCATGCAGGTCATGGAGTTCGTGATGGAAGCGGAAGACCATTTCGACGTGGCGATTGCCCAGGACCGGCTCGCCGACGTACGCACCCTCGCCCAGCTCGCGACCGTAATCGAGAAGTTGCGTGGGCCTGCTCGATAAGTTCGCCGAGGTTCGTGCGACCCGGGAAAGTCTCGGCCCCATCGATCCGACGCGGGTGGTGATTGAGCGTCTCTTGTCACCCACCCGCGCAATGATCCGTGGCCGGGAAACCCTGCTCGCCGGGACCAACAACTACATGGGAATGACCATGGAGCCGGCAGCGATTGCCGCCGGACAATCCGCGCTGGCGGACGCCGGCACCGGCACCACCGGTTCGCGTATGGCCAACGGCACCCACGATAGCCATCGCCAGCTCGAAGCGGAACTCGCCGCTTTCTACGGTTATCCCCATGCCATGGTGTTCACCACCGGTTATGGAGCGAACCTCGGCGTACTGTCGGCACTGGTCGGTCCGGGTGACGCCGTCATGCTCGACGCCCATGCGCATGCGAGCCTGCACGATGGCGCCCGCATGACGCGCGCTGATGTCTACAGCTTTCGCCATAACGATGCCACCAATCTCGATGCACGTCTGCGAAGGCTCGGCGATCAGGCCACTCGCACGCTGGTGGTAGTGGAGGGCTTGTACAGCGTGACCGGTGATCTCGCTCCGCTCGCCGAGATTACCGCGGTCACCCATCGCCACGGCGCACTTCTGCTCGTGGATGAAGCCCATTCCGTGGGTGTCATCGGCGCAGGGGGACGCGGCGTCGTGGAAACCGCCGGTGTGCTCGATCAGGTGGATTTCGTTGTTGGCACGTTTTCCAAAGCGTTTGGCACCACTGGTGGATTCTGTGTCAGCCGGCATGCGGAACTCCGACTCTTCTCCTACTGCAGCCGGCCCTACATGTTCACTGCGTCACCAAGCCCCGCCACCGTCGCGTCCACACGTGCAGCGCTCAAGCTTCTCCGTGACGAACCGCAGCGCCGCGAACACCTGACAAGGTTGTGCACACGGCTCCTTGCCGGCCTGCGCCAGCTCGAATTGCCGGTAAACGATGTGCCCACACCGGTTGCCTGTGTGGAACTCGACTCGCGCGAGAAAGCACTTCGCGCCTGGAATGCGCTGCTCAATGCAGGTGTTTACGTAAACATCATGTTGCCACCGGCAACACCGGGTAACGCCAGCCTCCTCCGCCTCTCCATCGGCGACGCTTACACGGAAGCAGACGTGGACGAGCTGGTTACGAAGCTGGGGGGAGTGCTCGGTGAGATGAACGCCGAAGCAGAATCCTGAGAAGCACAAGGTACCCCGCGAACGCCACCCCGTAGGCGACGAGGCTAGACCAGCCCGCGGCGTACAGACCGATGGGCGAATCGAGCCACAGAAACGTAACGGCGTACGTACTCGCGGTCAGGAGCGACAACCCGAGCACCAGTCGCTCGCCGCTCAATGTATAGACCGCAGGTCGTAGACTCGCGCTTGGCAACTCCAGAACCGCCACAGCCACCAGCAGGATGACGAGCGGTGTTCCCGCCACGAATTCAGCACCACCCAGCAGATTCAGAATCTGATCACCGAAGTACCAGATCATGGCCATGAAAAGCACGCCCACCGCCGCCAGCACCGCGGCGACCTGTACGGTAAACCGCAGGAACTGCGCCGGCTCATTCAGCCAGGTCCGCGCGAGGTCAGGAAAAATCGCCTGCCGTATCAAGGCCACCGGCTTGCGGATCACTTCAGCGACGTCACGCGCAAGCCGGTAGATCCCGGCATCACCGGAAGACAGCACCGTGCCAACCAATAGCGTCGGACCCTGTCGCATCAGGGCATCGATGTTCGACTGCCAATAAACGGATCGCAGAAACGACACCACACCATCAAACTTGTGCAGCGGAACAGATTTGTTGGGTGGCTGGCTACGCAAGTCCGAGCGCACCGCGAGCCAGGCCGGAATCGTCAGCAGCCCGTGATCCAGCCAGAGGGCCACGCCATAGACCACGATGAAAGCCTCAAACGGCGCCTCCAGCCACGCGGCAATCGCCGCACCGGTGAGCCGGACCACAGAACCGGTTGCTTCCAGCGCGCCGAGAATCCGATAACGATCCAGCACCCGCAGCGTGCCTTTCGCTGTACCTTCGATGAACCCCGTCGCAGCCAGTACATAAATCCAGCTCGTTGACGGAAAGAGTTCGGGTCGAAGCGACATCCCCGCGCCGACAATCAGGGCGGTCACACCCACGGCCATCAGCATGCCGATGACATCGAGTCGAAAAAGACCACGCAGCATGGATCGCCAGCCTTCCGAGTCACTGCTGGCATGCAGCGCGACACCAAAACGAACCGTCGCATCAGCGGTTTTGAAGTTGCAGAACTGCCGTACGAGCAGTGCCCCTGCCTGCAGCATCACCACGACGCCGAATTCATCTGCGCCAAGCGTGCGGGCACAGATGGCGGTAGACAGGAGTCCAAGAATGGATGCCGCACCCTGACCACCCAGCAACCAGCCGAAATTGACCGCGAGCCGTTGCCAGCGGCTCAACGAAAACCACCCGCACGCCATAACCGCCAGATGAACGCCCAGCCAAACACCAGGGGCCAGCGCCGCGCACGCTCAGAAGGCTCCAGCGCCACTCCGGACTGTCGCCCAACTTTCCAGGCGAGATAGTCGAGTGGCTCCGCAAATGTGAACACCGCCTTGACGATGCGGACAGCGGACAACACCTTTCCAGTGATCTGTCGCAGCCGCCATGACAAGCGACTGAGCGAGCCACCCTGAGGCGCTGAAAAACGCCGATACAAGGCGTCGTAGTGCGCCTGATCCGCACGGTAGAGGGAGGCGATCCGCTCCGCTGTTTCCGACCGGAGTTCCGCGGCATAGGTCAGTGTGAAGCCCTGTTGCCAGAACGACTCCGGCGCTGGAACCGCCTGCCCCTGCCACCAGCTCGCCACAATCCGTGTCAGTCGAGCGGCAGCCGTGTCCTGGATGGCCTCACAGATGCGGCTGCTAGCCGCATCACGTACGAACAGCAACGGTGCCGGCTGGGCAAACCGCGCCCAGAAGTAAGGATGAAAATCACTCGCCACTGCCCTGCGGAGCTGATCGGTGCGCAGCACCGTAACCTTGGCACGCAATTCTCCACCTCGCATCACCAGAACGGTGGGAGGTAACAGCTTTCCCGGCAGAAACGTCGCACCTGGCGGATAACGGTCCAGCAATACATAGAAGTCCGGCAGCGTATCGCGCCGCCCGCGACGCCAGGAACCATAGAGAAACACGGCATCAAGTGATTCTCCGAAACGGTCGATCACCGCCTGGAGCAGCGGCTGAAGCGGATCGTCAGCGGCTGCGACCGCCGTCGCCGACTCACTCATACGCGGCGCGGGTGGCAGAGAATGTCGCATAGGCGCGGGGATTTTTTTCCCGCGATGCCGAATCCGCCAGCCACGAGGTCAGCGGCTTGCCCTGCAAGCGGATCGCTACGGCATAGAGCAGACGCAGCATCAGGATCAGCGTCGAGAGAACGCTCCAGGCAACCACCAGGATAAATGACCACTCAGCGCCACCGATCGGCAGCGCAACGGTCATCAGCACAAGACACGGATTGCGCCGTGCCGTGTATAGACGGAAATACGCATCGAACGGACGCCAGGCAAAGAGACCAATCGGCCCGAGAAGGTGGAATGCGGCTTCCGTCAATCGGCCACCGATATAGCCCGCGAACACCGCGATGACGAGCTCATTGAGCGTCAGGCCAAACGGCCCTACCCAGGCGGCCCCGAGCGATGCCCCCCAGGCCCAGTACCAGAATGGTGGATGCACGATGTCCATACCGTGATCGAGGATGTGGCCGATGCGGCTCGACTGCACAGTCACCCGGGCAAGCTTGCCGTCCACCGTATCGAGCCAGGTCATGATCCAGCCACAGATCAGGCCGAATACGTAGTGACCTTCTGCAAACGCCCACAGGGCGATCAGCATCAGCAGCACACCAGTCCCGGTCACCTTGTTCGGTGTGAGGCCAAGATTCGCGGCAATCTGCACACCTTTGCGAGCAGGGCGCGGCCACCACCACTTGGTCACAAAGTCGGTCACCCCTTTGTATGAACCCCCGTAGAGGCGGCTTTCCAGGTCGTCCCGGTTCGCGTCCGTCACTTCGGCGACAAGTGGTGGCTCCGCTTTGCGCAGTTCAACCGCATACGCTGCAAGGTCATCGATGGACAGCTCTGGGAAAACCCTCGAACCACCGTTCAGCGCTTCCAGCGCCGCGCCGGCGTCACGCCCGGAACTCATCGCTGCGGCCGGCCGACCATTGGCAATGAGCACCCCGCGCTGGGGGATGAGGCTTGAAAGCGCCCGCAGTTCAAACACGTGATCGGCACGGATCAGCAGTACCTGGTCATCGGGTTGTACCGCTGCTAACTGGGTGATGGATTCAACGTTGTCGATGGAGCGCAGCTGGCGATCGATCCGCGTTCGTCCATCCAGCCCCCACAACTGCAGGTTTCCTTCGCCAATCACCAACGCCTTGATCATGTTGTCCCGCTTCTTGTCCTGCTTCCATACGCAGGCGGCGATTATAGGGTCAGCTCATGTGCCGCGTCCGACGAGTACAAACGTTCAAACCGTCATAGGAACGGAACTTGGGAGGCTGCTGGTACACTGCACTCGTCCCGAAGCAGGTGTCCCTGATTGCGCCTCGCCCATCTCACCGATCCTCATCTCACATCTCTGGCGGGTATGCGATTGCGCCAGTTGCGCCGCAAGGAATTGCTGGGTTTCCAGTCCTGGGCCCGGCGACGCAGGCGGCTGCATCTGCGCGATCGGCTCGATGTGCTGACTGCGGCACTCCTCTCTCACGAGCCAGACCTGATCTGTATCACGGGTGATCTCGTCCACATCGGTCTCGCACAAGAACATGAAGAAGCGCTGGCCTGGCTTGAAACCCTGGGTGGTCCGGAACGGGTGGTCATCGTGCCCGGCAATCACGACATCTACACCACCAGATCCTGGGTAACGGCGGCCACACGCTGGCGCGATTGGCTGCGTCTCGAACATCCACCGCTGCACCCGCACGATCACTATCCGATCAGCCTCAATATTGACGCGGTGCAGATCATCCTCGCCAACTCCGCCCTGCCGATGCCGTGGTACAGCGCCGAAGGTGTATTGGGTGCCGCGCAACGCACCGCACTCGCCGATCTCCTGACTCCATCGCCGGATCAGCCTCCCCGTGTGCTGCTGCTGCACCATCCTCCGGAAAATGCCCGGGAAGCCGGAGTCCCTCGCCGCAAGGCCCTGCGTGACGCTGACAAGGCGGCCAACGTGCTACAGCAGGCCGATGTCATCCTGCATGGACATACGCATCACAACCACGCACGGCGCTACGGGCGGGCACAAGTATTCTCGACCGCGTCGGCATCAGCCAAAGACGCGAGTTTTCGCATTCTCGATCTGACGCGGTCAGAACTCGGCATGTGGCAGATTGATGCCACGCTGCATTCACTGCGCGGCGAGCGGATGATCGAGACTGATCGGCAAAACTGGCTGCTACCCCGGAACAGCTGATCAATGCCGCCGATTGAGCAGCAACAAGCCGATGATGAGCATCACCAGATCAGGCAGCATGCCGGTGGCCGGGGCCGGCAGGTGATACAGCAGGGCAAGCTGCATGGCGAGCCGTTCGGTCAGATAAAAACCGAGCCCGATTGCCGCGCCGATCGCAACCCGCGCGCCGAGTGACATCGCCCGGGTGGATCCCATCACTACGGGAAGCCCGAGCAGCGACAACGCGATCAGCCCGATGGGTAGGCTCAGCTGTTGCCACAACAGCACTTCGTAACGGTGCGAATCGAGCCCGTTGCTACGCAAATGGTCGACGTAACGCATCAGGTCGAGCGGTGCAAGAGCATGATCAGCATTGATCAGCGTGAAGATCTGCTCCGCGTTGAAATCCGGCACAAACGGCAGCACTTCCTCGTAACTCGAGGACACACCCCCGGACTCGAAACGAAGCGTGGTCACATCCCGCAACACCCAGTCGCGCGGTCCGATCACATCCGCCCGCTCGGCACAGGTCAGGGTTTGCACCAGCCCGGTGGGATCGAGTTCATAGACCTCGATATCCACCGGCACCATGCCCATCTCCACACCGCCCACACGCAGCAGCCGGTTGTCCTGACGGGTCCAATACGCGGCGTCCTCGCGGGTTGAAGAGGCATAGGTTTTTACCCGCAGCGCCGATGCTTCCTGTTCCAGCCTTGGAATGATCCACTGCTGTGCAACGATCACACCCGCGGCAACCACCGCCGCCAGCACGATGACCGGGATCGCGATGCGGGGTACGGACCAGCCGCTGGTGCGGAGCACCGTCAGTTCCTGCGCTGCGGCCAGTGCACCATAGCCTATGATGCTGCCGAGCAGGCACGTCACCGGCAGCAGATCGATCAGGATGCGCGGCAGATGCAGACCAGCCACACGCAATGCATCGTTGGTGCTGTAGGTTCCTTTACCGATGTCTTCGAGTTGTTCGGCAAGTTCCAGGAACCCGAACAGACCAAGCAAGAGCACCACCACCGGCGCTGCTCCGCGGAGCAGCGCAATCAGCACATATCGGTCCAGTTGCAGCATGAGTCAGATTCCTACCCGGCGCTGCAGCAGCAGTACCGTTGCCAACAAGGCCGCAAGGCCGAGCGGCGCCCACCACAGATGTTCGAGAGAACCCTGCTCAACGCCGCTGCGCACGATACCCAGCACGTTGTAGTACACCGCATAGATCACCGCCGCGATGATGATCCGTGCATAACGACCGGACCGGGGTCGCGTCCGCCCAAGCGGTAGCGCCACACCTGCGAGTAACAAGGCCGAAACAGCATTCGACAACCGCCATTGCAGTTCCGCCTGGTCCTTCGGTTCTTCGGAATGGAGAAGATCCGCCGTGGCTGCCGCCTTGGTTTTGTAGCCCACCTCATCCGGCTCAAAACCGGGCACCTTGACCGTGAGTTCGCCCAACGCCGCAAGCATCTCCCGGCCATCTTTGCCTTGTTTGTAGATCACCGCGTTCTTGAGCTCGAGCGTGTGGTCATCACCCTGCGCAGCCTCGTGCAGCTCGCCTGATGTGGCCGACACCACCTCAAGTTCTTCACCCTTGCCGCGACGCAGAAAGACCCGGTGCATCTCGGCGTCATCCGCATCCCTTTCACCCACAAACACTGTTCGGCCGCCCGACGCGAGCGCATGGAACTGACCTGTGGGCAAGGTGGTCAGATCCGTCCCCGCCTCTGCCTGCGCCTCTGTATCGTAAAGCTGTGTATAGGCCCAGGGCCTGATGACCAGCGACAGGAACGAAGTGGCGATGGCGACCAGCGCTGCCACGAACAGTGCAGGCAACATCAGGCGGAGTTCAGAGATTCCGCTTGCGCGGAAAGCAACGACTTCCCAATCGGAATACAGACGTCCGAGGCCGACGATGAAACCGATGTACAACGCGATAGGCAGCAGCACTTCAAGGGCGATCAGCGATTTGAGCCCGGTCAGCCGAAACACCGAGTCAGCGTTGAGCACACCTTCGTTCGCTTCAGAGAGATACCGTGCCAGGCTGTAGGCGATAAACACACTCACCAAAAGCAGCGAAACTGCAAGGAAGGGTCGGGTCACCGACGCGATGATGTAACGATCGAGAATGGTCGGACGGATGGTGACCTCTGCAATCCGGGATACGAAGATGGGCGGACCAACCGGTACGCGGTGCTATGATGCCGGCATGAACAGCCATGAACCAAGCAGTATGGCGAAAGGACACGCAACCGGGGCGACAACCCGCACCAGGCGCCGCGGATCCACGCGGTTTCGGACCCTTGCCGCGCTGATGTCCCTGGGTTTCTCAGCAGCCGTTATGGCCCAAACCGGCGCTGATGTGGCGGTGGCCACAACCACTCCCACCCAAATCCACATCCGGGCTGAAAAGGCCTGGGAAGACAAAGACGCCGACGTGCTCTATCTCGAAGGCGAATTCCACATGCGCACCGACGATTGGGAAGTTCGCGCTGAACGGGCTGAGGTGCATGGGCCTGTTGAAGATCCAGTGAAGATCGTGGGCTACGGCCACCCAGCCAGTATCCGCGTCACGCTCGGCGACAAGCAGGATCAGGGCACGGGCTACAGCGAACGTATCGTCTATCTGTACCAGACCAAAATGCTCGAGCTGCACCAAAACGCGCGGATGGAGATGGACAACGTGACCGTGCGCAGCGCGGCCATCATCTACGATGTCGGCCGCAAGAAGCTCGTTTCAGGGGGCAAAGAAGGCGTGGAGTTCGTGCTGCAGAAGAACAATCCGCCGGACCCGTAACGACCTGTTGGTTTCCCGCTGACCCATCATCCCCAGTGTGAACGTATCGCCTGGATCAACCGATGACGCAGGTTGTCATCCACGGCAACACCACCACCGAGCTGCGGCAGCGCCGGCCAGCCACCATCGGCAAAGGTCATCCCTTCGAACTCGTGCGGCGATTCGTAACGCGGAATCACGTGAAAGTGCACCTGCGGATCAACCATCATCAGCATGAGCCAGTTGATGCGGTCGTAGTTCACGAAACTGCGCAGCGCGTTTTCGATTCGCAAGACGAGTTCGCCCTGCTCGGCAAAAGCTGCTGCCGGCAGTTCCGAATAGCGCAGCACCGGGGAATTCGCACATAGCACCAACGAACCCAAGGTCGCCTGTTGGGGACGGAGAAGAACGGTCCAGTGGGTGCCGCTGTGAATGACTGTCGCCGGCCAACCGAATTTCTTCGCCGTATCGTGCATCTACGTTTCCTTGAGCCGGATTCCGCCTCAGCTCGCCGACTGTTCGAGTGAACGGGCCTGCGCTGCCCGCGAATGCCACCATCCGGGAACCGTCTTCTGCGCATGGGCCAGATCCGCAGGAGAGTCGATCTCACACCACGCACGGCCTTCGGTGCTCACGGTTCCTACATAGCCGAGTTCTGCAAGAGCATCGATGGCAGACAGGTACCATCGCTTCAGTGTCGATTCGTTTTCCATCATCTGTTCAAGCTGACGACGGAACAGTGAAGCGCCGACATCACTGAAGCGGATCATGCCGATGGACTCACCGCTCACGGCATTGACGTCGAGGCGCTTGTCAACGCGCAGCAGGCGATCGCCATCGAGTATGACTTTCATGTCGTCCGCGTCGTAGGCGGCCTTGCGATTGGTCACCAGCGTGATCGGATATCGCGCCGGGGCCGCCAGCAGGTGGGTGAAGATCTGCGGTTCAAACATGGTGTCGCCGTTGATGATGACAAACGGGCGCAACATCTCGTGACGAACCACCCAGCAGGTGCCTAGATTATCTGAATGCGCGAAAAACGGGTTGTGAGAAACCCGTACCGGCAACTCGGTGAAGCCTTCGACCACCGCCTTCACCTTGTGTGCCTGGAAACCTGACACCACCACCACTTCGCTGGCACCACCCACCTTGAGTGATTGCAGCTGCCATTCGAGTGCTGAACGGTCCCCAAGGGGCAGAACACACTTCGGTGTCTCCTCGGTAAAGGGCAGCAGGCGCCGACCCTGGCCCGCGCTCAGGATGATGACTTTCATGGATGTCCAGATTCCCCGGGTGGCACCAACTACTGACGCTGACGACTGATTGACCGCGGGCCTCACCAACGGCGGGGCGCAACTTACCACAGGCTACCGGATCAATCAGCCCTGCTGTTCTGGTGCAGGGTCCGGGCCAGCCTGAACGCCAGCGCCATGATGGTCAGTGTCGGATTGGCCCAGCCACCGGTCGGAAACACCGAAGATCCCGCCACATAAAGGTTCCGGTAGCCGTGCACGCGACCGTTACGATCCACTACCCCGCGTTCGGGATTGTCACTCATGCGCGTGGTACCGAGGTGGTGATAACCACCATACGGATGATTGCCGACAGTGGGATCGGCGGGCCAGTCGACGCCACCGTCCAGCACCCAGTCTTCGACGACCAGCCGACCAAGCCGGGTGCGTTGCAGCTCGGCATCCAGGATCTGGCCAAATCCCCGGACTGTCGCCTTGTCGACCGCGCCCATCCGCCAGTCGAGATTGGCCAGGGGCACACCGTGCCGGTCCTTTCGCTCCGACAACACAACACGGCTGGATGGATTCGGGGTCTGCTCTGCCCGAATCATTACCGACAACACCCGGTTGCCTGATTTTGACTTGAAACGCTCCATCATCGGCCTGAGAAAGCGCCGGTATGCGAGCCGGGTACTGCGATACCAGTGCCAGAGCGTGCGGTTGTTTTCCGTCGGATTGAGCTGGTGTTTGAGGCTCCGGTAAAGCGCTTTCGGTGCCGGTACGCCTGCGCGCGGATCACGCTGCAACTTGAACGATAGCGCCGTGTTCAAAAAACCGCGTTCCAGTTGCATTCGCGAGGCGATTCTCAGCACCGGCGCAATCGGTACATCACCTTCACGGAACCGCATTCGAAATCCGTTCCAGAGTGCATAGATATGATCACCTTCGATACGTCCGAGGCGCCCGTGTGGGTGCTCCATGAAGTACCTTCCGACCTGATCGTGCCGGTTACCGATACCACTGCGTTCGATGCTTCGTGAGGCGAGCAACAGACGCGGGTTTTCTATGCCGCCCGCGGCGAGAACGAATTGTCCTGCCCGTACGATGAGTCGACGGCCATCAGGCGCGCGGACCTTGATCTCACGTATTTCATCCGCTTCGGCATTGGCTTCAAGCGAAACTACATTGGCATGCAGAAGAACAGTCGTGTCAGGTGAAGCGAGCAGATCCGCCGCCCGTTTCGAACCAAAACGTTCTTTTTCGAAATCAAACCGCCAGAACGAATAGTCGATGAGATCACGATCAAACACCGGCTGCGTTTCGCGACGCAGTACGCCATCTGGCTCACCCATCTCTCGCCAAAGGGAAGCGTCATAGCGGAAATCACCGACCTCGAGCAGCCGTTGCGCCGCTTCGTAGTCCGGCTTCAATTCGGTGAAGCTGACCGGCCAGCCATGCAGCGGCAGATTCCCGCGAGGCTCGAAGTCGACAGAATCGAGCGGCGTGCAGCGGCCGCCCCAGATGGCAGTTGTGCCTCCAAAAAAACGCAACCGTGAATCCGCCAGCGGGTAATACGGCGCACCGAGGTTGTCGCCGTCGCCAAGTGCAGTGATGTCGGCGTCGTAGTCGAAACCACCACTCTCGACCACCAGCACCTTGAGGCCGGAACCCAGCAGCGCACGCGCAATGGTCAGACCGGCCGCACCCGCACCGACGATGCAAATCTCTGTGTCGAGTACGCTTCCTGGCGGAAGCGTCGATGCATCAATCTGCACGAATGCCAAGTCTCCGGTTCCAGGCCTCGAGATTGGCGCGTGAGGACTTGACGTACTTCGACCGCCTCATCAGCCACAGAAGGGTCCCGCGACCGCGGTTGCCTCTCCAGTCGAGTGGCCGGTCGATATCGATGAAGAGCACGACACGGGTTTCGTCCGTGTCGTTGTGCACTTCATGCTCGTAGGTATCGTCGAAGCACATCAGTTCACCGGCCTGCCAGCTCGCCCGCTGCTGATCCACACGAATCCAGCACCGTTCACGCGCGGCCGGGATCTTGAGGCCCAGATGACAGCGGATTACCGCCCGGCTCGGTCCCCGATGCGGCGGAATGTGATAACTCGGGGCCAGGATCGAGAACCAGGCGTTCTGCAAGCCAGGCAGTTGATCGAGCAGCGCTGCGGTACGTGGGCACAAGGCACAGTTTTCGTCCACCCGGTGACCGAAAACAAAAAACGCAAACGTCTTCCAGTTGTCGCCGCGGGAGATCCGTACCTGATCCTCTGACAACTGATGGAACGCGGGAATCTTCTCCCGCGCAGCAAGCAAGGGATCGAGTTCCTGATCGATCTGTCGCCATGCATCCTTAAGTGGCTTAAGTTCCGGAAACAGCGCGGCGTCGATAAACGGCGTGATCGGAACTTTCGAGTGCCGCGCAAAAAAGCGGTCAACCGTACGCAACACCAGTTTGCCGAGCTTGATGCCAAGGCGCGGTGGTGGTGGGGGTTCAGCGTTGTCCTGAACAGTTGCTGGCACGGGTGTCACGATGGTGGCAGATCAAAGATCAGGGCGCCTTTATAACACCACGAAGCGGACAGGTGGGCTTAGGGAAACGTGCACTCCTCCCTCAGAGTGTTCAAAGACCTCGCCATCCATGACAAACGGTCCGGGAAACCGCAGTTCGAGCTCCCGGACATCGCCGCTGGCGAATCCCGGGGATTCAAAAAGACGTGGATCTCCCTTCGCCAATGCGAGCAGGCGACGCCACAGATCCGGTGCATCTCCACCGATCCAGGTGGTGTGCAATCCGGTCGGATGATTCCCCGGGGTATGTGCCTTCATGCCATAGATCAGGCGGTCGAGTGTGGTTACCACCATCGCGAACACATTTTGCGATCCACTTTTTTCTTCTACCCGAACAGCAGTATGGGTACGGCGCAATGCCCTGCCAACGACACCAACCATGGCCAGCTGATCAAACCACCGGTGACGGGTACGGACTGTCGAAAATCGCAGCACGGCGTCGACGATTATGCCGAGGCAGAAGCAGAAGCCATGCACGGTTCGCTCGCAATAGCGCACGCGGACAAGAGGCCTCGATACAGTTTCAACCGGCTCCCCGGACAGAAAGCCGCGCAGCGTTGCAACCGCCCCTGCATAGCGGCGACTGCGATTGAAATTCGCACAGGACATATTGGTGGTGCCAGCCGGGAGCACTGCCACCAATGGCAGCGGACGTTCCCCGAAGTGATCCATCAGGTGTGTCAGGACTTTCTGCAGTGTGCCATCACCGCCTTCGATGATAATCAGATCGTGGCCATCGAAAACGGCTTCATCGAGATCCTCGTTGAGAAGCCAGCTTTCAACGGCCAGCGGTGCAGGCCCACCCACCCGGGCGGCGCGCGGGTTTCGCAACAGAAGCGGCTTGTCAGGCACTCGTTGCGCCCTCTGCTGCACGGGTTCGGAGCAGGGTTTCAGCGAGTGCATGGTCATCAACCGAGTCCACATCCACCGCCGCACTCGGTTCGGCAACATCGATCCAGCCGAGCGTGCAGCCAGCAAGTTGTCCAAGCACCCGCAGCGCATCGTCCGCGCGGAGTCTGCCGAGGAGGTATCCGATAAGCACACCCATGCCAATGCGCCGGGCCATGCGCCATGGCCGCTTTCGCTCGGCCTGGATGTTGCACCAGAAATCGACAATGCGAAGTGCCGTGGGAGTTCGCAGCAGGAACAGATTGGTGCCACACCGGCCACCATCCGCGAATGCCAGAACTGTTCGGCGGCTATGCGGAAATGCCGCCCGGACTCGGGTGATATCTGCAAACCCCACTATCGCATCCTGCCCCATGGCCATCGCCTGAGAACAGAACCGCTCCACTACCTGCGGTTGCAACAGCGCATGGTCCGCGGTGGTAATTAACACGGGCCACTGATTCAGATCACGCAAGGCTCTGGATGTACTTTCAGCGGGGCCGGATTCAGGGGCGATCCAGCGAAAGTCGCCATGCTCGAGAATAGATGCGAACACAGCTGACGTATTCACCACTTCAGCCAAAGGCCCACTGATGAGGCCTCCACGGATACACATCGTTTGGCGCAAGGTCTCAATGACTCGCACGATACTGGGTACCCCGCACACCGGAACGAGCGCATTCGCAGCGGCACCGAAATGTTTGCCCAGCAATCCCCCGCCAGGTCTTTCACCGGCAAGCACGATCGCTGGCAGATGTTCGGTCACAGATCCTTCCCATACATCCGGTAACGTTTCGAGACCTTGCCGCCGATCCGTTCGATGATGCCGCGCATGCCTTCGTTAGTATCGAGAATCCACGACAGTTCGTTGGTGTGTACACCGGCGCGTCCCGCGGACTGGCCAAGTTCTTCGATGAGCATGGTGGCAATGCCAGGCCCGAGAGGCGTGTTGTGCAAGTGTTTGCGTACGCCCATGAGCGGCACACGAGCGGTGGTTGGAAACTTCACCTTGAGGCGCCACAGGAGCTTGGCCCAGCCAAACGGGAAGAGGCGGCCATTGAGGTTGCCAATGATTTCATTGAGATTCGGTACGAGTACGATGAATCCGGCCGGTTTGCCTTCCACTTCCGCGACGAGTACGAAGTCTTTCGGCAGGAGCATCAGCAGCAGCGAGCCGATGGCGGCAAACTCCTCCTGGGTGAAAGGCACAAAGCTCCAGTTTTCCGACCACGCATCATTGAAGATGTCCCGCAGGACCTCGAGTTCCTCATTCTTGCGGCGTCGGTCCAGCATGCGGATAGATACCTTGCGCGCCAATCGCTGCCGGAGCCTCGCGATACGCGGATCGTCCTGGTAACGCGTTGGCAGCAGGTAGGCCAGCATGTCCTGGACGCCCTCATACCCGAGCGCACGTACGTGTCCATGGAACCAGGGCCGGGCATGGCCCATCAGGAAATACGGCGAAGTTTCATAACCTTCCACCAGCATGCCGACTTCCTGGTTGATGCCGAGGTTGAAGGGGCCGACAGCTCGTTGCATGCCTTTTTGTCGAAGCCAGTGTTCTGCCGCTGCAAACAAGGCGGCAAACACAGTCGCGTCATCGATGGCATCCAGCATTCCGAACCAGCCGCTTCGGTCCGGATATCGGTCCAGATACAGTTGATCGATCTGGGCGGAAATTCGTCCTACCGCTTCTTTACCCCGCCAGGCGATGAATCCCTGCCACTCTGCATGGTGAAAAAAAGGCTCGGAAGGGGACAACGAACCCTTCCGTTCGAACAACAGGGGTGGAACCCAGACGGGATCATCGGCGTAGACCCGCCACTGCACGCGCACAAAGGTGTCGAGATCCTTTTTTGTGCGGACGGGCAGGACGGTCAGGTCATTCGATTCGGAAGCCACGTAGTCGATCCGGCTGTGCAAGTGAAGTTACAGGTGGACTTGTTAGCGATACGGCGCGCTGTCTATCATGAAGACCGCAACCTTACCAGCCGTTACCGCTTCGCCAACGCCGCGTAGGATGCTGATCCGTTCACGGCTGTCACGCATGGCAGTCTTCCATCTATGATCGGGGAACCACCTACCGTCGGTTTGCCCCGTGTCCCGCGTGAAATATGGCCGCACGGAGTTCACATGAGTACCCATCATCGGCTGATCGAAAACGCCCGGCTTTTTCCAGCCGTGGATGAATCTGTTGTCGAAGACGCAGCCGTCTGGATAGAAGGCGACACGGTCCGATTCGCCGGTAAACGTTCAGGGCTTCCGGCCTTGCCACCGGACTGTGAGCGTATAAACGCCAGCGGAAAGTTCCTGATGCCCGGCATGACGGAGACCCATGCCCATCTATCGTTCGCAGACGCCAGCCCCTTCGCTATCGGTGACACATCCGTGGAGGAAGCGACGATTACCGCCGTACGCAACGCCGCGCTGATGGTGGATGCAGGTTTTACTTCTGCGATCAGTTTCGGTTCAACCTACCGTATTGATGTCGCGCTACGCGAAGCTATCAACACCGGCCGTATCAAAGGCCCAAGGTTGCTTGCGGCTGGTCGTGACCTCGGTGCTACCGGCAGCAACATCGACTCACCCGGCGGCCTCGGCATGATCGCCGACGGACCCTGGGCAGTCCGCAAGGCGGTTCGCGAGCAGCGCAAGATGCGTGTTGATGTGGTGAAGATCTTCATCGACGGCGAAGCCATCAACTCGCAGTGCCCGCCGGGGGAACTTTCGTTCACTGATGAAGAGGTCAATGCCGTGGTCGACGAAGCCCATCGTCGACAGATGCGCGTGGCCTGCCACGCCCGTTCAGCGGCGGCAGTGAAGCAGGCCGTGCGGGCGGGAGTGGACTTCATCGGCCATGCCAACTATCTCGATGACGAGGCCATCGATCTTCTCGCCGCGCGCAAGGACCGTATCGTGGTTGGACCGGCCATTGCCTGGGAAGTCACTTACCTGGAAAAGTGCGGTACCCTCGGCATCTCCCGCGAAACCGTCTGTGAACAAGGTTACGAGCGGGAAATCCAGGCCACCATCGCGACGGTGAAAAAACTGCGCGCTGTCGGCATCAGGATGGTGGTCGGCGGCGACTACGGCATCAGCATCGCACCGCATGGCACGTACGCCAAAGACCTTGAGTACTTTGTGGATCTGTTCGGAATGTCCGGTGCTGAAGCGTTGCTCTGCGCCACACGTAACGGTGGCCAGGCGTTCGATCCCGCCGGGCGCATTGGAACGCTGGTGGCCGGTGCATACGCTGATCTGCTGTTGGTCAGCGGTGATCCCTGCAAAGATGTGAGGGTTCTGCAGGATCACCAGAATCTGCGAGTCATGAAGGGCGGCATCTGGCAATAGCACCGGAGTCTGTGTTCCGGGCGCTGGCTTACCGGGGAACCTGCCCTTGGGTCACCATCAGAGAACCAAGGGTCAGAAATCACACAACACTCCTGATCCGCTAATCCTGAAAAATTCGGGGAGAAATCCAATGGCAGGAAGAATCTTGTTCGGCGTGGTAAGTGCCTTCTGCGTGTTGTTTGCAACTGCGGTCGCAGCGGAGGAAGCACCGACGCCGGAACAGCAGGCGGCAACCGCTACCGCGAATCGACAAGCCGTGTTCAAGCTGCTCGGCGTGAGCATGGGGCCGGTCATCGGCATGGCACGCGGCGCACCGTTTGATGCCGCGGTGATCCGAGCGCACATCACCCGCGTCAGCGACTCGTGTGGTTACGCGGTGCCGCGGTACAGCTACCAGGCCGATCGCGATGGCCTGCAACGCTGGGCTGAGAACAAAGGCCAGCAGGAAATCCTTGCCTACCAGGCTGAGAAGAACACCCACAGCATCGACGGTCTGCCCGCGCTCCGATGAAGAATCCGACGTGGCGACGTTCGCGCCAACCATGTCCGGGTGGATCTGTCATTACGGGCGCGGTGCCGGCCGCCGCTCCTGACCATGCGCCACTGGCTGCGTGGCCAGTTGTTTCCGCCCTCGTTATGCTGGCCGGACCGGGCCAGTGCACTCGATCCGGGGAGATGAGATGTTCAAGATGCTGATTCGCCTCAAGGTGCTCGAGAACAAGGTGGCGGAGTTCGAGCACCTTGTTTCGACCCTTGTAGCCAACATCCACGCCAACGAACCGGACCCGAAGTTCTATGAAGTGCGGCGCGTCGTGGGTGGCCCGCCGCGTACGTATGTCTACTTCATCGAGTTCAGGGACCAGAAGGCCAACGACGCCTATGCGAACGCGGCGTACCACCGGGATGCCGCGCCGGCAATCATGGCCTGCCTGGACGGTGACCCCGTCTACGAAACGCTTGAACCGTTCTACTGATCTCGCCAAGTGCCCAGTCGCATAACCTCGTTGGGGCCTGGCTGGTTGCCCTGCAGTCCGATGCGCCGCTGATCGCGATACTGCTGTTGCTGTTCAAAGACGCGCCGACGTTGTCTACTGCCTAGACCACAGGCGGGAGGCTTGCACGTGTCCGAACCCCAGACCCATTCTCAGACCGAGCCCCAGACGGCGCAAAAGCAGTCGCGGTCCCTTGTCGGCCGCGTCGCCATCTGGGCGATCACGCTGGGGTGCTTCTATCTGCTCTATACGCGCCTCGATGGCGCGGCGGCCCGCCAAGGTCAGGAGCTCGTCCCCTACCTGCTTTCGGTTTTCGAGAAGGTGAACTGGCTCGCCCTCCTCGGCCTGCTCATTCCGTACTCGTTTGTCTTCTTCCTGCTCGACTCGGTTACGGTCTGGCGCACCGTCAACTGGTTCAACGCGCGCGTCCGCTTCCTGGATATCCTGCCAGTACGAGCGAGCACGTACATTCTCTCGATCCTGAACGAGCAGGTCGGCAAGGGTGCGATGGCGCTCTACCTGCAGCAGCGGGAAGGCGTGCCCGGCTGGAAACTCGCCTCCAGCATGCTCTTTCTCATGTTCTGCGAGTTCTACTACCTGCTGGGATGGGCGACGCTCGGCTGGTGGATGAATGGCCACGAGCTGCCACCCGTGTTCGGTGTCATCCCGATGATCGCCATCGGCGCGCTCGTGTTCTTCGCGATCTTCTATGGCTACTTCCGTGGTGCTTACTTGAAAGGATCCGAACTTCGAAATAAACAGATCCTGCACGCGTTTCGCAAGGCTCGACTCAAGCACTACCTGACCATCGTCGCGATCAAGTCACCGGCGCTGCTCACGGCGGTCCTGGTCTATGACCTTGCGCTCGGCCTGTTCGGTGTGGAACTAACGATGACGCAGATGCTGGGCTATCTGCCGGTGGTGTTCTTCGGTGCTGGGGTGCCAGGCCCGATGCGCGCCGTCGCGATTACGCTGTGGGTGGTGCTGTTGCCTGATCATGCCGTCGAAATGGCCGCGTTCGCTCTCGTGATGCACAACTTCTTCATTTTCTTCAACGCTGCCATCGGCCTGATATTCCTGCGGCGTACCCAACGTGAGCTCTTCGGTCGCGCGCAGGTCTGAGCGCACCCACAGGTCGCGCTCGGGGCTCCGCCTGCAGCACCCTCCTGCGAATCGGGCACTTTGATACCAGCAGGCAGACTGAAAAGTTTCGATTCGAAGTGGGATAGCTGAATCGCGAGGGAAAGGAACTGAATGTAGAGGAATTGGCTCCGCCTGCTGGGGTCTTCGCCGGTTGCACAGCGCGTCAGCGCTGGGCAAGGAGGAGCACCGCTCCTCCAGGTGAAGACGGGCGGCCACGGATGGCCGCCCTGGGCTCGATCACGCCAACACCGTCGTGGAAGGGACGCCCGCAACATCCTCTTACTTTGCGGATTCTGCTGTCCAAAGAAGTGAGGCCACCTCTAACCGGTGATCAGGATGCCGAAGCGTTTCGCGAAGCGGTTGAGAACCTTGCCGGGGGGACGCTTCTAGGCAAGGACTTCAGTACCCGGGACTTTGCTGCGGCGATGGCGGCGTTGCCGATGGACTTCGACGAGTTGTACCGGTTGTACGTTGGCAAGAATGTACTCAACCATTTCCGCCAGGACCAAGGTTACAAACAGGGCACGTACCTGAAGCTGTGGCAGGGACGTGAGGACAACGAACACCTCATCGAAGTCATGAGTGCTCTCGATACTGCACGCGCGGATGCGCCGGAACTGCTCTACGCGGCGCTCGTTTCCCGTTACCCCGGTAATGCGGTCTGAGCGGTGCACGCACGGTCAGAAGCCGCTGTCATACGCGCACATGAGCCTGGCAACTGAGCTGTTTGTGGGGCGACTTTGAACTGGGGGCGTTTCCCTCGCAATTCGGGAACGGATGGCCTTATCCGCCATCTGCCCCGGAGCCGTTTAAAGTGTGACCCGCACTTCAAGACCCCAGGTGCGGGGATCGTTGTACATCACAAAGCGGTTGGAGTTGAGCGTAGTTGGCAATAGGTAGTCGAACAGCTCAAACGTCTTGTCCGTGAGGTTCTTGCCCCAGACGGATACCGAAGCCTCTGTAGCACCGAGCGCGATCTCACCGAGGGTCAGGCGTGCGTTTACCAGCACTACCTCGTTGGTTTCTGTTGGATCGGTGTCCTTGCCGCCGGTACTGGTGTAACCGCTGTTCCATTGCATGTCGGCATGGAAGGTCAGCGTGCCAAATTCGAATCGCGGAAAATCGTAGTCGAGCGCCAGCGAGGCCGCATGGGTCGGTGTCTGGGCGACGCCGAGCGGTATCGTCAGATTGGAGAACGGGTTGGTGACCGGGGTGCGTTTGGCTTCGGTCCACACGTAGTTCAGGTTCAACAACAGGTTGTTCCACGCGAGCAGTGTGAGATCAGCCTCTATACCGTTGACCTTGCGTTTCTTCGAGACGTTAATAGTTTCTGTTACCGAGACGTTGGCCGGGTTGCTGAAATCGACCTGCGCGTCCTGCAAGGCCATGGTGTACCCCGCCAGGTTCAATCGACCGCGACCTTCCAGGAGCTCCGTTTTCAATCCGAGTTCGTAGGACACCACTACTTCTTCGTCAAACGCACGCAGTGTGGCTGAGCGCGTGTTCGATCCGCCCGCGCGGTACGCCCGCGCATACTTTGCATAGACGTTGGTGGTTTCACTCAGATCCCAGGCAACCGTCACCGTCGGATCTATCCGCTTGTAGCCCTGATCGAAGGAAAGGAGAGGATCAACGCCACGAATGGCGATCAGCCTGCCATCCTTGCTGTCGTCGGTATAGCGCGCGCCAACGGTGACGTGCAGGTCTTGCAGAGCAGCGGGTGTCCACGTCACCTGTCCGAACAGTGCCTTGGATTTCACTAAAGCTTCTGCGGCGCGGTCGGGAACGCGGCCACTGGTCGTTGGTGGGTTACGC
Source organism: Gammaproteobacteria bacterium (assembly GCA_016874135.1). Taxonomy (GTDB): domain Bacteria; phylum Pseudomonadota; class Gammaproteobacteria; order Pseudomonadales; family Azotimanducaceae; genus SYFY01. Next base: position 1,453 of record VGVE01000053.1, on the reverse strand, counting down.
AGGGTGATACCCGTCAAGGTGGAGTTGTAGGTCGCCGTGGTGAAGACGGTGGCGGTGTCTTCGCCTTCTTCACGGAAGTAGTAGGCGCCTGCTACGTATTGCAAAGAGTCGGTGTTCCCGACGAACTGGATTTCCTGGCTGAACTGGTTCTGATCAACATTTGCAAAACTGAATCGGCCGCTCGAGCTGCCAGCCCGGAAGGTTGAGAAGCTGCCGGAGTCCTGGTCCCATTGGGTGGAGTCCAGTCGCCGATAACTGGTGATTGATCGCAGCAACAGGCTTTCGGAGATATCCCACTCGGCGAGCAAGCCGTGTCCTTCGACCATTTGCGGGGCCTCCAGATTGGGCACGCCGATGCGACCGCGGCTGGCGCGATCTGTCTCCAGTCTGACAAAACCAGGCAGCCTCTGGGTGGTGCCGCCGAGATGGTGGTAGCCACCCGTGGGGTCTTCCTTGGACCGATCGTAGGTATACAGCAGCGAGAAAGAGTCGACGGGTTGCCATTCCAGACTGAGGCGATAGCCATGCCGCTCAACCTTTCCCCAGTCATAGTCGAAGTCGCTGGCATCGCCGGTCTTGCCGTTGATCGAGTAGTTGGCCGGCAACGTCTCGAGAGGGTTTTTCACCCAACCGTCGCGACGGTCGAGAACCGCGTCGACCTTGAATGAAAACCCGGCGAAAGCAGGCAGGTTCACGTGCGCCGCAAGCGTCCGGCCATCCAGGTTCCCCATGCCGGCCTTGATGTCAGCACCCCATTCGCCCGTGGGTCGACGTGTTACCACACTGACGGCGCCACCGACGGTGTTGCGGCCAAACAGGGTGCCTTGTGGCCCCCGCAGCACCTCGATCCGTTCCACATCGGCCAATTCCATTCCAAGGCCCTGTACGCGCCCGAGGTAAACGCCGTCGATGTAGATGCCTACCGTGGTGTCGCGGGTGATCTGGGTGGCATCGACCGGCACCATGCCCCGCATGCCGACTGACATCGCCGAAGGCCGGCCTACGAATGGCGCCACGCGCAGTGACGGCATGGCTCCGTTGAACGTATCGGTCAGCGAGTTGATGCCGAAGTCGTCCAGCGTTTCAGATGTGTAGGCGATGATCGAAATCGGGGCATCCTGCAACGACTCTGTACGTTTCTGGGCCGTTACAACAATTTCTTCGAGCACCCTGGCCTCTTCCGCCTGCAGTGCGACCGGTGTGGTGGCGAGAGCCAAGCCGATGGCGGACATAAGACTCGACCTGTAGCCGGCAGATTTTTTTAGCCCGTGGAGGAGCTTGTTACGCATCCTGGTAACCCCGTCTGAGCTAACGATCTGCGTACTTGTTGCCACATGTTGGCCGAGATTGCAAACGCCCCGGTCTTTTGCCTGATCACGCGGTGGAGATGGCTGCGTTTGCGCTCGTCGTGCACAACTTCTTCATCTTCTTCAATGCCGCGATCGGCCTGCTA
>VGVE01000052.1 GCA_016874135.1 Gammaproteobacteria bacterium | reverse complement strand
CGTTGCTCGGTGATCGCGTGTGGGCGGTCAAGGAAGAGGGTCTGAACTCAATCCAGGCAGCCAAAAAGTCGCCCGTGCTCATGCAGTGCAGCGTGCGGTTTGTAGAAGCGCCTTCCAGCACATCCCGCTCATCAAAGGTCGCGATCAAACTGCCGGAGGGCAACGAAGTACGCAGTGGCGAGGCGGGTGCGAATGCAGCGTTGTCCACGCTGCTCGGACGGCCCGTCGAACTCTCGCCGATCGTCGAACCACAAAACGCTTTCGGGCGGAAAGCACCACCTGCCGGTACCGATGTGCAAGCGTATCTGCGGGACATGTTTGCGCGCACTGCCGATGAACCGCTGCCGGATCTTTTCGAATTTCCGGCTGATGTGATGGCTTATGAAGCGCCGCCGGGTACCTGGTTCGACGCTTATCCGATCCTGCTCATGACCACACAAAGCTTCAGCGCGCTCAGTACCGCCCGAGCAGAGAGTAACTTTGACGTTCGCAGGTTCCGGCCGAACATCCTTATCGATGCGGGTGGATCAGGGTTCGTCGAAAACAGCTGGATCGGTAAACATCTGCGTATCGGAGCGACCGTTTTTGCCATCGAGCTAGCGTGTCCGCGCTGCATCATGACGACCCACGCGGTTGACGAACTGCCCAAGGATCCAAAGATCATGCGCACGCTGGTACAGCAGAACGGCGGCAATGCCGGTGTTTACGCACGAGTGGTCCCACCTGGCGTCATTCGTCATGGCGACGTTTGCGTTCTGGAATCGCGCGGCAAATAGAAGCTCTCCGAATTCGCAGCGCGATCCTGTTCGATGCGAGGAGCGAGGCCGGCTGAAGACGGGGCGACGTAACCGCCGCCCCGATTACCCAGTTGGCGCCTGTCGGCACCTTTCTAGTTGACGCCTGTCGGCACCTTGTTGAAGGGAAGGCCCTTGTCGGCACGCATGTCCTGCGGCAGCCCGAGTACCCGTTCGGCGATGATGTTGGCCATGATCTCGTCAGTGCCACCTGCGATGCGCAGGCCCGGTGACGACATATAGGCCAACTGGTACAACCCCGCCGCTTCAGAAACGTTCGGATCCCACATCGCTCCATGCTCTTCGAGCAGGTCGATGCAGAACGCCGCCATTTCCTGGTTCTTGGGTGCGCCCACCAGTTTGCCGATGGAGTTTTCAGGACCGGGAATCGCACCTCTCGAGAGCGCCGTCATCGACCGGTAACCGGTGTACTTGAGACCGGACTCCTGTACGTACCAGTCCGCGAGTTTGGCGCGAATGGCACGGTCTTCGAGGGCGGGGCGGCCATCGATCTCGAGCTTCTGCGCGAGCTTCATGGCCTGGGTGACCCCAACGCCACCACCACCTGCGCCGATGGATGCGCGCTCATTCATCAGTGTGGTGAGCGCAACCTGCCAACCTTGACCAACAGCGCCAAGCCGCTGTGAATCGGGGATGCGCACATCCGAGAAATACACTTCATTGAAATGGGCGCCGCCAGAGATCTGCTTGATCGGCTTGACCGTGACCCCGGGCGATTTCATCGAGAGGAAGAAATAGGTGAGCCCCTGGTGTTTGGGCACGTTCGGATCGGAACGGGTCACGAGGATCGCGTAGTCCGAGAAGTGTGCACCGGATGTCCAGATCTTCTGGCCGTTGATCACCCACTCATCACCGACCTTTTCGGCCTTGGTACGAAGTGCAGCGAGGTCAGAGCCGCCGGCCGGTTCCGAAAACAGCTGGCACCAGATCTCCTCACCACTCGCAAGTTTGGGCAGATAACGGCGTTTCTGGTCTTCGGTCGCGTACGTCATCATCGTCGGTGCGGCCATGCCCTGGCCGATGGCGAATACCCCGCCAGGGGTCGCGAGCTTCACTTCCTCCTGGTTCCAGATCACCTGCTCGATGGCCGTGCCACCCCGGCCACCGTATTCCTTGGGCCAACGGATACAGGCCCAGCCCGCGTCGTACTTACGTTTCTGCCAGAGTTTGGAGGCTTCGATTTCGCCTAGCCCCTTGAGCTCTTTCTTGGTCGGCGCATTGGCTTTCAGCCAGGCGCGCACTTCAGACCGGAATTTCGCTTCTTCTTTGGTATCTTCAAAATCCACGATGTTCTCCTTGCTGGTCGCGTTGCTTACGCCGCGTTGGATGCGCCATTTGCTGACAAATACGCATCTACAAGTTTGTCCTGCCACTGGCCAAGGCTGCCAATGTTCACTGACAAAAGCCGCGAGCGGCGGTAGTGAAACTGGCAGTCGAATTCCCAGGTGAATCCCATGCCGCCATGGGTCTGAATGTCTTCCCGGGAGGCAAACTCGTAAGCATGGATGGCCGCGACCCGCGCCGTTGCCGCTGCCAGGGGCAGTTCTTTTGCACTGGTCGCGAGCGCCCAGGCGCCGTAGTAGCAGTTCGAACGGGCCAGGGTGTTTTTCACATACATGTGGGCGAGCTTGTGTTTGATGGCCTGATAAGACGCGATCGGCCGGCCAAACGCGTATCGTCCCATGGCGTAGTTCTTGGCCTGCTCGAGCGCCGCATCAGCGCCGCCGACCTGCTCCCAGGCGAAAAGAACCGCTGCACGATTCAGCAGCTTCTGGGTCAGCGTCCAACCACTGCCTTTCTCGCCAAGCAACTCACCAGAGGCGCCCTCAAAACTGACCGCGGCATGGTCACGGGTTGGATCGATCATGGCGACAGGTTCGTGGGTTACCCCTTGGCTCTTCATATCGACCAGCACCAGCGACGCACCATCACCACCATTCGCCTTGACGAGGATCACGGCGAAATCAGCGACCGCCGCATCGGCCACCGGCGCCTTGACTCCTTTGACTTTGTCCCGGGCAAACGTCGTGTTGAGGCTTTTCGGGGTAGTGCGCCCCGGACCTTCCGCCATGGCAAAGGTGCCACGAACCTCGCCACTGGCGAGCTTCGGCAGCCACTTCGACTTCTGCTTGGCGGTACCTGCGAGCAGCAGCGCTTCCGTCGCGAGATAAACGGATGATGAGAACGATGTGGGTGCCACCGCGCGGCCCATTTCTTCGGCGATGACACACAGTTCGAAATAGCTCAGGCCAAGCCCGTCGTATTTCTCCGGAATCACCGTCGCATTCCAGCCCATTTCGGCGATTTTGCCGGCCAGCGTGTTATCGCCAGTTTCCTGCCCGTTCAGCACCTTGCGAACCAGGCCAGGTGAACACGCCTGAGCAAGAAAGCCGCGCGCCTGTTCACGCAGCAGGTTCTGCTCTTCAGAAAATTCAAAGTTCATGATCTTTCCCCCGTATCAGGAACCCCGGATTCTCTACACTTTGCACAGCGAAGGCGAGTACGGAAAAGCACGCGGACCTGAATGACCACGCCGCACCACGACTCTGCCGTCACCCAGGAGCCCGGATCCCGGAAAAACTGATGACCACTGATTTCCGCCACCACGGTTTCATTCGCGTCGCGACTGCGACACCTCAGCTTTCACTAGCTGATCCGTCGGCCAATGCCAATACCATGATGGAAACTCTCGAGGCGACCCGCGCAGCCGGGGCATCACTGCTGCTCTTTCCCGAACTGGCGATCACCGGCTACAGCTGCGAGGACCTCTTCCATACCGACATGCTGCTCGCCGCCTGCCGCGACGCACTCCTTGTTCTGGCACGGGCTAGCACCGGGATCACTGTCGTCGTCGGCACACCCTGGGTGCTCGCCGACGGCCGGCTGATCAATGCTGCCGCGGTTCTTGCCGGAGGGCGCATCGCGGGCCTTGTTCCGAAGTCGTGCCATCCAAACTACGGCGAGTTCTATGAACAGCGCTGGTTTGTCTCCGGATCCGGCATCGACGAAACGGTCACTGACACCATGCTGGGTACCTTCCGTATCAGCCGAAGGCAGCTGTTCTCGCAGGACGGTTGCACCTTCGGAATCGAGATCTGTGAAGACCTTTGGTCTCCGGATCCGCCGTCCACGTCTGCCGCATTGGCCGGTGCCGAGATCATCCTCAATCCGTCTGCTTCCAACGAACTTGTAGGTAAAGCCGAGTACCGCAGTGATCTCGTGCGCATGACAAGCGCTCGCACGATCAGCGCCTATGTGTATGCCGGCAGCGGACCGCTCGAATCCACCAAAGACACGGTGTTCGGTGGCCATCGGCTGATCGCTGAAAACGGCGTTACCCTGCTCAACAGCCCACGATTCGGATTTGAATCGGCACACGCGGTAGTCGATATCGATCTGCTGCGACTGCGGTACGAACGGCGCCGGAACACCACCTTTGCGCAGACGGTACGCCCGCAGAACTTTGAGCGCGTGCTCCTGCCTGATGTCTCCAGACCCATCACGTCATTGTCACGCCACATTCCGGCATGGCCCTTCGTGCCCGAGGATGCGGAACAGTTTGCCCGACGGGCGGCTGAGATCATCGCTATCCAGAGCACCGGACTTGCCCGCCGCATGCTCGCAAGCCGTGCAAAAACCTTGGTGATCGGGCTTTCCGGCGGGCTCGATTCCACCCTTGCCTACCTGGTCTGTCTCGAAACCCTGAAGCGCCTCAAACAACCCGTCAGTGCATTGCACGCACTGACCCTACCCGGCCCCGGCACATCGCAGCACACCTTTGACAGCGTGCTGGAACTGGCGCGCTGCACCGGTGTGGCAGTGCGGGAGATTCCGATTCACGACGCCGTTCGTGATCATCTTCAAGCGCTCGGTCACTCGGCGGAAGATGTCGTTTTCGAAAACGCACAAGCCCGAGAACGCACGCAGATTCTCTTCAACTATGCGAACCAGCAGGGTGGCATTGTCGTCGGTACCGGTGATCTCTCTGAGCTCGCGCTCGGCTGGTGTACGTTCAATGCCGATCACATGGCGAACTACAACGTCAACGCCAGCGTGCCGAAGACGATGATCGCCTACCTCGTGCGCTGGTATGCACAACACCGGGCCGATGCCGCACTGGCTGCGGTACTCGAACGGATCCTCGCCACGCCGATATCCCCCGAGCTGCTGCCAACGAAAGACGGCGAAATCGCCCAGCGCACCGAGGATCTGATCGGCCCCTACGCGCTGCATGATTTTTTCCTGTACCAGCTGCTGCGAACCGGTGCAGGGCCCGCCCGCATGCTGGCGCTCGCAACCCAGGCATTCGCGGGAACCTACGAACGCGAATTCATCCGCAAATGGCTCAGGGTTTTCGTGCAGCGATTCTTCACCCAGCAGTTCAAACGCACCACGTTGCCACCCGGCCCCAAGGTGGGGACCGTGAGTCTGTCACCCCGTGGCGACTGGCGGATGCCGGATGAAGCCATGGTTGAACGGTGGCTTGAGCAGATCGATTCGCTCTGATTGCAAGTAACCGGACCGGGGCAAAAGCGACAGCAACCGGCTCCGCCCTGTTCATTCGGCTTCGGGAACAAAGGAGGCGCGCCGTAACCGATCGTTGATCGCCCGGCCGAGACCTTCATCAGGGAAGACCTCAGCGAGAACGCACTCGATCTCCGCCGCATCGAGCCGTCGCATTGCGGCAAAGAGATTTCGTGCGGCCTCGATGAGATCACCGCGTTCGGACAGTGTTTCGCAAACAACACCTTCAATCCGGCGTCTGAATGCTATAACCCCTACCGGCCTTTCCGCATGCTCCGCCAACAACTGTTTTACGTCGCCCCGGAACAGGGGTTTGCGTGGTGCATAGTGGCTTTCGAGCATGCCTGGTGCGACCGGAAGCACCTGTCTCACATTCGACCGAACCGAGCCGATGACCGCTTCGATATCCTCAACAGCAAGCCCGCCGGGGCGGTACAACACCGGCACGCCGTCTTCCCAGCCGATGATCGTGCTCTCCAGGCCCACCGCGCAGGGGCCACCATCGAGCACATAGGGAACGCTGTCGCCCAGCTGATCCACAACGTGGGCCACAGTCGTCGGACTCACGTATCCAAACGGATTGGCACTGGGTGCAGCCAGGGGAAAATCCAGTGCCCGCAGCAGCTCGAGCGTCAGCCTGTGACGTGGCATGCGGACGGCGACAGATGGCAGGCCACTGGTAACGATGTCCGGAACCCGTGTCGTCTTCGGCAGAACCAGCGTCAGTGGCCCCGGCCAGAAGTGAGACATCAACGCCCTGGCCTCATCCGGCACATGTGTCACCAGCTCCGCAAGCTGGTCCTGGTGATGGACATGAACGATCAGCGGATCAAACGCGGGACGTTGTTTTACCGCGAAGATCTGCAGCACTGCTTCCGGATCAAGCGCATTTGCAGCAAGTCCGTACACCGTTTCAGTCGGAATGCCGACCAGCGCTCCTCGCCGCAGCCACGCTGCGGCCACGGCAACATCGGTACCGATGGTCAAACGCAGTCTCCATCCGCACGCGGATGGCAGACACACCGGGTCACGATCTCAGACACCCTGCATCTGCCCGATTTCACTGATGTCGATCAGCGTCGCACTGACGTTGCCGCTGGCGACCACGGCCTGGTCTGAGTCCGGGGCAGGATCGATGTCCACCGATTGCAGGGAATGGAAGTACTGGTCACCCCGCCTTGAAAAACACTGGCGATAGTAGGTGCGTCCCAGTCGGGCGCGGATGATTCGCGGCGACAGCGGCGGATCCGGGAAGTTGAAACTCCAGGTGACAGGCTCACGCAAGGCAAGGGCATAGTCCGACCAGATCTGTGGCATGAGCGCCCGCGTCGCGACCTGCATGCGCTCAAGAGACGCCTCCGGCAGGCTGCGTTCGTTCGACCACGCCATGAAGTCTTCGCGAGTCATCGCCTGGGAGAGGGCAATTGCCGGAATCCGTGCGACATTGGCTTCGAAACACGCGCCCAGCGTTCCTGAGGCCATGAAAAAGCCGAGCCCGGTATTGGTGCCGATATTGATTCCGGATACGACGATATCCGGCGGTGACGGCATGAGGTTGTAAATCGCGAGATTGACACAGTCCGCAGGTGTTCCCGTGACCGACCACGCCGGTGTGCCGTGCAGATCGATCCGGTCCACATAAAGCTCACCGAACCGCGTCATGGACTTGCCTTTCCAGCTCTGCTCCTGTGCGGGCACCACCACGGTGAGTTCGCCGAGTTCCTTGAGCAGGCTGATCGCCAGCAGAAACAGCGGTGAATCGTGGCTGTCATCATTGGTCAGCAGGATATGCACGGGATCGACTCCTCAAACAACAATACTCCGGAACCGCCGGACGGCCCCAATCCGGATCGGCGCTGGACGGCGGGCGTGCGGTACTCTACACCGTCATCGCAGTGACGATTGCCATCACGCTCATTGCTCTCAAGCGTCAACCCGGACCATAAGACACATCCGACCACGAGACACATCACGAGGAAATCATGTCAGACCGGATCACCCGTTACCCGTTTTTCCAGGAAGCCTATTTCGTCAACGATCTCGATGCGTCGATCCGCAAGTGGAGCGATCTCTTCGGCGCCGGACCGTTCCGCAAAGCCATGCACCACCAGACCGACCGCTTCCACTACCGCGGTACGGACCAGGAAGCGGATGTGTCCTACGCCTTCGGTTATCTCGGCGACATCATGATCCAGTTCATCCAGCAGCATGACGACACACCGTCGATCTACCGCGACATGTATGCCAGAGGCCAGGAAGGCTTTCATCACGTCGCCGTTCTGGTTCACGACTTCGAAGCGGAATATCAGCGCATGTTGTCGAAGGGATTCGTTGACGCCAGCCGCCTGTATGCGGATGGTGTTGACGCCGCCTACTTCGACACCCGCGCCGTGAACGGCTGTTTCACCGAACTGCACGGTGACCCGCAGCCGATTCTGGGTCGCTGGGCCGCGCTCAAACGTGCCCATGAACTGTGGCGACCCGGTGACAACATCTACATCGACCTGCCGCGTATCGTCAGCTGAGCCCGACACGCCTCGCCAGAACGAGGCGGCCATTGCCACGGATGGCGTCCGTCAGCGAGGCTTCTCTCGGGCAATCTCATCCAGCGGTTTGCCGGCGGTTTCGGGGAAGACGACGGCGATCACCAGCGGCACGAGCAGACTGAACGCGCCGAGAATCAGCACCGCAGTCCAGTTGCTGCCGGTGAAACCGAAGAGCACCGAAACACCCAGAAGACCCGTGATTGAGCCGAGCACCGACACAAAGTTGGTCACGCCTCCCGCGGAAGCCCGCATCGAGGTCGGAAAAAGCTCAACGCTGTAGGTCGAGAGTGTCACCGCGGTTCCCATGGTGAAGAAGAGGTAGGCGATCCACATTACCGGCACAACCATTCCACCCAGCGACCAGAACCCGAGACCGGTGAGTGCAAAGCAGAGGCTGAACACCACGCCGGTGGGTCTTCGACCCAGCCGGTCGCTGAGCCATCCGGCCAACGGATTACCCACCACCGCGAGGGCCCCGCCAAAAAACAGCAGCAAGGCGATGTTCGAAGGGGACCAGCCATGGACCTCCTGCAGATACTTCGGCGCGAAAAAGCCTGCTGAATTGCCCGCCAGGCTGAAACAGAAGAATGCCACTGTAAGCACAGCGAGGCTTCGTGGATGGTCCCGCGCCGCCTTGACCACGCTTGTCCACACGGGCTCTGTTACTCCCGTTTGTGATCTTGCGTGTTCCTTGAATCGCTCCGTTTCCGGCAGCGTTCTGCGCCACAGGCCAATGAAAAAAAGTGGAATCACACCGACGAAATAGAGCGCCCGCCAACCCCAGGGAAGGACATCGACGAAGCCGAACATCACCGCTGCAAATCCGGCTCCACACGCCTGCAGCGCCGCGGCCGCACCTATACCCCAGCCACGGTTTGAGGCGGAAAATTCCTCGACAATGACCACCGTCGCCAGCACTGCCTCTGCCATCGCAAACATCCGCGCGGTGAATTGCAGTACCACGAACGAGGTCACATCCGGCACAAACGCAGTCAGCGCGGTCGCCACCGTATACCCGAAGATCGTCACAAGCAGCATCCGGCGACGTCCATATCGATCCGCAAAAGGGACGATGAGCAGCGCCAGCAGCGCGCCGGCACGAATGGTCGAACCCAGCCAACCCAGATCCGCTTCCGCAATCCCGAGTTCAAGCTGGATCTGCCTGAGATTGAGTGACAGCAGGAAGAGGTCGTAGGACTCGAAAAATGAAACGGCTGCCACCAGTCCGAGGATCTGCCACTGACGTGGCGTGAGCGCCGGCGCCCGCCCGAGATACGGCGCAAACCGGTACCAACGCGGGGGGCGTCCCCGCGTCTCGGCTGAACCAGCGCCGGATTCTCTTCCGGCCTCGGGTACTTCAGGTGTATTCAATCTGCACAGACTTCACCGCGGCAGTGGCGACAACACCCCGATTCAGTCGCTGCTGAATTTCGGCTTGTCGGCTTTGGCCTGGGTTTCGATCTTGTTCGCGCCGGTCGGCTCCACGGCAGAACCATGAACGATGCGCATGTTGGCGTGGCCCAGATGATGCAGACCGAACGCCGACTGGATGGCGTTGTACATGCCCTGGGCATCGAGCGACTGGTTGACGGACATCTTCGCAAGCTTGAGCCCCATGCTCGGTTGCCTTGCGATCTTCTCCGCAAGTGCAAGGGTTTCCTTCTCCAGGTCTTCACGTTTCACGACACGATTGACCATGCCGAGTTCCTTCGCCTCCTGCGCGGAAATGGATTCGCCGGTGAACAACATCTCTTTCGCCTTGCGATGCCCCACTTCCCAGGCATGTACGAAGTACTCGACACCGTTGACACCGAAGGTCACCACCGGATCGGAGAACTGCGCATCTTCACTCGCCACCACCAGGTCAAACGGCCAGACCAGCATCAATCCGCCGGCAATCGCCTTGCCCTGCACAGCGGCAATGGTTGGCTTCGGCATGTTGCGCCAGCGCCAGCAGAAACCGATGAACACCTCCTGTTCATGGGCCATGTGCCCTTCCTGGCCGGGCTTGGTATATCCCCCTACGCCCAGTCGCGGGGGACCGAAGTCTCCGGGTTGGCCGCGCCCGGCCTTGCCCTTGATGTCGTGCCCGGACGAAAAGTGCGGGCCATCCGCGCCGATGATCACGACATGCACCGTGTCGTCGTGCATCGCAGCGTCGAGCGCGGCATCGATTTCATAAAGCATCTGTGTGTTCTGCGCGTTTCGCGCTTCCGGCCGCGCCAGCATGATGCGGGCCACGTTTGCACTCGGCCGTTCGTAACGGATCATTTCGTACGGTTTTTCCATGACACCCATGATGTTCCCCCGATGATTGGATCTGACTGAGCTGGAAGTCGATGACCAGGAAGATTGACCGCGACTTTGATCGATCGGCGCCTAGTTGTCATGCGCCGCCTTGTGGCCCTGGCCGGCGTATCAATTCCCGGTGAAGCCGGGCGTCTGTTCGGTCCTGTACGTCCGTCGCGCCAGGGCTGCATCGTCGGTGGCGGCGGTGAGCAGATTCTGGTCAAAGTCCATGTGCATGACCGCCTCATCGAAAGCACCACTCAGGGCGTTGACACTGCGTTTGATCATCTGTGCGGCGATGGGTGCCTTGCCGGCATAGAAGCGCGCCAGCGAATACACCCGCGGCATCAACTCATCACGCGGCACCACTTCATCCACAACACCCCAGCGTTCAAGAACAGGCGCACCAATTCGTTCACCCCCGATCACCAACCGCTTGGCCCGGGATGGTCCGGCAAGTCTCGTGATCAGCGGCAGACCCCACCACATCAGATTGAGGCCGATATCGATTTCCGGATAACACAGAAACGCATCGTCGGCAGCGATACGAAAGTCGCAGGCGGTTGCCACACATCCGCCGCCGCCCATCGCCGCTCCGTTCCACGCTGCGATGCTGATCTGGTCCATGTCGAGCAGGGCGCGGATCACGCGCCCACCCATCCGCGCTTGCCGCCTCCGATGCACCAGCGGGATTTCCCGCCTCGGCTCAGAGGCAGGACCAGGTCCGCCGAGATCGGCGCCGGAAGAAAAGTGACGGCCCTCACCGGTCAGCACGACCACCCGGATGTCCGGTTGATCGCGCATGGAAAGAACGGCGCCTTCAAGTTCCTGCAGAACCGCGTAACCAAGTGCATTGGCGCGTTCCGGACGACGGAGGGTGATTGTCGCGATCGTCTCCGCGGAATCGATGGTGAGGTACTGGTAGTCAGACATGATGAACCCGCTCGGTAGGGTGAAGAGCGATGGTAGCGGTCGGCCGGGACAGAGGGGAATGGAACGGCATCGCTTCTATCTACAGCGGCCCGCAGCAGATGAAAAGGTTATCCCTTTACACAGACGATCTGCCGAAGCTGATGCACCACCTCGACCAGATCCGCCTGTGCGGCCATCACGGCGTCGATGTCCTTGTAGGCCGCCGGAGTTTCATCGATCACACCGGCATCCTTGCGGCACTCGACGTGAGCCGTTGCCGCGGTATGGTCCTCGAGCGTGAAGCGGCGCTTCGCCTCGGTGCGGCTGAATTGCCGCCCGGCGCCATGGGAGCAGGAATGGAAACTCTCCGCATTGCCTTTGCCACGCACGATGAAACTGCGTGCGCCCATGCTGCCAGGAATGATGCCGAGTTCACCTTCCCTGGCACTCACCGCACCTTTGCGTGTCAGCCAGACATCGGCACCGAAGTGACGTTCCCGTTGCACGTAGTTGTGATGGCAGTTCACCGCCTCGACATGCGCCTTGAACGGCTTCACTAACGTCTTCTGCAGCGCCCGCAGCACGGCCTGCATCATCAGTTCCCGATTGTGCTGCGCAAATCTCTGCGCCCAGCCGACTGCCCGCACATAGTCATCGAAGTGTTTCGCGCCTTCTTCGAAGTAGGCGAGGTTGGCATCCGGCAGCCTGCGCAGGTGGACTTCCGCATCCTTTTTCGCGAGTTCGATGTAGCGGGTACCAATGGCGTTGCCTACACCCCGCGAACCCGAATGCAGCATCACCCAGACCACATCCGCTTCATCGAGGCAGATCTCGATGAAGTGGTTGCCCGTACCGAGCGTACCGAGGTGATTGCGGTTGTTGGTATTGCGCAGCCGCGGCTGGTCCTCACAGATGCGATCGAACTCCTCCGCGAGTGACACCCACACCCGGTCCACTGCATTCGGCACATCATGCCAGCTGCCAGGATCGCGGCCCCCCCCGGGGAACGTCGATGAGGGACAGCACGCTCGATGTTGGACCGAAGCAGCGAGAGTAAATCAGGCAGGTCTGCGGCATTGAGCGTGGTCTTTGATGCCATCATGCCGCAGCCGATATCCACACCCACGGCTGCGGGAATGATGGCTCTTACCGTGGGGATGACGGATCCAACGGTTGCGCCGATGCCCACATGCACATCCGGCATGGCTGCAACATGGTGATGCACGATGTTGAGACGTGCGATGTTGGCGAGTTGCCGGATGGCATCCGGCTCCACCGGTACGTTGTACGTCCAGCTGCGGATCGGTACCGCCCCGCCAACGTCGTGTTCGATATACCCCGTGGTCATGGCACCGTTTCAAGGCGAGTGGTGATTCCCTGACAGACTTCAGGTCCCGAACTGAAACCCCCGATACCCCGCACTCGCCACATCACGACAGAGGTTCAGATATTTCTGTGTATTGGCGTAGTAGAGCAACTCCCGCTTTTTGCCGGGAACGTTGGCACCCACGTACCACGAGTCGGCCGCGTGCAAGAGCGATTCGCTGAACTCCTCACGCATATGTTCACCCCAGATGTTTGCCGCATGCGCGGTTGCCTCGATCCGGGAATAACCTGAATCGCGGATATGCCGCAGACAGTCGATCAGCCACTCGCCCTGGAGTTCGGCGCACGTCGGGCCGTTGCAGAACGCGGTCGGACTCTGTGGTCCATAGAGCATCATCATATTGGGAAATCCCGGAACCGCCATGCCAAGGTGAGTGACGACGCCATCGCGCCACACATCTTCGAGCGCAATCCCGTCCACGCCGCGCCAGCGGATCGCGGTGATGCCACCGGTGCTGGCATCAAAACCTGTCGCCAGCACCAGGACATCGAGAGGTACTTCCCTGCGAGCGGTCATGACACCATTTGCAGTCACGCCCGCGATGGGCTCTTCATGCAGATCCACCAGCGTTACGTTCGGCTGATTGAAGACCTCGTAGTAGTTCTGTTCGAGTGATGGCCGCTTGGCGCCAAACGGGTGCGGCGCAACATCCGGCGCCAGCTTGCGGGCGATCTGCGGATCACGAATGCGTTCACGGGTGCGATTGCGCCAGAAAGCGTAGGCGAGTGCGTTCGCTTTCCTGTTGGACAACACGTCATTGAACGTTCCTGCCCAGAAATGAAAGCCGCCCTCCTGCCAGGCCCACTCAAAACGCTCATTACGCTCCGACGCTGAAACCTCGAGCGCCGAACGCGGCAGAGCCTGGATGTCGTGATAGGTCGTTGCGGAAATGGCGCGGCGTTCGAGCATCTCCGGATAGTCGGCTTTGAGCGCTGCCATGGCCTCTGCGTCATAGCGCCGCTGTCGCATCGGCAGCGCAAGGTTCGGCGTGCGCTGAAACACCGTGAGATGCGCAGCCACCGGAGCGACCTTCTGGATCACCTGGACACCACTCGCGCCGGTACCGAGTACGCCAATGCGTTTTCCCACGAGGTCGATGCCGTGCTCCGGCCAGAGACCGGTGTGATGACACTCCCCGGCAAAGGAGTCGAGCCCCGGAATGTCTGGAATCCACGGTTTGCTCGCAAATCCCAGGCACGGGACCACAAAACGCGCCTGAATTTTATGCTGCGTATCGGTGGTGATCTGCCAGGTGTTGTTCGCGGTATCAAACACCGCGTCAGTCACACGCGTGTTGAAACTGACATCACGGGAGAGATCGAGCGTCCGGTCGAGGTGTTCGAAATACGCACGCAGTTCCGCATGACCCGGAAACCGTTCACTCCAGTTCCAGCCCTTCCATACCGCTTCTATCGAGAACTCGTAGTTCGGCACATGCGAGTCGACCCGCGCGCCGGGATAACAGTTCCAGTGCCAGATGCCACCGAGGCGACCGCCGGCCTCGAGCAGATGCACGCGGAAACCTTCCTCACGCAGGCGATACAGCTGATACACGCCGTTGAACCCGGCGCCGATGATGACGACGTCAAACCTGGCATCCGTCATGTCTGGCTGCGGCTTGGCGCGCTTCGGGCTCACAGTCGTACTGCGGACTCGCCGATCGGCGCCCAGGCCAACAACGATGCATCTCCTTCGAAGGTGTTACGCACCAGCGTCACTCCTGCGGCATCCGCCATCGCCTTGTACTGCATCCACGACTGTACCGCGACGATCGGTGTTCCCGGGCCTTCATCAAACTGCAGGGGGCCATAGACATTGGCGGTGTAGATGAGGTCTTCGTCACTCACTCGCTGAGTGGCTTCATGGCGGGCACCGGCCGGCTCATAAAACCAGACACCCGGGCCATATCCCTCCGGTGGACCGGCGCGATAACCGATTCGGCCAGACAGAACCAGAAAATCTGCTGCACCGAGGTGATAGTGCGGCCCGGCAACGCCGTTGTGACGCACGATCAGCGAGGTGATTCCGGTCTCTTCACTGACCCGCAGCACCTTGAGCCCCATATCCGGTACAGCAGGGTTTTCAATCCACGGCACCAGACGGGTGTCAACGAAATGGGGATTAACGTCCCGACCAGAACGCTTGAGGGGCGCGGTATCAACCAGTGCACCTGCGCTCTTGCCGGCGATCGCCAAAGGCTCAGCGGGCCCCTGATAAGCGCGTGGTCTTGGCTGCATGCACTCTGCCAGCGTATTCGGGATCAGGGTCAGTCCCCGGTCGCGCGCGGCGCACAGCACATCGAGTGCGGTGAGCACACTGGTCACTCGTCCATTCTCAGCCAGAAACGCGACCGGACCATAGAAGTTGCCAAGAAACTCGGCATCGCTCTCGGCCGTCAACGCTCCGATGCGCGCGTTGGCCGGGATGTAACCCCAGGTACCGGCTTCGAGGGTACTGTCGAGATCCGCACCGCTGTACTGTATTCGACCGGACAGGACGATCATGTCCATGCCACCGAGATAAACCAGATCACGCACGGCATGGCCACCACGCAGGCGAACGATCACCGAGAACATACCGCTCTCGCTGCTCGCACGCAGCGGTTTGATGGCGAGGCCTTTGGCCTGAGGCAGCTCGATCCAGGGCAGCGTGTTGGTATCGACGCCTCCTTCGATACCCGTTGGGCTGAAGTCCGGGTTATAGCCTGAATTCATGGTGCTTCCTTCCTCCGCTTTGGTTTTGTCCTGCTGTATCACCAGGGATGAATGTCGCCGGTCCACTTCAGGAAAGTGCCGGTGTCCGCAAGGGTCATGCCGGCGATGGTTCGGCGCACTCCAGCCGCGCTCTCTTCCGGTGAAATGTCTGCTACGTCCCCTGCCATCTCAGTCTTAACCCAACCCGGATGCAGTGGCACGATGATCACGCCCCGGTCGCGAAACTCCGTGGCAAGGCCCGTCATCAACCGGTTCACCGCCGCCTTGGCACTCGCATAGGAATAGCCAATTACGTGATCGTAGGCATGGGCACCGGTCTGGCTCGAGATGGTGACGATCTTCTTCTGTTGCCCGGCGAGCACGTTGGGCATGAACGCCTGAATGACCCGGAAGGGCCCCATCGCCATGACGTTCAGCTCATGCGCCCAGTTGTCGTAGTCCATGTTCGCAAACACCTGGGTAGCGAGGCCACCCCAGATACCGGCATTGTTGATGAGCACATCGATCGGGGTGTCACCGATAGATCGGCGGCAGGTTTTGACCGACGCACTGTCCGCTACATCCATGGCGTGTATCGTTAATCGGCCAGCCGTTGATGCCGCCAGTGCGTTGAGCCGGGTTGCATTGGCGGGTGAACGGCAAGTGGCAAACACCCGGTCGCCCGCTTCAGCATATTGTCGGCATAGCTCAAATCCTATCCCGCGGGCACTCCCTGTTATCAGAACAGTATTCATTGGTTTGCCTTCTCCTGACCTGCGTGCAGCGTCTTCATCAGCGTTTGGTGAAAGTGACGGATGCGGATTTCCTGATAGTTCCCGAGTGTCGCGCCCGCCTTGCCTGCCGTCATCGCACCTTCCTGGGCCGCCTGCATGTTGCCCGTATCCTGGTCGAACACATGGCCGACGTATGGGTCCATGCCCGGTACCGACGTATAGGAATCCTCAGCTTTGAGCCATACCGGCTCTGCCGGCTCCACCACCGAACCATCCTTCGGGCGTGGTGCCAGAAGAATGAGATCGAACAGTGATCGTTCCGGGCTCGAACCTAATGGCCGGAAACGGTACACGATGGGGAAAGTGAGCCCGACGAAAAACTGCTGGTTTGGAAAAACAAAATACGCGATGGAATCAACGATCTCCGAATCGCTTACAGCCCCAAGGTCCGACCCTGTGGCCGCTGTACTGTCGCGGAAAAACTGCGCCATCACCCTCCTCGCCGTGCCCTCTTCCGGAACTGTCAGGCGCTCAGTCACCTGGCTGCGGTCGCCGACGAGGAACAGGTCGAGAATGTCCTGCTCGGAGAGTTTCTCCGTGCAATAGGCTGAAGGAATTCCGGCGACATTGATCAGCCGGCTCACGTAGTCACCATAGATGTCGTACTGCGTATTCGCATCCCCGTTGGTGCGCATGAGCTGCGCGTGGGTCTCCATGACATGGTACGCCTCGAGAAACGCCTCGGAGGCGATCTTCCAGTTGCAGTTGAGTTCCTTCTGCACGTGATGGCTGATGTAACGCTCGCTGAACGTCCTGCCGGCCACATGCCGCGGCAACGGATCAAGCCAGTGCGAGAGCGGAGGTGCCTCCGGGTCGAGATTCACAAAGATGAAACCACCCCACTGCGCCACCCTTACCGGCGAAAGCCCGGTTTCGTCCGGGCGTACATGCGGAAAATCCCACTCGCAGGGAAACGACTTCAGTGTGCCGTCGAGATGCCAGTCCCAGCCGTGGTAAGGACAACGCAAAGAGGTGGCGTGTCCGCTCGAGAATGAAGGTTTGAGTTTGGTGCCGCGGTGCATGCACGAGTTGCGCCAGGCACGAACCTCACCACTCTCCGTCCGCGTGATGATGACCGAATACGGGCCGATGTCGTAAACGTAATAATCGCCCGGCTCCGGAATGTGTTCCTCACGGCAGGCCCACTGCCACGTTCGCGGCCAGAGATAACGTACTTCGAGATCGTGAAACGACGCGGAGGTGTAGCGTGAATACGGAATGTCATCGTCACCGAGGAACCGGTAGGACTGTTCGCGCAGATATTCCGGTACCTGACGGCTGTCGCGGTCCAGCAGATCCTGGACACTGACACCCGGATAACGTGCTGCGCCTTTTTCTGGCCGGTTGCCGGTACTCATGCTTTTCCCTCCCCACCGGTATCCTCATGTACCGACCGCAGTTACACAAGTCGGCGGGCTTGCAATATGCTCCCGCTGCGGCGACCTCAGGAGGGTCTGACCAATCAGTCGCTTCCTGAAAGCTGAGTTTGATTTCCTGATGGAGTACCCGAACCCATGCGCCTGTTGATGACCCTTCTGTTGATCTTGCCCGGGCTGGCTCTTTCCCAGCAGAGCAAACAGTGCGGCGCATCAGGTGTGTGGCTGGAAATTCTCGGTGCCGGCAGCGGCGAGTTGTCCATCGACTGGGCCGGGCCCTCCTATCTCGTCTGGGTGGATGACAAGGCACGTTTGCTGGTGGATGCGGGGGCGGGCAGCACCACCCAGTTCACCAAGGCGGGTGGTCGCTTCGAAGACCTCGATGCCATCGTGCTCTCCAGCATCCAGCCGGCGTTGACGGGCGCACTCCCCGACTATGTACAGGGCTCCCTGTCGACAGCGCGCGATCGCATCCTGCCGGTATTCGGTCCGGAAGGTCGCGGAACACATGTCGGCACGACACAGTTGTTCGACCGGCTCTTCGGTGAGCAGGGTGCCTACCCCGAATATGCCAGGCTGCTGCGTATCCGCACCCTTGCCGGCTACCGTCTCAATGTCAAAGACATACCAACGACCGGAAAACGGCGCTGGGCAGGCTTTCGGAACAGCGAGCTGCAGTTGTCGGCGATCCCGGTGGATCATGGTGATCGGCCAGCGCTCGCCTGGCGGGTCGACGTGGGCGACATCGGCTTTGTTTTTGCAGGTGCGTTCAGCCACGACAAGTACGATCTGGTGAAGTTTGCGCAGGGTGCGGATGCACTCGTCGCCACCCACGCCGTACCGGAATCAACGCGGGGTGCACTGCGCGAGAGCTACGCGCCACCTTCCAAGATCGGTGAAGTGGCTGCGGAAGCCGGTGTTCGCACGCTGATCCTCGGCCAGCGCGCCGAACGGACCCGGGGCAAGGAAACCCAGAGCACGGACGCCATCACCAAAAACTTCAAGAAGTCGTTGATCTTTGCCAACGATCTCGAGTGCTGGGGCTTCTGACAAGCACACTCACGCAGAGCGATTTATCAGCGTTTCGACGCGACTCTCCTGCGAATCGAGCAGGGTTATCAAGGAGGGCCTGATTGATCAGACCCTCCTCAACACAACAACCAGGCCCATGGAAACGTCCACGCTCGAAGAACTGCACCTGCTCTGGTTTGGTACCATGGCAAGCGGTTGGGCAGATTCGCCGCAACGCATCAGCTGGTTCGCTGCTGACCCGGGGTTTGACGCCGAACTGATCCGGCGTTTTGCGGGTCTGCCTGAACGTCTGCTGCAGGAACCGCGGCGAAAGGAACCAGCCGTGCGGGAACTGCTCAGCACGGTGCTCGCCTTCGACCAGTTGCCAAGGCACCTGTACCGCGGCACATCACGCGCTTTTGCGTTTGATGCCGCCGCCCGTGATCTGGCAGCGCATATCATCGATTCGCAGGAGGACATGAACCTCACCATCGACGAGCGTGCCTTCGTCTACATGCCGTTCCTGCACTCGGAAAGTCTCGAGGATCAGGTCCGTTCGGTTCGGCTTTTCACGGCGCTCAGGAATCAGACACCCAAAGGCTATCGGTACCTGAGCGGCGCATTCCTGCAATCAGCGCACCAGCATCACGACATCATCAGGCGATTCGGCCGATTCCCGCATCGCCACCGGATGCCGGATCAGGCGTCGAGCTCTCAATCACCGCCGGTCAGATAGTCCACCGCCAGCTGGCTCATGGCGATGACCGCAGGGCGCAGTGCCGCTTCATCGATATCGAAGAACGGCGAGTGATTGGGCACGGCAGCTTCCGGCGGCACTGCTGCCGGACGCGCACCGATGAAAAAGAAAAAGCCGGGAATTTCCTGCTGATAGTGTGCGAAGTCCTCAGCACCGGTGGTCATTGGCGCAGGAAAAATCCGCGAAGGACCGTAAACGCGTTTCAGCGTCGGCAACATGCGCTGCACCAGATCTACGTCATTCCAGGTCACCGGAACGCCTCTTTCAATCTCGAGCTTCGCCTCTGCTCCCATGGATCCGGCGATGCCGCTGACGATCGCCCGCATGCGATGGTGTACACGACCCTGCACCTCTGGATCGAAAGTCCGGATCGTCCCGGACAGAACCGCCTCGTCAGAAATGATGTTGTTGCGCACTCCGGAGTTGAACGTGCCCACCGAAACCACTGCCGGTGCAGAGGTGATATCGACGCTGCGGCTGACGATGCTCTGCAGTGCGGTGACGATCTGTGCACCCACCACGATGGGATCAACACCTTCCCAGGGACGTGCACCGTGCGTCTGTTTGCCGGTGATGGTGATGTCGAACCGCTGCGCACTGGCCATCGTGCCACGCTCCCGCCACGTCGCCGTGCCTGCCGGCCCCTGCTGACCCACATGCAGACCGAAGATCGCTTCAACATCCGGATCCCGCAGCACACCCTCGCGGATCATGAGCGCGGCACCACCTTCTTCGCCACGCGGCGCGCCTTCTTCGGCGGGCTGGAAGATGAACTTCACCGTGCCGGCAATCTCCTGGCGCAGTGATGCGAGCACACTTGCCGCACCGAGCAGAATGGCGACGTGGGCATCGTGACCACAGGCATGCATCACCGGCACGTCCTGGCCTTCATATTCGGAACGCACTTTCGAAGCGAACGGGAGGCCCGTGCGTTCCGCTACCGGCAAGGCGTCCATATCAGCGCGCAAGGCGACTGCCGGGCCGGGCTTTGCCCCTTCAAGCACGGCAACCACACCGGTTCGGGCAATACCGGTGGTGACTTCCAGACCCAGCGTGCGGAGGTGTTCGGCAACCAGCGCCGCCGTACGGGTTTCGCGGTTGGCGAGCTCAGGGTATTGATGGATGTCGCGGCGCCAACCGATGACCGCTGGCTCAACCCTGGCGGCTGCAGACTCGATCTGCGAATACAGCGTTTCGCGAGCCAAAGCGGGAGGGGCAATGAACATCGCCGTCACGAAAAATGTGGATGTGTACAGAGCCGCCCGGCGTGAAGTGCATGTGTACAGCAATGTCCTCGGTCCCCCTTGAAGCCTCGGTTACACTGCACCTTCCTGAACGCACATTCAAACCGGCCGGCGGCCGGACAACCCGGGGGAATACCATGCCATTTGATCTGTCGGCAACCGATGAACTTCTGTCGACCACCCGCGCGGTGCGCAAGCGCCTGGATCTGAACAAACCCGTACCTCGCAAACTGATCGAAGAGTGTCTGGAACTCGCGGTACAGGCACCGACGGGATCGAACTCGCAAGGCTGGCGCTGGGTTGTCGTCGACGATGCCGGACAGAAAAAAGCCCTGGCGGATCTATATCGCAAGGCCGCAACGGGCTATCTCACCGCTGCGGGTGAACAGGCCAAGTCATCCGGTAATGCACAGCAGCAGCGGGTGTTCTCCAGCGCCATCTACCTGATGGATCACCTGCATGAAGTACCGGTGCACCTGATTCCCTGCCTCGAAGGGCGCCCGCCGGCGAATACCCCGCTACCCATGCTCGCCGGTTTCTATGGCTCGATCTTCCCGGCGGTGTGGAGCTTCCAGCTCGCCGCGCGCTCCCGAGGACTTGGCACCGCCCTGACCACGCTGCATCTGGCGCATGAGAAAGAAGCGGCCGAAATCCTCGGTCTGCCTGACAACATTCTTCAGGTGGCACTGTTGCCGGTGGCGTTCACCAAAGGCGAAGACTTCAAGAGAGCGGAACGGCCTCCGGTTGCAAAGATCATGCACTGGAACCGCTGGTAAGGTCGGCCTTCGGAGCGTGTGCATCCAAAGTGTGCACGCTCCGCTGCGCCCGGCCTCGAGGTTCAGCCCAGCCGGCGTTTCATTTCTTCGCGAAACTCCGGGAAATACCGGCCGATTTCCATGATGTCGAAAACCGGCAGGATTGAAGTGTTGGGTTCATGTTCCAGCAGAAAAACAAATGCCTGCACGATCGCCCATTCATGGGTGCAGCGACGATCGCTGAGCAACCGGTAGTCCGCCTGGGTCATGCGCACTTCATGGACGGTGGGCTGCTGTCCCTGCACGGTGACCTGGTACAGGTCTTCTTCGATATGGGAAACACTGATCATGCAGCTCTCGACAAATACAGATCTCTCTGATTGGGAGTCATGCTGACATGAATGAAGTCCACGCCACTCTGATCGCCGAACTGGAAAACACCTGGTACACCAGGATCCCGATCACCAAGGCGATGCAGGCGAAGGTGCAGTCCTTCGACGGCAACGTGCTCGTGGTTGAAGCCGCACTTGAACCGAACATCAACCTGCACGGTACCGCCTTCGCCGGCAGCCTTTACACCGTCAGTGCGCTCACCGGCTGGAGTATGGTGCACCTGCAGACGCGCCTGCGCGGTGTTGAAGGGTCCATCGTGCTTGCAAGCGGACATATCGACTACTTCAAACCGGTCAAGGAAAACCTGGTTGCAACCTGCGTTTTCGGCGATCAGGAGGCCGCATTCACGCGCCTCAAGGAAACCGGCAAGGCCCGTTTCCCGCTGACCACGACGATTCCTGCAGCAGGCGTTGAAGCGGCGGCATTCAAAGGCGAATACGCCTTTCTGCGGGGTCACTGAGGAACGCGATTCTCCAGACGACGTTGTGCTTCGGTCAGTGATGCACACCCCCATCGACCACGAACTCCTGCCCGGTGCAGTAGGACGACTCATCACTCGCCAGAAACAGCGCCATCCAGGCGATGTCGAGCGGCTGGCCCATGCGCCGCAGTGACACCACCTTCTCCGCTCGCACCCGCGTTTCCGGATCCTTGAAGGCCTTGAGGTCCGCCGTCATCGGCGTTTCGATGAACCCTGGATGGATGGAGTTGACGCGGATTCCGTGCTCTCCCCATTCGAGTGCACCGACCTTGGTGATACCCCGCACCGCCCACTTGGTGCTGCCGTAAGCAGCCCGGCCACGCACTCCTTCCATACCGGCGACACTGGATACGTTGATGATCGAGCCGCCCGTTCCCGCCGAGATCATGGCGCGGCCCACCGTGCGCATGCCGAGGAATACACCGGTCTGATTGACCGCAACCACACGTTCCCAGTCATCGAGTGTTGTCAGTTCGAACCGCTTGGCAAGATCTATCCCGGCGTTGTTGACGAGCACGTCCACACGCCCATGTGTCCTGATCACTCCGGCCACGATTTCTTCCCAGGCAGCCTCGGACCGGACATCAAGGTGCAGGTAGGTCGTTCGCGGTATATCAGCCGCGCAGGCCCTGCCCTCTTCATCGAGCACATCGGTGATGATCACCGTCGCGCCTTCCGACGCAAAGAGCCTCGCCTCCTCCGCACCCTGCCCCCGTGCACCGCCGGTAATCAGGGTGACTTTGCCGTCCAGTCTGCCCACGTCGTTCTCCCCTTCTGGATGATTGCCTACTGATCATCCCCGATACCCATCGTATTCGTCGAGGTAAGCTGTTCAAAGGCATCCGGATTGATCGGGGAGACACCGACCATGAGTACGCTGCTGACTGCGGAACACAAAGCCTGGATCGGCCGCGAAGAGGCTCCGGTTCACGTGGAAGTGAGCCGGCGGGACATCATCAAATACGCCATCGCCACCGAACAGACACAGCCGAAGTACCTGGCGGGGGATGAAGCACCACCGATGTTC
>VGVE01000051.1 GCA_016874135.1 Gammaproteobacteria bacterium | reverse complement strand
CAATGAGCTTGACCCCGGCGTTTTCGAAAGCGCGTCGTTTGCGAGTGACGATGGTCAGGTTGTTCGCGAGTGCAGTCGCAGCCACGAGACTGTCCTTGCACGGCATGCTTCGACCGCCCTTGCGCAGGTCGGCCAGTACTCTTGCCCGGGCGGTATTCCCCGCGATCATCCCGTGATTCGTCTGCCGCGACACCTATGGCAGATGCGCCGGATACAGTGTTGGCGGATGAATGGTGGAAGTTCACCAGGCTGGCTCTGGTGCGGATCTGCGTTCAACCATGACCGATCCCGGTCGCCGAAAATTCTTCAACGAGAGTCAGTAGCTGATACTCCGCCCGAATTACATTAGGCATGTCGCTGCTGTGGTCACTCAGGTCCGGGCGACCGTGGTGCAGGACGCAGGATCCGGACCGCAGGAAAGGCGTGGGGCAGGCTGATTCACTAAGGAAGGCCGAATAATCGGGCCTTCCTTCGCATAGCGCGGGCTTCGCACGCGCAATCACGGGCAGAGCCCGTGTATGTGTAGGGATACACCGCCATTTTTCACTGGATTGCTCGCGCAGCGCGATGATTTCGCCGATCTGGGCGGAAGGCGGCAGACCGTCTGGCCACAACAGCCGTAACCCGAGTGGGCTGGTATCCGTAGCGTGCGTCCGGTGAGTGGCTGGCGCGGGCAACTGGATTCGCGACGCTTCGTCGTTTTCCGGTCCGAGCTCAGCAGCACGCTGCTCGCTGATCTCCTGCGCGAAGCAGCAGCTCGCGATACGAAGACCGATCCCGACCTCGACCTCGACCTGATCCTCAATACCGAATCGGCGGTGTTCCCGCACGCGTGGCCGGCTCCATAAGGAGATCAGGTGTCGAAGCAACTTTTCGCTCACGTACTCCGGCACCGGTATAGTACTCGGGATCTCCTGCAGAAATGCTTCGAGTTCTTACGCTAGAGAGTCTGTACTGATAGTGAGCACATG
Organism: Gammaproteobacteria bacterium; assembly: GCA_016874135.1. GTDB lineage: Bacteria > Pseudomonadota > Gammaproteobacteria > Pseudomonadales > Azotimanducaceae > SYFY01. The sequence goes on along the minus strand of VGVE01000051.1, from coordinate 22,599 downwards.
CTCACCAGACGGTTCTTGGTCGGTCTTGCGAAGTGGATGGTCAGCGAACAGATCTACCTGAATAGAGCCGTCGCCGGCAACCTGGATGATGGAAGCCTGGCTGCGCCACTGTTCGAGCGCAGAGAATAGCTGGCTGAGTTCGTTGGACCGTAGCAGGTTCGACTGTGCCAGTGCTAATAACACCGGCCGAAGCCAAGCCTCGGCGATTGTGGTCGCTGCCGGGTTGTGGTGCTCCGGGTCGCGAATCTTCTGCTCGCCTAAATCGAGTCCGCGAGCGAGGTAGTACAGCTGGTGCACCTGCAGCCAATGCCCGGTCGCAGGCAATAAGTAGTGTCGGGCACAGCGGAGCTGAACGCGCGGTGCAGTGCCTGCAGGAATGCGTCCTTCGCAGTACGTTCGTCACGAATCACTTTCAATGCAGCCAACACCACCGACGTGAATCCGTTTGCCAGGCTTTGCTGCAGGTTCTGCGCGTCTTCCAGAGACTCGTTCCAGCGAACCCCGGTAGCGGCGCTCTGCCGGTCGATGCGGGCGCACATGTAGTAAACGGTTGGACGGATCGTTTCCAGCAAGCCGAGTCGTGTCAGGTAGTCCGTGCGCAGACGGGGGGATTTCGGCAACCAGAGCTGAGAGGTGAGCGGTGGCAGCGGCGAGATTTACCATCGGCAAACTGCTCACCCACGCATTGAGTGAATCCGCGTCAGCCAGACAGGCGGACAGTTCATTCAGATCCGTCTGATCCGGAATGAGTCGATGCTGTGGGAGCTTAGGTTCATTCATTGCGGGCGGAAGTACAGAGAATGGGAAGGCGCGGGCGCCCGGTCATTTGATTGGACACCGCCGATTTTTCAATTGCAGTCACTCCCTTGGCCAAAAGGCGTTAGCGAAATGGCCTCGGATCGGCAATCTTTTGCGCGTGATTAACCGATCAGTGTCTTCGCGGGTTCTCCCGGAATCTCCCGCATCAGACGCGGAACGAGATAGCCCGGTAACTGGTTGCGCAATCCGCTGATGAGCGCGCGGCCGCGATCTTCTTCGACCTCAAAGTGCCCAGTGCCACGCACGCGATCGAGCAGGTGGAGGTAATAGGGAAGAACGCCTTGCTCGAAAAGAGCCTCGGACAGATGCGCGAGCGTGGTAACGGCATCGTTAATGCCACGGAGAAGAACTGTCTGGTTCAGGAGCGTGAGCCCCGTTTTTCGCAGCAGAGCGAACGCCCGTGCGGTATGGGTATCAAGCTCCGCCGGATGATTGCAATGCACGACCAGCACGACGGGTTTCGAACTCCGGGCAAACGATTGCAGCAATTCAGCAGTTATGCGTTCCGGGATCGCAACCGGCCAACGGCTGTGAATGCGGATCCGCCGCAGGTGCGGAATCGCGTTGATACGGCGCAGCAATTTAGCCAGTGCAGTATCCGTCAGTGTCAGCGGATCGCCGCCCGAAAGGATGATTTCCGAGAGAGTGGTGTCTTCAACTACACGGGCAATCGCATGATCGAGCTGTGCGGGACCATGGTCGGTGTACGGAAACTCGCGCCGGAAACAATAGCGACAGTGAACCGGGCATGCGGTGCTCGCGATGAGCAGGGCCCGGTGGTCGTACTTCTGGATTAACGCCGGCGCGACGAAGCGGCTGGTTTCAGCCACGGCGTCCGCAACAAAGCCGTCTATCGCGAGACGTTCGAGCGCCGTCGCGAGTACCTGGCGCAGCAACGGGTCATCTGGGTTTCCGTGACGAATCCGGCGCAGCCACGCTTCGGGCACACGAACCGGAAACACGGGCGCGTCGTCGAGCCCGCCGGTTGGCAGTCCCAGTTTTTCGCACAGGGTTACGCTGTCGCGGATCGCAGTCTTGAGCTGGTGTCGCCAGATCCCGGGCGCCCAGGGGCCGGGCTCCCCAGCGTCTGGATTCGTGGGTATCATGCGCGCCTTTTTCGCAAGCGGCGGTAATGGCTGATGGCAGTCTACTCTACCAACGAATTCAAGAACGGCCTCAAGGTGATGCTCGAGGGCGATCCCTGCTCAATTCTCGAAAACGAATACGTCAAACCCGGCAAGGGCCAGGCCTTCAACCGTGTGAAGTTTCGCAACCTCAAGACCGGTCGGGTCTGGGAGCGGACCTTTAAGTCCGGAGATCAGTTGCCGGGCGCTGATGTACTCGAAGCGGAAATGGAATACCTGTACTGCGACGGCGAGTTCTACCACTTCATGAAAACCGACGGTAGCTTCGAGCAGGTTGCGGCTTCGGAAGATCTGGTGAGTGATGCAAAGGACTGGCTCAAGGAGCAGGACAAGTTCCAGGTCACACTCTGGAACGACCAGCCGATTTCGGTCACCGCGCCGAACTTTGTTGAACTGCAGGTCACCGTCTGCGAACCCGGCATCAAGGGTGATACCGCAACCGGCGCCACCAAGCCGGCAACGCTGACCACGGGCGCGACGGTGCGCGTGCCGCTGTTCGTCAACGAAGGTGATGTGCTGCGTATCGACACCCGTACCCGCGAGTACATGAGCCGCGTGAAGTGATCCTGTGACGACTCGGAACTGGCGTCCCGGCATCGAAGCCGGCGCGCTGGTTGCACGCGCACGAATGCTGACGGCGATCCGCCGGTTTTTTGAGTGCCGCGGGGTCATCGAAGTACAAACCCCGCTGCTGATGCCGTGTACCGTAACCGAGCCGATGATTGATTCGATCGAAGTGCCCGGTTACGGGTGGCTGCAGGTGTCGCCGGAATATCCAATGAAGCGCCTGCTTGCCGCTGGCAGCGGCGCCATCTATCAGCTTGGTCCGGTGTTTCGTGATGGCGAGCGGGGACGCTGGCACAACCCTGAATTCACATTGCTCGAGTGGTATCGACCGGGTTTCGATGACCGTGCTCTGATGGCAGAGCTCGCTGACCTCGTCAATGAACTGCTTGGAACAGTGGACTATCACGACCAGGCCTATGGCGCTCTGGTACCCGCCACTCTGGAGGGAGATGCTGCCGATCTCGCCTATGCCGATGCGTGTTCGCGCTTGTCAGGCCGGGTTTTTGTGACCCACTTTCCCAAATCCCAGGCGTCACTTGCGCAGCTGCATGCCGATGGTGAAACCGCGGCGCGGTTTGAACTCATTGTCGATGGTATCGAGATCGCCAATGGCTACCTCGAAACCGGCAATCCGGATGAGCTCCTTGCACGCTTTGAGGCCGATAATCGGCGACGTAGAACACTCGGCAAGCGAGAGCTGGTGATCGATCAGGAATTCCTGTCAGCCATGGCTGCAGGGATACCCAAAGTCTCCGGGGTTGCCGTGGGAGTGGATCGCCTTTTCATGCTGCAACAGCGGCTCGCACACATGGATGCGGCACTGACTTTCCGCATCTAACTATTTTTCTCTGCTGCCTTATCCGGGGCTCCTGCGTCTCGCGATTACCGCTTCAGCCGGTAAATCTTCGGCCGCGCAATCGCTTCACCCATGTGCACCGGGCAACCCGCCTGCAGGCGCGGATCAAGTTCGATCGCGTCCTTTTCGAAGCAGAGAATCACTGTCGAGCCGAGGAGAAATCGGCCGATTTCATCCCCACGTGCAAATCCTGATGCGTGTGAACCCACTTGTTTGCGACGGTAAGGTGAGCGCGGGCCGGGAAACGCCGTTTCGATACTCGCGACGATCATGGCGCCAACCATGATTACGAGCATCTGGCCGACAGCGGTATCGAACGCCATCACCAGCCGTTCGTTGCGGCTGAAGAGGCTGTCGACTTCCGCTTCCGTGGTTGCATTGACGGAATAGAGCGCACCGGGAATCACGACGCTGCGTGTGAGCTCACCAGCGGTGGGTAGGTGAATGCGGTGATAGTCTTTCGGAGCGAGATAGATGGTCAGGAACTGGCCACCGTCGAATCCGGGCGTGGCCAGCACGTCGGCAAGATCGGCGAAGGAGTACCGCTTGCCTTTGGCCTGCAGAAGGGTGCCGTCTTCGATGAAACCGCGTTGGCTTACGGCGCCATCAGCGGGACAGAGCAGCAGATCCGCATCGTCAGGATAGGGTCGTGCACCCGGTTTGAGAGTCCGTGTAAAAAAATCGTTGAAGGAAACGTAGTCGCCAAGATCGGGCCTTTCCGCTTCCAGCATGTTGACACCATAGGCGCGTGCGAACAGGCGAATGAAAGGGGAGCGGATGAACGGCAGTTCCGATGCGCCGAAGAATCCGGTGATGCGCGAGATGAGGTGCTGCGGCAAAAGTTTCTGCAGCGTGACAAAGATGCTCACGAGAATGTCTTCACTTTTCTGCCGTCGTTTTTCTGTTGTTGATCAGTTTGTTTCTTTATAGCTTTCGATCGGCGTGTCATCGCGATTGCCCCACTCAGACCATGAGCCGTGATATGCCTTAACGTCGGTAAACCCGAGCAACCGCAGCGCCATGTAGCTCAGGCCGGAGCGGTGATGGGTCTGACAGTGGGTGATCACACGTTTGTCCCGGGTCACGCCATTCGACGACAACAGGGTCTCAAGATCTTCGACCAGCCGCGTCTGCCTGTTGCGGTCCTGGAATCGCAACCAGTCGATATTGACCGCGCCGGGGATGTGCCCGGCCCGAGCTGCTGCGATCCGCGTGCCGACATATTCTTCATGAGAGCGTGCATCCAGGATCACGTGGCCAGGTGTGCCGAGCAGCTTCAGGATGTCAGGGATCTCGGCAATGGGACCCTGATCGATCGAGACACGAACCGCTGTCGGCGTCACCGGGGCAGGCGCCCCATCGACGAGTGCTACCCCCGCCTGATGCAGCGCGTGAATTCCGCCATCGACGTAGCCCCAGTCATGATGGCCGATCACGTCGAGTGTCCAACCGAAGCGGCCAGCCCAACCACCGCCTTCATCGTCGTACAAGACGATGTGCTGATCCGGTCTATAGCCGATACGCCCGAGCACACTTTCAATCTGCGCCTGTGGCGGTAGTCGACCCGGTGCCGGTGGTGTGCCCAGGACCAGCTCACGGGGTGCTACGAGTTGTGCATCAGGCAGGTGCGCCTGCGCAAAAGCAGCCGGATCGGCGACGTGGACGATAAGCCAGCGGCTTCGATCCCCGGTTCTATCAACTGTGCGAAAGGATTCCGGGTCATGCAGGACGGGAACGGCGATCATGGCTCTCCTGGATTCTGAAGTCCGGTGCGAGTGGCAACACCGGGCGGTTCACGATGAAATGGACGAATCCGATTTTCAAGGAGCAATCGAATGCCAGCGACACTCGTCTGGATGGACATGGAAATGACCGGGCTTGATCCCGACCGTGACAGCATTCTCGAGGTGGCGACACTGATCACCGACGACGAGCTCAATGTCATCGCCGAAGGCCCGGTTTTTGCCATTGCCCAGCCGGAAGCGGTGCTCGCTGGCATGGATGACTGGAATCAGCGCACCCATGGCGAATCCGGTTTGCTCGCGCGGGTGCGAACCGAAGGGGTTTCCATGGTCGAAGCCGAGCAGCGGACGCTGGCGTTCATCAAGGCCCATGTCGCCGAAAAAACCGCGCCGCTGTGCGGCAATACAGTCTGGCAGGATCGCCGCTTCCTTTATCGCTACATGCCTGTCCTTGAAGCCTGGCTACACTACCGCATCATCGATGTCAGCACACTCAAGGAACTCGCTCGTCGCTGGCGTCCGGATGTGGCTACGGGATTCAAGAAGCAGGGCAACCACACGGCACTCGCGGATATCCGCGAGTCTCTCGAAGAACTCAAACACTACCGCTCGACGTTTTTGCGCACGAGTTGATCCAACGCCCAACGGATGTGTTCTGCGACCATGGGCGTCGCGGATTCGAGGCGCGATTGAAGAAGTGCGATCCGGTCAGGCGCTGGTGCGGCGTTGCCGAGTGCCACCGCCAGATTGCGCTGCCACTGTTCGAAACCGATACGCCGCATCGCCGTGCCTTCCGTGAGCTTCAGGAATCCGTCTTCATCAAGTGCAAAGAGTTCATCCAGCGGCCTTTGGTCCAGCGTTTCACGCGGGCGAAAGCCGGGTTCTGTGCTGTGTGGTGCTGACCGGTTCCATGGGCACCAGATCTGGCAGTCGTCGCAACCGAAGATCCGGTTGCCGATGGCACTGCGAAATTCGAGCGGAATCGTGCCGCGGTTTTCGATGGTGAGGTAACTGATACACCGGCGCGCATCAATTGTGCGGTCGTCACGAATGGCATCGGTTGGGCAAACCCGCAGGCAGGCGTGGCATGCGCCACACTGGTCCTCATCGCGCCGCGCATCCACTGGCAACGGCAGATCAGTGAGGATTTCGCCAATGAAAAACCACGATCCGGCTTCGGCATTCAAAACAAGGCTATTGCGCCCCGTCCAGCCGAACCCTGCCTTGATCGCCAGAGCCCTTTCGAGGACCGGTGCCGAATCGGTAAAAACCCGATAGCCATGAGACAATGGTGCAATCGCGGCCGAGATCCGTTCCGCCAGCCGTGCCAGGCGTCGTCGCATCACCTTGTGATAGTCACGGCCAAGGGCATAACGGGCGATGTAGCCGCGCTCACGGTCCGCGAGACTGAGTGGCAGATTTTGTCCCTCTGGCAGGTAGTTCATACGCACCACAACGGCCCGCACTACGCCGTCAACCAGCCGGGCAGGATCGAGGCGTTTGTCGAGGTTGCGCTCAAGGTACGCCATGTCTCCGTGATAGCCACCCTCGAGCCAGGCGCGTAGCCGTGGTCCATGGACCGCAAGATCCAGATCAGCGACGCCGAGGGCATCGAAACCGGCATTGAGCGCCCAGGTGTCGAGGTCGTGGCGCAACGCTCGCAGTGTGGTTTCGGGGAGTGGTTCCATGTCCACGAGTATACTGGCGTGAATCAAGAGCCCCTGCTCGATACTTCAACTCACATAACGGAATAATGGACCAATCTGTCGTGTTGCCCCTGTATACCGCCGCTCAAAGCCGCGCCGCGGATGCGCGTGCCATTTCCGAACTCGGTGTCACCGGGTTCGAGCTGATGCTGCGGGCGGGCCAGTATGCGTTTGCCACTTTGTTGCAGACCTGGCCCGGCGTGCGTTCGATCACCGTGCTGTGTGGCAAAGGGAACAATGCCGGTGATGGTTATGTGGTCGCCGCGCTGGCGCGGGACTTCGGCATCAAGGTCACGCTTGTGCAAGTGGGGCTGGCAACTTCGACTGCAGATGCCGCGCAAGCCGTGGTCTACGCGAATGACCAGGGTTTAGTGGCGATTCCGTTCACGCCTGCACAGCTCCCGGCAGGAGACGTGATCGTCGACGCACTCTTGGGCACTGGTCAAACCGGCCACTTGCGTGAGCCCATCGCCGGTGCGGTTGACTGGATCAATCAATCTGGAAGCCCCGTGCTTGCCATGGATCTGCCTACCGGGCTCGATGCGGACAGTGGCGGACCAACTGGCGGCGCGGGAGGTGCGGTGGTTCGGGCCACGGTCACGACGACCTTCATCACGCGCAAGATCGGCCAATTCACCGGTATAGGCCGCGAAGTCTGCGGGCAGCTGTGTTTCGACAGCCTGGGTGTCCCGGAGTCGCTTTCCGGTCACGGATCGCCGTTACTGACGATCTTGCCGCCCCGGCCACCACTCCCCCTCAACACCTACAAACACCAGCGCGGCCATGTGGTTGTGTGCGGTGGAGATCTCAACATGGGTGGGGCAGTGATTCTGGCCGGCGAGGCCGCGATGCGCGCCGGTGCTGGCATGGTCACCGTTGCCACCCGCCCGGAACATCGCCCAGCCATTCTCGCGCGACGGCCTGAACTCATGGTGGTAGACGCAGCTGAAGTGACGGCGCTGCATGCGCTGCTCCAAAGGGCCGACTGTGTGGTGCTCGGGCCGGGCCTTGGACGTGAGCGGTGGGGAGCGACGTGTTTCGATCGTGTCATGTCGGGCACCACAGCGCCGGTGGTTCTGGATGCGGACGGCTTGTTTCATTGGCAGCGGGCGGCTAAGCCACCGCAACCGGCAGTCATCACGCCACACATTGCAGAAGCCGCAGGACTGCTCGGCCAGTCACCGCAGGACGTGCAGGCGAACCGGACTGGCAGCGTGCGTGCACTTGTTGCAAGGACAAGGGCCGTGGCGGTACTCAAAGGCGCAGGCACGCTGATTGCCGATGAAGGCCGCCTCAGTGTGTGTGGCGCCGGCAATCCCGGCATGGCAACCGCAGGTATGGGCGATGTGCTCAGCGGAGTGATTGCCGCCCACATTGCGGCGGGCGAACCCGTTTACGAAGCAACGCAGCATGCTGTCTTGGCGCATGCGTTGGCAGGTGATCGTGCAGCCCGGCGGTGTGGCGCGCGCGCGATGCTGGCGGGCGACGTCATCGATGAACTGAAGGCTTCGTCCTGATGCGTTTGCAGCGTGTGCTTCGTAATGAAGAAGAAACGTTGGCACTCGGCCAGGAACTCGCAGCACTGCTCAGGACGATGTACAGCAGTGATGCCTGTGTATGGCTGCACGGTGATCTTGGTGCCGGCAAAACCACTCTGAGCCGCGGCATCCTGCGGGCCTTCGGCCATCAGGGTGCGGTCAAGAGTCCGACCTACACGCTGCTCGAGCCCTACGAGGTGGCAGGTCTGCGCGTCCTGCACGTTGACCTGTACCGCATCGCGCGGGCCGATGAACTCGCCTTTGTCGGGCTTGATGACCTGCTTGCGGAACCGGGTATCCGGCTCATCGAATGGCCTGAACGCGCCGCTGATGTGTTGCCTCCGGCGGACATCTCGGTCACGCTGACGATCGAGGACGATCACCGCCGCGCAGAGGTTAACGTGATCACCGCCCAAGATTCGGCATGAAGTTCTGTGTATGAAGTTTTCGGTATGCAGCACTCGGCATGACAGACCCGGAATGAGAGGATCGTTGAACAGCCGACGGACGTTGATGCGCATTACGATGCGGCTGCTGATCATGATGGTTTCCGGCTGGCCGGCCGGAACGCTATTCGCCAACGTGCTCGAGAACATCCGCGTGCATGAAGCGCCGGATCACACCCGGGTCGTGTTTGATGCGACCGAGGTCGTGAAGTACACGCTGACGAATGATGCTGACAAAGTGGTCATCGTGTTCGCATCGACCAAGCCCGGCGCTCAGCTCGATACGGAAATAGTCGCGGCTCCGCGACAACGCATCAACGCTTTGCAAGGCCAGGTGTCCGGGCCTGACTACCAATTGACCATCGTGCTCAAAGGCCGGTTCGAACCAAAGGCGTTTACCCTCGCGCCCATCGCCCCTTATGGACATCGTTTGGTACTGGATCTGTTTGCCGCGGGATCCGGGCAGAAGAAACCGGTTGAAGCCCCGCGTACCCAGGGTGACCGCGATGTGCTGATTGCCATCGACCCTGGCCATGGCGGTGAGGACCCTGGCGCCATCGCGGCCAACCGGCAGTATGAAAAGAACATCGTCATGCAGATCTCGCGCCGGGTCGCAGCGAAAATCGATGCACTGGGCGGATTCAAGTCGCTGCTGGTTCGCGATGGTGACTATTACATTGCGCTGCGGGACCGGTTTGAGTTCGCCCGAAAAGCACGCGCTGATCTTTTCGTATCGATACATGCGGATGCGTTCACCCGCGGCGATGTCCGAGGTGCCTCGGTGTTCACGTTGTCTGAACGGGGCGCCACTTCGGAAATGGGTCGGAGGCTCGCCCAGAAAGAAAATAGCTCCGACCTGATCGGCGGCGTCGGTGAGGTGTCGCTTAAAGGCAAAGACCCGGTGCTGAAGTCTGTGCTTCTGGATCTCTCGATGGAGGGCAACCGGTCAGCCAGCGTGGATGCCGGCAAGTCTGTACTGTCCAGTCTCGGGCGCACTACAAACCTGCACAAACGCTACGTTGAACAAGCCGGGTTCATGGTGCTGAAAGCACCGGACATTCCCTCAATACTGGTGGAGACAGGGTTCCTCTCGAATCCGGCTGAAGCTCGGCTTCTGTCACAGTCCGCACATCAGGAAAAAGTGGCCACAGCCATCGTGCAAGGTATCCGGAGCTGGATTGAGAATTCGCCACCGCCGGGGACACTTCTTGCCAAACGGCTTGCTGAAGATCGTTCGCGGGCGCGGGGAACACGTTATGAGGTGGTGCGTGGCGATACCTTGTCCCGGGTCGCGAGCCGCTTCGGTATCAGCCAGCGAAAACTGCGCGAAGCCAACAATCTCAAATCCGACACCGTGCGCATTGGCCAGGTGCTCGTTATTCCCGCCAGCTGACTCGATGCTCGGGCGCATTCACATCTTGCCGGCAGTGGTGGCCAACCAGATTGCAGCTGGCGAGGTGGTTGAACGACCGGCGTCCATCGTCAAGGAGCTGGTGGAAAACAGCCTCGATGCCGGTGCGACCCAAATCCTCATCCAGACCGAACAGGGCGGGATCAACCGGATTCTGGTGCGCGACAACGGCCACGGGATTCACCGGGACGATCTGCCACGCGCGTTTGCGCGTCATGCCACCAGCAAGATCCGCAGTGTCGATGATCTCTTCGTGATCGGCAGTCTTGGCTTTCGCGGCGAAGCGCTGGCCAGCATTGGTTCGGTCGCACGTGTAGAAATCCAGTCACGCACCGAGGCACAGAGCCAGGGTCATGCTCTCGCCATGGTCGGTGATGAAGTGCTGCATGACCGACCCGTCGCTCACCCCGTCGGCACCAGTGTTGAAGTACGAGACCTCTTCTTCAACACACCGGCGCGGCGCAAGTTCCTCAAGACGGAACGCAGTGAGACCCAGGCCATCGACGCTACCCTCAAGAGGCTCATGCTCGCCGAACCCGAGGTGGCGTTTGAAGTTGCGCTTGGTGGATCCAAATTTGTGTTGCCTGCGGGCGCGATGGAACAACGTCTGGCGCGCATTCTGGGTGAGGATTTTCCAGCGCGTTCGATTCACATTGATGAACGGCGTGGACCCTATCGTTTGCACGGCTGGGTTGGCTTGCCGACATTTTCCCGCGGCCATGCAGATCACCAGTTCTTCTTTGTGAACCGCCGCGTAGTGCGCGACAAGCTCGTCGCCCATGCCATCCGCCAGGCGTATCGCGACGTGCTGTTCGGTGCACGGCATCCGGTGTTTGTATTGAACCTCGATCTGCCGCCGGAATCGGTGGATGTGAACGTGCATCCAACGAAACACGAGGTGCGTTTCCGTGAAGCGCGCGATGTGCATGACTTCATTTTCGGGATGCTCAACCGGGCGCTTCGGGATGTGCGGCCGGACGATACACAGCAGCGCGGTTCTCCGGCTTCAGCAACCGAGCTTGTTACCGCTGTGCCTGAACAGCCCGCTCTGAACCTGCCACTTCCCCGAACAGAAGTTCCATCTGTGTCGTGGCGTTATGCGCAGGTGGATCCAGTTGAGCAGGCAGCGGGCCTTTCGCAGGAACGACTGGTTGGTTCCGGCGTTGATCAACGGCGAATTCCGCAAGTTCATGATGCGGGTGCCGTTCCGCCATCGCGTGTTGTGCCGCCACTCGGATTCGCGCTCGCCCAGTTGCACGGTGTCTATTTGCTCGCGCAAAACAGCAGTGGACTGATCCTCGTTGATATCCACGCAGCTCATGAGCGGATCGTTTATGAGCGCATGAAGGAGCAGCGACGGCAGGCAAGCCCACAGATGCAATCGCTGCTGATCCCGATCATCGTTCCGGTCAGCGAAGTTGAAGCAGACCTCGCCGAAGAACATACGGAGTTGCTCGCGGACTCCGGCCTCGTGATCGACCGTATGGGTGCGAGCACCCTGCGGGTGAAAGCGGTGCCCCTGTCTCTTGCCGGTGGTGACGCGGCGGCAATGCTGATCGATGTGCTTGGTGATCTTGCCGAAATGGAGCGCAGTGAGCGAATTGAAAACCGGGCGCTCGATCTCCTCGCCACTCTTGCCTGCCACAGCTCGGTGCGGGCGAATCGACCCATGAGTATCGCGGAGATGAATGCGCTGCTACGGGAGATGGAAGTCACCGAGAACGCAGGGCAATGCAATCACGGCCGCCCTACATGGCGTGAACTCTCTCTGGAGGAACTGGACCGCCTGTTCCTGCGGGGGCGCTAGTCCGCATGGTATGCGGCCGCAGCAGACTGCTCATGAATAGCGCGGGCTAGCACTTGGAACGCCTGATCATCGCCATCACCGGTGCCACGGCAAGTGGCAAAACCGACCTCGCCATGGCGCTCGCGGACCGGATCCCGGCAGGGCTGATCTCCGTCGATTCGGCGATGATCTATCGGGGGCTCGACATCGGCACCGCCAAGCCCTCCACCGCTGAACTCATCCGTTATCCACACGCACTTATCGACATCCGCGATCCGGCGGAGAGTTACTCGGTGAGTGACTTCGTGAATGATGCGGATGCTGCAGTACGCCAGGCGTTTGCCGCGGGACGTGTACCGGTGCTCGTAGGCGGTACGATGATGTACCTGCGCGGTTTTCGCGATGGTTTTGATGCGGTACCGGAGTCAACCGTAGCGGTACGCGAGCACATCGCGAATGAAGCGCGGGTGCGCGGCTGGGCAGCGCTTCATGAAGATCTTTTACGCATCGATCCTGAAGCGGCGAAAGGCATTCACCCGAACAATCCGCAGCGGCTGTCCCGCGCGCTCGAAGTTCATGCGCTGACCGGCAAGGCGCTCTCTTCTTTTTGGGGGCATGCGCGCAGCGCAGCGGATCGGCATGGCGCAAGGTTGGTGCAGTTCTGGACGGACCCCTTTGACCGCGCAGAGATGCATCAACGAATTGAACATCGCCTGGAACGGATGTTTCTTGATGGATTCGTGGTGGAAGTTGAACGACTCCGCGCGCGAGGTGATCTGCACCCGGACCTCGCGTCCATCCGCAGCGTGGGCTATCGCCAGGTATGGGCGGGACTCGATGCAGGTCAGAGCGAAGCAGAAATGAAATTTGCGTCCATCACCGCGACACGCGGTCTCGCACGTCGTCAGTTCACGTGGCTGCGCGGCTGGCAGCGGGATGAAGCCGGAGCTGACAACGTGATCACAACTGCATCGGGTGTGGTTTCCACAGACAGACTGCATCGCATCAGCAACAAGTCAGTGACGGAGTCTGCCGAGGCGGTGCTGCGGCTTGCATTCCGTGAAGGTGCTGGCCATAGTGCGGATGGAATTCCGGAAGGGCAAAGGAAACAGCCAGGTACCAAGGCTTCATCCCGCACCCACATCGCCTGGAGAGCAAACATGTCAAAGGGGCAGTCCTTACAAGACCCTTATCTCAACGCCCTGCGCAAGGAACGCGTGCCAGTGTCGATCTACCTCGTCAACGGCATCAAGTTGCAGGGTCAGATCGAATCGTTCGACCAGTTCGTGATTCTGCTGCGCAACACAGTGAGTCAGATGGTTTACAAACACGCCATCTCCACCGTGGTGCCAGCACGCAATGTGAAACTGGTCGGGCCGGGAATCGACGAAGCCAAAAGTGAATCGATATAAAGAGAGCGAAGCGCAGTAAAGAGAGGGACCTGACCCGCGCGCAAGCTCCGACTTTTCTGACGCATCGTTGTCGATCCACCGGCCACCCAGACCACCGCAGATGAGCTGGAGGTTGTCGCATGTTTGTGGATCGCCCATCCGCTGGAAAAAAAGCCCTGCTGTTGCACGTCGAGTTCCGCCAGCAGCGACGTAATAAACAGTCGAATCAGAAAGGCCCTGCGCCAGATCTGGATGAGCTCGCAGAGCTCTGCCGCGCACTCTCACTCGAGGTGTGTGGACGGATCACCACACGCCGCGATGCACCGGATCCTCGTTGGTTCATCGGTGAAGGCAAGGTCGAAGAGATCCTGATGGAAGCCGGCGCCCAGGGCGCGGATGTCCTCATCGTCAATCATGATCTGTCGCCGGGGCAACAACGTAACCTCGAAAAGAGTCTCTCGCTCGCGGTGCTCACCCGCACCGAAGTGATCCTGCACATCTTTGCGGCGCGCGCCCAAACCCACGAAGGCAAGCTGCAGGTGGAACTGGCGCAGCTTGAACACCAGCAATCGCGGCTCGTGCGCGGCTGGACACACCTCGATCGGCAGAGTGGGGGTATCGGCGGGCGAGCAGGTGTGGGGGAGACTCAGATCGAACTCGACCAGCGCATGATTGCGACGCGCATCAAGGCAACGAAGGCTCGCCTCGAAGAAGTGGAACAGCGCCGGCTGCTGTCACGCAAACGGCGACAGCGAAACCATGTCCCGGTGATCTCGCTCGTCGGTTACACCAATGCCGGCAAATCCACGCTCTTCAATGCGCTCACCGCCGCGGGCACCTACGTGGAAGACCAGGTTTTCGCGACTCTCGATCCAACCATGCGGCGTTTGCTCGTACCCGGAGCCGGTGAGTGCATCCTCACCGACACCGTCGGCTTCATCAGCAATCTGCCCCATGGTCTGGTGGAAGCGTTCAAGGCGACGCTCGAAGAAGTGGCTGCGGCGGACCTCCTGCTGCACGTGGTTGATGCCAGTGATCCAAAAGTCGCGGACAAGATCGCCGCAGTCACAGTTGTCCTTGCGGAAATTGGCGCGGATGCGATCCCTACGGTGATGGTCTGGAACAAGATTGATCGGGTGGAGGGTTCCCCACCGGTGGATGGCGCCGCGGTCAGTGCCATCACCGGGCAGGGCATCGAGGCGCTGGTGGAAGCGATGGGCGACACCCTCGGTGTACATCGGCCCGCGGTGCGCATTCTGCTGGCTCCGGAAGATGGCCAGACTCGCGCCTGGCTCTATGCGCAGGGTGCGGTGCAATCCGAGGACATCCGTGAGGATGGCTCGGTCGCGATCACTGTGCTCGCGGATGAACAACTGCTCGGGCGGTTGCGACAGACCCATCGTGGACTCATCGAAGAAATCGAATCAGTGTGAATGCCCGCCCCAAATAGCCCCGCGTGAACAATGTGGGCTAGAATTGCCGTCCCAAATGACATGACGCAGAGCATCTATGGCGTGGAATGAGTCGGGTGGCGGTAACCGTGACCCGTGGGGTGGCCGTGGCGGTGACCGGGGCCCACCGGATCTTGATGAGGCGTTTCGCAAACTGCAGGCGCAGTTGTCTGGCATTTTCGGCAAGGGCCGCGGTGGCAGCTCCGGAGCGTCTTCCGGCAAAGCGGCGGGTAGCGCGCTGGGGATCGGACTGGGTCTCCTCGTCATCCTTTATTTGGCTCTTGGCATCTACCAGGTAGATGAACAGGAGCGGGGTGTCGTGTTCCGCTTCGGCGCCTTGCAGGAAGATATCGTCATGCCCGGTCTGCACTGGAACCCGCCGATCATCGATCGCGTCGAAAAATTGAATGTGACGCGCGTGCAGTCCCATGAACATTCGGCACACATGCTTACCGAAGACGAAAACATCGTCGAAGTCAGCCTTACCGTGCAGTGGGTTGTGAGTGATCCGAAAGCGCATGTTGTCGAAGTGCGTAATCCGGCGGCGAGCCTTGTTCACGCGACGGAGAGTGCCCTCCGCCATGTAGCCGGCGGCTCCAAGATGGACAGTGTGATGACCGAGGGTCGCGAAGCCATTGCGATGGAAGTACAGGAGCGGCTGCAGAACTATCTGGACCGTTACCGCACCGGCATCCTCATTTCCAAGGTCAACATTGACCGTACTTCGCCGCCGAACCAGGTGCGGGATGCGTTCGACGACGTACAGAAAGCCAAGGAAGATGAGCAGCGTGTCATCAACGAAGCCAACGCCGTAGCGGAGAGCGTGGTGCCACGCGCACGCGGTGAAGCACAAAAGCAGATCGAACGCGCCAATGCCTATCGTGATCAGGTCATCGCTCGGGCAGAAGGTGAAGCAGAGCGCTTCTCCAAGCTCCTGGCCGAGTACCAGGGTGCCAAAGGGGTGACGCGGGATCGCCTCTACATCGATGCCATGGAATCCGTACTTGGCAATACTTCGAAGATCATGGTGGATGTGCAGGGCAACAATCTCATGATGTTGCCTCTCGATCGCATGCAGCAGGCCGGAGCTTCAGCAATGGTTGCACCCCGCAATGAAGACATGGTGCAGGAACTTTCGGACGATATCCGCAAGCTCAACGATCGTGCGGATGCCGAACGCAGCCGCGTGGTACGTTAACGACGCAGCGAAGGGGCGAAAGGTAATCTCATGAACAACCGCTCGATGATGATTCTGGCTGTGGTGTTTGGTGTTTTCCTGCTGGTCTACAACTCACTCTACGTGGTGCGGCAGACGGAGCGGGCGGTACTGCTACGGTTCGGTGCCGTGGTGCAGTCGAATATTCCGGCCGGCTTGCATTTTCGTTGGGTAGTGGCTGAAGAGGTGAAGAAATTCGACGGCCGTATCCTCACGCTGGATACGGAGCCACAACGATATTTCACGCTGGAGAAAAAGCCGGTCATCGTCGATTCGTTCGCCAAGTGGCGGATCGACGATGTGGCCGCGTTCTACAAGGCGACCTCCGGTGACGAGACCGCAGCGATGCGCATTCTCTCGGAACGTGTCAACGAAGGGTTGCGCAACCAGATCAGCCGTCGCGACATGCATGAGGTGGTATCCGGCAAGCGGGATGAGCTGATGGAAGAAATCACCTCGGCGCTTGACCGCGTCATGCGTGAGGCCGCCGGTGTGCAAGTGATCGATGTGCGCGTGAAGCGTATCGACCTTCCCCAGGAAGTATCTGAAGACGTGTATCGCCGGATGGCCTCCGAGCGGGAAATTGAAGCCAAACGCTATCGCGCGCAGGGTGATGAACTTGCCGCAGGAATACGTGCCGATGCCGAGCGCCAGTCGCTGGTGATTGAAGCCAATGCCTACCGGGATTCGGAACGGATTCGCGGTGACGGTGATGCCAAGGCTGCATCTATCTACGCCGGTGCGTTCGGGAAAGACCCGGATTTCTATGCCTTCTATCGCAGCCTTAATGCTTACAGGAAGGTGTTCTCCGGCAAGGACGATGTCATCGTCATCGACCCGTCGAGCGACTTCTTCAAATACCTGAAAAAGATCGAAGGCTGACGCCCTGGGAACCTGCCATGAACGACAACCGGTGGCGGTTGCCACATGGCGTGGACGACCTCCTTCCACCTGCTGCCGCCGCACTGGAAGACCTGCGACGTGCAGTCCTCGACCTGTTTGTGGTCTGGGGTTATGAGCACGTTGAACCCCCGTTGGTCGAATATCTCGATTCACTTCTGGTCGGCAGTGGTCGCGATCTTGACCTGCAGACGCTGAAGGCCATCGATCAGCAGTCCGGGCGCATGCTCGGGGTGCGTGCCGACATGACCTCGCAGGCCGTGCGGATCGATGCACACTCCCGCCGCGTGGAAGGTGTGCAACGCCTCTGCTACGCGGGGCCGGTGGTCCATGCCAATCCGCGCGGGCCGCTCGATTCCCGCATCCAGTTCAAGGCCGGTGCCGAACTCTTCGGGTCTCCATCACCATCCGCGGACGCGGAAGTTATCGGCTTGATGATCGAAGCACTGCGAATCGCCGGAGTTGCAGCGCCGGTACTGTTGCTCGGTCACATGGGTGTATTCCGCGCACTGGTGGCAGGAACCAGTCTGTCCCCTCAAGTGGCCCGTCAGCTCTTCGAGGCCGTTCAGCGCAAATCGGAGACGGATATCGCGGAGCTGGTTGCCGCCTCCGGTGTGTCAACGATGCTGGTAGAACTGCCGGCCATGATGGGTGACGCCTCGATTCTGGCCACGGCGCGCACTCGCTGGAAGAGCGCTCCGCGGGACGTGTATACGGCGCTGGATGAACTGGAGACGGTAGCGGCGAAAGTCCGGACTGAAGCGCCCGGGATA
The DNA here is from genome assembly GCA_016874135.1 of Gammaproteobacteria bacterium. Classification (GTDB taxonomy): domain Bacteria; phylum Pseudomonadota; class Gammaproteobacteria; order Pseudomonadales; family Azotimanducaceae; genus SYFY01. The sequence goes on along the minus strand of VGVE01000051.1, from coordinate 4,852 downwards.
TCGATCCGTTTTGATCTGAGTGAACTCTCCGGCTACGGCTACCACAACGGCCCCGTGTTTGCGGCGTACCAGGCGGATCAAGGGGCGCCACTGGCCCAGGGTGGCCGCTACGACGGCATTGGCGCACACTTCGGTCATGGCCGTCCGGCGACGGGGTTCGATCTGAACCTGCTGCGCCTGCTCGACCGGGCGAATGAAACCGGTCGGCGTGCTGCCATCTGGGTGCCATTCAGCGAGGGGTTGGATGTCGCACGTGACAAACGTGTCCGTGAGCTACGACAGGCAGGCGAGGTGGTGATCCAGGCACTCGACAAGAGCGATACACCACCGTCGCGTTGTGTGCGTGAACTTGTGAAGAACAGTGAGGGGTGGGTGTTGAGAGGTCGGCATGGGCAGTAATGTTGTCGTCATCGGTACCCAATGGGGTGACGAAGGCAAAGGCAAGATCGTCGATCTGCTGACGGATCGTGTGGCCGCGGTCGTTCGTTTCCAGGGTGGTCACAATGCCGGCCATACGCTGGTCATAGACGGCAAGAAGACCGTACTGCACGTCATTCCCAGTGGCATCCTGCGGGAAGGCGTCGAGTGCATCGTCGGCAATGGTGTGGTGCTCGAACCCCATGCGCTGCTCAACGAGGTGAAGAATCTCGAAGCACAGGGTGTGCCGGTGCGCGAGCGCCTGAAGATTTCCCCCGCGTGTCCCCTGATCCTGCCGTATCACGCCGCCCTCGATCGCGCACGAGAAGAAGCGAGAGGCAGCCAGAAGATCGGCACCACAGGGCGCGGTATTGGCCCTGCCTACGAAGACAAGGTCGCTAGGCGCGGCGTACGTCTGGGTGACCTGTTTCACTGGCAGGGGTTTGCGGCCAAGCTTTCGGAAGTGATGGCCTATCACAACTTCATGCTCGTCAACTATTACAAGACTGAGCCCGTCGATTTCCAGAAAACTCTCGATGACTGCGCCGCCATCTGTGAGCAGATCAAGCCGATGGTCACTGACGTCGTCGCTCTGCTACACGGCCTGCGCGAGTCCGGCAAGAACATCCTCTTTGAGGGTGCACAAGGAGCACTGCTCGACATCGATCTCGGCACCTACCCTTTTGTCACGTCTTCCAATACCACAGCGGGCGGCACCGCTGTAGGCAGCGGCTTCGGACCGAAGTACCTCGATTACATCCTTGGCATCACCAAGGCCTATGCGACTCGGGTTGGATCGGGACCTTTTCCCACCGAGCTCTTTGATGATGTGGGTAAACGACTCGCCGAGCGGGGCAAGGAATTCGGTTCCACCACAGGTAGGCCCAGGCGTTGTGGCTGGTTTGATGCGGTGGCACTGCGACAGGCCGTGCAGATCAACAGCATCTCCGGGCTTTGTCTCACCAAACTCGACGTTCTCGATGGGCTCGAAGAAATCCGCATCTGTACCGGTTATGAGCGACCTGCCCATACCGCCCACCTACCGAATTTCGGCAGCGAGTACTACGAAGAAGTAACCCCGGTTTATGAGACGTTGCCGGGTTGGTCGCAGTCGACTCTTGGCATCAAGCGCTTGCAGGGGTTGCCGGAAAACGCCCGGCGCTATATTCGCCGCGTTGAAGAGTCGGTGGGTGCGAGCATCGACATCATCAGTACTGGTCCCGAACGCAGCGAGACGATTGTGCTGAAGGATCCGTTCGCATGATCGACCCGCGGCTGCTCGAACTACTGGTGTGTCCGGTGAGCAAAGCGCCGCTGATCTACAGGCGTGATTGCGGTGAGCTTTGGTGCCGGCAAAGTGAACTGGCCTACCCGGTGGTCGACGATGTCCCGCACTTGGTAGAAGAAGAAGCCCGGCAACTCAGCGATGAAGAACTGGCTTCCCTGGAACGCGCATGAATGAAGTTGTCATCAGTGGTGTCGGGCTCTGGCATCCTGAACACGTCATCACCAATGCCGAGCTCGTGGAGAGCTACAACGCCTGGGCAGCGGAAGAGAACCGTCGTTACGCAGTATGCATCGAGAGGGGGGAACTCGAGCCGCACCAGCCTTCAAGTGTGGAGTTCATTGAAAAAGCCTCGGGTATCCGCCAACGGTATGCCTACATCAAGGACGGCATCCTCGATATAGAACGGATGCGACCCGCTATTCCAGAGCGTGGAGAGGATGAACTTTCCCACCAGGCTGCTATGGCGTTGCATGCGGCGCGACCAGCGCTTGCCGCAGCGAACAAGACCGCCGCCGACATCGACATGGTGGTGGTGTCCTGTGCCTATACCCAGCGCGCCTATCCGGCGATCGCGATCGAGGTGCAGGCCGCACTTGGTATCGACGGCTTCGGATTCGACATGCTGGTGGCGTGTTCCGCAGCCACTTTCGCATTGCAGCGCGCCTATGACGCCGTCGCGGCTGGTTCTGCCCGCGCAGTGCTCGTCATCAATCCGGAACTCACATCGCCGCAAGTGAACTACAAGGATCGCGACGGTCACTTCATCTTCGGTGACGTGGCGACGGCGATGGTGCTTGAACGCGCCGACACCTGCACCTCGGCCCACAGCTACACCGTGCTGGGTACCCGAGCGAAAACAGTCTATTCAAACAACATCCGTTCGAACTTCGGTTATCTCTCTTTCGCTGACGATTCCGATCCTTTTGGCACTGACAAGCTGTTCCACCAGAATGGCCGCAAGGTGTTCAAGGAAGTCTGTCCGATGGCAGCGGATCATTTGCTGGCACAGATCGAAACACTCGGACTTGCCGTACCCGATATCCGTCGGTGGTGGCTGCATCAGGCCAACATCAACATGAACCAGCTCATCGTGCGACGCCTGCTCGGCACAGAACCTACGAAGGACGTGGCGCCCATCGTGCTGGATGAATACGCCAATACGGCTTCCGCCGGCTCGATCATCGCCTTCGCTGAGAATCATGAGGACCTGAGGGCAGGTGATCACGGAGTGATCTGTTCTTTCGGTGCCGGGTACTCCATCGGCTCGCTGGTTCTGCGCAAGCGCTGACTCATAGCGGATATGAAATGACCGATACGGATCACGCGCATGCGCAGCGCATGCTGGTTGCTTCGCTCGTGGTCGTCGGCATGGGGTTCACCGTGCTTTTCCCCGTACTGGCGCCACTCGGCCGCGATATGGGGCTCTCGGAGCTGCAGATCACCGCCATCATCAGCGCATCGTCGCTAACCGTTTTTCTCTCAAGCCCGCGCTGGGGGCGGTTGTCGGACTCACTGGGACGAAAGCGCATCATTCTCACCGGCATCTTCGGATTCACAGCCGGCACGGGGCTCTTCAATACAACTTTGCACTTGGGCATCGCTGGCTTTATCACGGGCACAGCACTTTTCATTGCGCTCCTCGTCACGCGGGTCATGCATGCATCGGTGATGTCGGCGACGATGCCGGCGGCGAATGCGTACATGGCGGATGTGACGAGCGCGGCCAACCGCACACGTGGCATGGGTGCGGCCGGTGCCGCCAACAATGTCGGCGCGATTCTCGGTCCAGCCGTTGCTGTATTTGCCACCATCGACCTGACGGCGCCGCTCTGGATCATGGCGGCAGCCGCTTTGCTAAACGGGCTCTTTGTATGGCGCTTCCTGCCCGAACTGCCGAAGCACTCACCCGGTGTGGTACCTCCGCGGATGAAGTACACCGACCCACGCATACTGCCCTTCGTCATCGTCGGCGTGACGATGTTCATGGGCAATGCACTGGTGCAGCAGACCATGGGCTTTCGTTTTCAGGATGCCCTCGGGCTCACCGGGGCCCAGACCGCGCAGACTATGGGCGTGGCGATGATGGCCTCCGCGGTCTGTTCGTTGTTTGCGCAAGCGGTGATCGTGCAGAGGATCGACGTGGCGCCGTTCACGCTGCTGCGTCTGGCGCTGCCACTCCTGATCGTTGCGTTCGTGATCATGGCGTTGGCTGAAAACCGCTGGGCGCTCACCGGCGCGCTCATGATCCAGGGTTTTGGCATGGGGCTCGCGGGCCCAGGATTCATGGCCGGTGCATCGCTCGCTGTTTCGAAACATGAACAGGGCGCAGTGGCCGGGGTAGCCGGGAGCTGCGGCCCCCTCGGCTTTACCATTGGCCCGCTGCTCGGTGGTCTGCTGTACCAGGTTGCGCCAACGTTGCCTTACTCCACTGCCGCGGTGATCTATGTGATTCTGCTCGGATGCATGCCCTGGCTTGGAAAGCGGGTGCTTCAGCACAAGGCCGAATGACGCTGGTGAAGATCGAGCTGAACGGAGAAGTCCTGTGTACTACGACACCATCCCCCATCATGCGGACTGCCCTTACTGTGGCGAATCAATCGAGCTGCTGATCGATCCGAGTGAGCCGGAACAGTCCTATATTGAAGACTGTTCCGTTTGCTGCCGGCCCATCGTCATCACCGTGTACGCCGACGAGGATCAAATCACTGTGTATCTGCAGCATGAGGATGAAGCTTGAGAACAGACCGCAGCAGGGGCTCCGACTCGGCGGCGAGAATGCCATGGCCGGTCCCGCTCCAGTGCCAGTCGTCCGCCCATTCAAAACGTTCGCCGTGTTTTGCCCAGTGCTCCACAAACGGTCCTCGCAGGCCGATGATCTGACAGCCGCTGCTGCGGGCTTCAGCCATCAGCAACTCGCGCATCACTTCGAAGTAGCTGTTCGCAGCTACATCCGGATCGATCTGGCCATAAATTAACTGACGGTTGGCATCTGTGGCGATGATTATCTCTCCGGGCGGTACCGCCGACTCCTCTGGCAGCATAGAGAGAAAGGTAGTTACGGCGCGTCTGGAGTCTTCTAGGCTTTCGGATGTCGCCGTTGCCGCCGTATTGCCGATCGAGGTTTCCGCCGCGGGTTTGCACCACGTC